>CAYNGR010000102.1:0-11721 GCA_964396755.1 uncultured Cyanobium sp. | reverse complement strand
TGCCCTTCAAACGATTTCGAGTCGTTCGCTTTCGACCACTCAGCCACCTCTCCAGGTGGGGGCACAGCCACTGCCCAAAGGCAGCTTGCAGGTCCGGAGGGGATTGTACCGGCCGCTAGCCCCCTGAAGCCTGCAGCCACCCACTGTCACCGCTGGCGCGCCAGGGGGCAGGCAGCGATCCGTCGCTCACCGCGCCGCTGATCCAGCGCCAGCCCGGGCCGGAACCGCCAGGCTGCAGAGCCCGTCGTTCCTGGGGCCGGGGCCGGAAACCGAGCCACACACCCTGCGGTGGCATCTCCGCCAGCTGCCGCCAGGCCAGCAGCGCCTGCCGGTCGGGCAGCAGCAGCCAACGCTGCCGTCCCAGCTCCAGCCGCAGCGCATGGCTGTCCTGACTGAGTGCCTGCACCGCCAGCCCAGGACTCTGCAGCCGCTCCCCTGCCGCCAGGGGCAGGCTGGCATCGCCGTAGGCCACCACCAGAGCGCTCTGCTGCCGCCAGCAGGCCGGATCCTCCGGCGCCACCGGATCGAGCAGCAGCAGCCAGTCGAGGCGCGGCAGGCCGAGGCCCGTCCTGAGGCTGTGCACCTGCCGGCAGGTGCTTCGATCCGCACGGCTGCTGACCAACGCGCCACGGCCCTGACTGCGGGCCAGCAGCAGATCACGTCCGGCGCCGATGGCTCCCTGATGCACCAGCAGCAACTGGTCCGCCCGCAACGCCTGCAGGTGGGCCGCCGCCACCACCAGCAACAGAAGCGCCGCCGCCGGCCGGAGCCAGCGTCGCGGCATCGGCAGCAGCAGGCCCAGCAGGGCCAGGGCGAACAGGGCCACCAGCAGCGGCAGGGGCCTGCCCGTCTGCCACTGGGCCATCGGCAGGCCGGCGAAGCCGGCGGCGATCGCCAGCAACAGATGCGCCAGCGGCTGCACAGGCAGCAGCAACAGGGGCAGCAACGGTGGGGCCAGCAGCGCCATCAACGCCAGCAGCATCGCCGCCAGGGTCAGGGGCGTCAGCAACGGTCCGGCGGCGAGGTTGGCCGGCACCGCGTACAGCGGCACCACCCCGAAGTGCAGCAACTGCAGCGGCAGCGTCCAGAGCATGGCCGCCAGGGGCACCGCCACGGCCGGCGCCAGCTGGCGGCGCAGCCAGCCCGGGCGACCGCCACGCCCCTCGGGCAGCCGCGCCGCGATCGCCTGCTCCAGGGGCGAGGCCGTGATCAGCAAGCCTGCGGTGGCCAGCACCGACAGCTGGAAGCCCACATCGCGCCACCAGGCCGGCTGAATCCACAGCATCGTCACCACGGTGGCGAGCAGCAGGGGCAGCGGCCTGGCCCGCCTGCCGAACTCGAGCGCCAGCAGCGCCACCCCACCCATCAGCACGGCGCGCACCACCGATCCCTGCGGGCCCGCCAGCAGCAGGAAGCCCAGCATCGCCCCCGCAGCCAGCGCCAGCCGCAACGGTCGCCCCAGCGGCCGGCCCAGCGCCGTCACGACGCCCAGCAGCACCGTGAGATGGAAGCCGGAGGCCGCCAGGGCGTGCGACAGCCCGGAGGCCCGGAAGGCCTCGCGCAGCTCCGGCGACAGCGGCACGACGGCACTGCCGAGCACCAGGGCCGCCAGCAGACCACCACACTCAGGCCCAGCGGCGGCGATCAGTCGGCCGGCGATGCGCTGACGCAGATCGAGGATCGGAGTGGCGGGTCGTTCCAGCACCTGCAGCTGCTCCACCCGCAGACGGGTGGACACCCCCTGGCCGGCCAGCCGCTCGGCAGGGCCCGCCAGCAACGGATGGGGCGCGGGCCTCAGCCGCGACAGCTGACCGCTGACCCGCACCTGCCAGCCCTGGCGCAACGGCGGGCAGGGATCCAAGGCCAGCTCCGTGCGACCTCCATCCATCCCCAGCAGCACCTTGCAGGAGCCCTCGCCTGGCGGCTGCAGGGCCATCGGCGCTGCGGCCCCGGCAGGCCGTGCGCCCGCGGCCGGGCCGGCCAGCACGCTGCGGATCGGGGCCCCAGCCACAGCGGGCGGGCGGCGCGGATCCTCCAGCAGGGTCCCGTGCAGCATCACCGGCAGGGACGCCTCGCCGCCGCGCAACAACCGCAGCGGATCGGCCGCTGCAGGCGAGGCCGGCTGCAGGCGCAACCCCAGCAGCAGGAGCAGCAGGAGCCCCACGGCTGCAGCGGCCAGCCTCGGAGCCCTGCTGGCGCGTCGCTGTCCGGAGGGTGCCGCGGCGGGAACCATGCCATCGCAGTGCCACTGCCTGGGCAGGATTCCCGCGCCCGGTCAGGCGGAGCAGCGCCCCGCAGCCACCGGGACTGGAGCGTGATGGCGGCCGGACGCGGCTCAGGCCGGCACCGGCTCGGCGGCCTGTTGCGCCAGCTGCGCAGCCCGCGCGGCCTCCGACAGCAGCGGGAAGCCGAGGGCCTGGCGCTCCGCCAGCCAGGCCTCGGCCACCTGGCGGGCCAGATGGCGGATGCGGGCGATGGTGGCGGTGCGCTCCGTCACCGAGATCACACCGCGGGCCTCCAGCAGGTTGAAGGTGTGGCTGCACTTGAGCACGAAATCCAGGGCCGGCGCCGGCAGCTGCTTGGCCACCAGATCCGCCGCCTCCGCCTCATAGAGGGCAAACAACTGCTTGAGCCGCTCGGGGTTGGAGGCCTCGAAGTTGTAGGTGCACTGCCCCTTCTCGAACGGCAGCCAGATGTCGCCATAGGTGCGGTTGCCGTCCCAGGAGAGATCCCAGATGCTCTCGACGTCCTGCAGATACATCGCCAGGCGCTCGAGCCCGTAGGTGATCTCAATCGAGACGGGCGTGCAGTCGATGCCGCCGCACTGCTGGAAGTAGGTGAACTGGGTCACCTCCATGCCGTCGAGCCACACCTCCCAGCCCACGCCCCAGGCGCCGAGCGTGGGTGACTCCCAGTTGTCCTCGACGAAGCGGATGTCGTGCTCGGCGGCGCGGATGCCGAGGGCCTCCAGGGAGGCCAGATAGGTCTCCTGGATGGCATCAGGGCTGGGCTTGATCAGCACCTGGTACTGGAAATAGTGCTGGGCCCGGTTGGGGTTGTCGCCGTAGCGGCCGTCGGTGGGGCGGCGGCAGGGCTCCGGGTAGGCCACGGCCCAGGGCTCCGGCCCGATCGCCCGCAGCACCGTGTGCGGACTCATGGTGCCCGCCCCCTTCTCGGTGTCGTAGGGCTGCAGGATCAGGCAGCCCTGCTCAGCCCAGAACCGGTTGAGGGTGGCGATGATGTCCTGAAAGTGCATCGCGGGTCGTCGGAGCTGCGTGGCGGCCATTCTCCCTGTCGCCGCGCGCCGCTCTGCCGCCACTCGGCTGGCGTGAGGGTTGGGCCCTCGGCCTCGTTCAGGCGACCAGTTCCAGCAGACCCATCAGCCCACCTGCCAGGGCGCGGTGCTGCACCTGGCGGAAACCGGCCTGCCGGGCCAGTCCGCACAGCGCCTCCTGGGTCGGGAAGCGATCGAGACTCGCCTGCAGATAGGCGTACTGGGCCTCCAGGCCGGCGAGCCGTGCCGTCGGCACCACCACCCGGCTGAGCATCAGCCGCTGGAAGCGTTCCACCACGGCGTCCGTGAAGCCAGCCTGGGGATCGGGACGGCGGAAATCGAGCACCGCGGCGCGGCCATCGGGCCTGAGCAGCCGGCGCAGCTCGCACAGGCCGTCGCCGGGATCGGCCAGGTTGCGCAGGCCGTAGGCCATCGCGGCCCCGTCCATGCAGGCCGCCGGCAGACCGGTGGCGAGGGCATCGCCCTGCTGCCAGCGCAGCGGCAGCCAGGGCTGGGCGGCGGCGCGGCGGCGGGCCAGGGCCAGGGGAGCGGCGGCGGCATCGAGTCCGAGCACCTCACCACCGGGGCGCACCCGCGCCGCCATCAGCAGCGCCAGATCACCGGTGCCGCAGCAGAGATCCACCAGCCTCTGGCCGGGGCGCGGCTGCAGCCACAGCAGAGCCTGACGCTTCCAGAGGCGATGCAGCCCCAGGCTCAGCAGGTCATTGAGCTGGTCGTAGCGGGGGGCGACGGACTCGAACAGGCTGCGGACCGCCGCCGGATCACCGGGCTTCACCGACGCTGGCCTGACTGGGGGAGAGTTCGCCATCCCAGGGCAGCACCAGGGCATCGAGGCTGATGCCCGTCTCAGCGCTGGGGGAGGGAAGCAGCAGGCCGCGCGCCTCGAGACGGCCGGGGCTGGTGAAGGTGATCACCATCACGGTGGCCAGGCCCACGGCGGCGGAACAGACCATGCAGCCCGCCAGCATCAGGGAGAACTCACGCCGGTCTGTGGCCGCCTGCATCAGCTGCAAGGCCCAACCCACGAGGGCAACCACGACCGCCACCACCACGAGGGCGGCCAGGGTCAACAGTGGAGCCGGCAGGGCGAGGAGCGCGGTCAAGGCAAAGGCGGGGTGCAGCCTGAGCAAGGTCCCCTCAAGGTATCGAATCGCTCAGCTGGGATGCGAGCAGGGGGCGCAGCGGCAGACCCCGGCCGAGCAGATCGCGCTTGATCTCCTCGACCGTCAGAACACCGTCGTGCAGCAGCGAGGCCAGCAGGGCTGCCGCCGCCTTGCCCCCGCCTGCACCGCCATCCAGGGCCGCGGCGATGTGATCGATGCAGCCGGCGCCGCCAGAGGCGATCACCGGCACCTCCACGGCCTCGGCGACGGCGCGGGTGAGCGCGAGGTCGTAGCCGGCCTGGGTGCCGTCGCCATCCATCGAGGTGAGCAGGATCTCCCCGGCGCCCAGGTCCACCACGCGCCGGGCCCAGTCCACGGCGTCCAGGCCGGTGTTCTCGCGGCCGCCCTTGACGTACACATCCCAGCCGGTCGCGGGCTGGCCGGCCGGGTCGCGGCGGCGGCGGGCGTCGATCGCCACGACGATGCACTGACAGCCGAAACGCTCGGCGCCGCGGGCCACCAGCTCGGGATCGCGCACGGCCGAGGAGTTGAGGCTCACCTTGTCGGCGCCGGCCCGCAGCAGCTCGGTGATCCCGTCGACGCTGCTGATGCCGCCGCCGACCGTGAACGGAATCGTGACGGCTTCGGCGGTGCGGCGCACCAGATCCACCAGGGTGGCGCGCCCCTGGTGGGAGGCGGCGATGTCGAGGAAGACCAGCTCGTCCGCCCCGGAGGCGCTGTAGCGGCAGGCCAGTTCCACCGGGTCGCCGGCATCGCGCAGACCGACGAAGTTCACCCCTTTGACCACACGCCCCTCAGCCACGTCCAGGCAGGGGATGATCCGCTTGGCGACCATGGGTTCACTGGTAGGGTTGCGCCACCTTTACGACGCGGGGCCATGTCCCAGGCTGCCATCACCATCGGCTCGAAGGTGCGGGTCACCCGGGTGCGCGACCGCATCCCGGCCGACCTGGTGGCCACCCTCAAGTCGGACGCCACCGGCACGGTGCGCGACTTCCGGGTCACCGACGGCAAGGGAATCGGCGTGGTGGTCGAGCTGACGGCCGGCGGCACCACCTGGTTCTTCGACGACGAAATCGCCCCCGCCTGAGCGGGAGCTGCAAGCGGGCCGACGTGGTGAGCGATTCCTCCGAAGACCAGACCAAGACGGTTGAAGCCGCTGCCGGCGGCAGCTCCTCAGCCGAGAGCGGCGTGTCCGGCGGTGCCCGGCAACTGCTGGGCATGAAGGGTGCCGGCACCACCACCAATCTCTGGAAGATCCGGCTCCAGCTGATGAAGCCGGTCACCTGGATCCCCCTGATCTGGGGTGTGATCTGCGGGGCAGCGGCCTCCGGCGGCTATCGCTGGAGCCTGCCGCACTTTCTGGCGGCTCTGGCCTGCATGGTGATGAGCGGCCCGCTGCTGGCCGGTTACACCCAGACGATCAACGACTACTACGACCGCGAGATCGACGCGATCAACGAGCCTTATCGGCCGATCCCATCGGGCGCCATCCCGCTGGCGCAGGTGAAGCTGCAGATCTGGGTGCTGCTGCTCGCCGGCCTTGCTGTGGCCTGGGGCCTGGATCTGTGGGCCGGCCACACCACCCCGGTGGTGCTGCTGCTCGCGCTCGGTGGGTCGTTCGTCTCGTTCATCTATTCGGCGCCGCCGCTCAAGCTCAAGCAGAACGGCTGGCTCGGCAATTACGCCCTCGGCGCCAGCTACATCGCTCTGCCCTGGTGGGCGGGTCAGGCCCTGTTCGGCCAGCTCACCTGGACCACGGCTCTGCTGACGCTGGTGTATAGCCTGGCGGGGCTGGGAATCGCCGTCGTCAACGACTTCAAGAGCGTTGAAGGCGATCGAGCCCTGGGGCTGCAATCGCTGCCGGTGGTGTTCGGAATCAAACGGGCCAGCTGGATCAGCGCCGGCATGATCGATCTGTTCCAGCTGGCGATGGTGGCTGTGCTGATCGCCATCGGACAGCACTTCGCGGCGGTGCTGCTGGTGTTGCTGATCGTGCCGCAGATCACCTTCCAGGACATCTGGCTGCTGCGCGATCCCCTCGCCTTTGATGTCAAGTATCAGGCCAGCGCCCAGCCCTTCCTCGTGCTCGGCATGCTGGTCACAGCCCTGGCGATCGGCCACAGTGGCCTGATCCCGCACGGCGGCAGCTCCGCCCTGTCACTGTGATCCAGCTGGGACGTCCGTCGCGACAGCCTGCCGACGCCAGTGAGGCGAAGACCACCAGGAGGCGTCCACGCCGTCTGCCCGCGTCCCCGCTGCTGGTTCCGGCGCTCACCGCCGTCGCCATCGGTGCCGGCGTGTCCCTGGGCCAGACGGCCCTGACAGCAGCGATCGACAGCACCCTGCCCGACGCCAGCCGGATCAACAGTTTCAGCCGCCCCGGCACGCTCACCGTGCTGGATGCCAACGGCAAGGTGATCGTCAAGCAGGGCCCGGCGACGCGCGAGAAGCTGCCGCCCGGCCGCATGCCGCTGCTGATCCGCAAGGCCTTCGTGGCCGCTGAGGACCGGCGCTTTTACCTGCACGACGGCATCGATGGCGTCGGCATCCTGCGGGCGATGCTGCGCAACCTCAGCCAGGGCTCGGTGGAGGAGGGGGCGAGCACGATCACCCAGCAGCTGGCCCGCACGGTATTCCTCAGTCAGGACCGCACCCTGTGGCGCAAGCTCAGCGAAGCCCTGCTGGCCGGCAAGATCGAGCGCCAGCTCAGCAAGGAGCAGATCCTTGAGCAGTACGTCAATTACGTCTATCTGGGCTCCAGCGCCTATGGCGTCTCCGATGCGGCCTGGGTCTACTTCTCCAAGACCCCCGAGCAGCTGACCCTGCCCGAGGCGGCCCTGATCGCCGGCATGCCGCCGGCACCCTCGGTCTACTCACCGCTGGTCAATCCCGAATTCGCGCTGCAGCGCCGCTCGATCGTGCTCAAGCGCATGCGCGAGGCCGGCTACATCGACGATGCTCAGCTGGCTCGGGCCGAAGGCGCACCGCTCGGCCTCAGGCCGGCAGAGCCCAAGTATTTCCACAACCCCGCCCCCTGGTTCACCAGCTGGCTGGAGCAGGAGCTGCCCAGCGTGCTCAGCAAGGAGCAACTGGAGGTGGGCGGCCTGACCGTTCGCACCGGCCTCAACAAGGACTGGCAGATCGAGGCTCAGAAGGCGGTCAACAACGGCGCCGGCAGCATGCAGGGCGCCCTGATCTCGATGGAACCCGGCACCGGCCTGGTGCGGGCGATGGTGGGCGGCAAGGACTGGCAGAAGAGCCAGTTCAACCGCGCCACCCAGGCGCTGCGCTCGCCGGGCTCCACCTTCAAGTTGTTCGCCTACACCGCGGCGATCAAGTACGGCATGAAGCCGGAGGACACGATCTCCGCCCGGGAGCGCTGCTACACCGATGGCTGGCCGCCCAAGCGCTTCTGCATCCCCGGCTCCGGCGGCGCGGTGTCGCTGCTGCAGGCGATCACCCGCTCGCTCAACTCCGCCGCCGTGGCCCTGGCCGAGAAGGTGGGCTACCCGCGCGTCATCGGCGTCGCCCGCGATCTGGGCATCACCGGCACGATCGGCGAGTACCCCGCCATGGTGCTGGGCGCCAATGAGAAGACGATGCTGGAGATGGTGGCGGCCTACGCCGCCATCAACAACCGCGGGGTGTGGGTCAAACCGCTGCCGTTCGAGGAGATCTACGGGCCGGATGGCGAACTGCTGTGGAGCCGCCGCGTCGATGGTCCCAAGCCTCGACGTGCCGTCAGCAGCGATGTGGCCGACGCGGTGATGTGGATGCTGCAGAGCGTGGTGCGCAACGGCACCGGCACCAATGCCGCCCTCGGCGACCGGCCGGTGGCAGGCAAGACGGGCACCGCCGAGGGCGCCCGCGACCTCTGGTTCATCGGCTCGATCCCCCAGCTCACCACCGCGGTCTGGTACGGCTACGACGAGAACTACAAGACCGGCAGCAGCAGCGCCCAGGCGGCCTCCACCTGGGGCAGCTTCATGAGCCTGGTCAGCAAGCAGCTGCCCGCCCAGGAGTTTCCGCCCAAGCCCACGCTGATCGGCAGCTTCCAGCCCTACGTGCCGCCCAAGCGCAAGCCGCGTCGGGACAACGAGGCCTCAGCGCGGCTCGAGGCCGGCGAGGCGACGCCCCGGCTCGAGGCCGGCGGCAGCCGCCTGGAGCCGCCCGAGGAACGCGACGACTCACGCTTCGAGCCGCCCCCCCGCGAGGACAGCCGCAGCGAGCCTCCAACCAGTCCCGCGATCAGCCCATCGCGGCCGGCTGAGGCTCCCTCGCGCTGGCAACCGTCCCGGCCGCCGGAGGCCGCGGCTCCAGCACCTGCGGCGAGTCCCGCACCGGCAGCCCCGCCGCCGCCGCCACCACCACCACCACCGGTCATGGCTCCACCGCCGGTGGCTGCGCCGCCGCCGCCGCTTCCCTGAGGCCCGCCGGCTCGAGCACCGCCACGTAGAAGCCATCGCCCGCCTGAGGGGCAGGCCACCACTGCTGCTCCTGCAGCAGGCTCAGGTTCGGATGGTCGGCCAGCAGAGCGGCGATCTGCTCCTGGTTTTCGCGCGGATGCACGGTGCAGGTGGCGTAGACGAGCCGGCCGCCGGGAGCCAGCAGCGGCAGCACCCCCTCCAGCAGCTGCCTCTGCAGCGCGACCAGGGTGTCGATCGCCTGGGGCTCCAGCCGCCAGCGGGCATCGGCATGGCGCGCCAGGGTCCCCAGACCCGAGCAGGGGGCATCCACCAGGATGCGGTCGAAGGCCTCACGCCAGTCGGGCCGCTGAGACAGCAGCTCGCAGCCGTCGGCGGCGAGCAGGTTGATGCCGCTCAGGCCGAGCCGCTCGGCGTTGATGGCCACCCGACGCAGCCGCGCCTCAGAGCGGTCGACGGCCCACAGCTCTCCCTGGCCCGCCAGCGCCTCAGCGATCTGGGTGGTCTTGCCGCCGGGGGCCGCGCAGACATCCAGCACCCGCATGCCGGGGAGGGGATCGAGCAGGGGCACGATGCGCTGGGCGTTGCGGTCCTGCACGCACCACCAGCCCTCGGCGTAGCCCGGCAGAGCGCGCAGATCGCCGGGCCGATCCTTGAGCGTGAGCGCGTCGGGCCCCTCGCTGAGCGGCTCGGCGGCGACCCCCGCGGCCGCCAAGGCGCTGAGCAGGGCGTCGCGCTCGATCCGGCCACGACGGCAGCGCAGATCGAGTGGCGGCGGCGTATTGCAGGCCTGGGCGAACTGCTCGGCAGCCGCCGGGGGCTGCCAGGCCAGCAGGTCAGAGGCGAGCCAGTCCGGCAGGGACTGGCGCAGCGCCAGGGCGGCGGCGGGATCGGCGGGCAGCTCCAGACCGCTCCAGGGATCGGATGGCGCCTCGCCGCGGCGACGCAGCAGCGAACGCAGCAGGCCGTTGACCACCGGAGCCAGCCGCGCCAGACCGCCGGCGCGGGCCAGCTCCACCGTAGTGCTGACGGCGGCGGCATCCGGAATCCGCTGGCAGAACAGCAGCTGATACAGCCCCACATGCAGCAGCCAGCGCAGCCGTGGCGGCTGCCGCTCTGAGCCGACGCGACCGAGGGCATCGATCCAGGCATCCAGCAGGCGGCGCTGACGGATGGCGCCGTAGACCAGCTCGGTGGCCAGGGCCCGGTCGGAGGGGCTCAGCGACTGGCGGGCCAGCTGGCGCTCAAGGGCTGCATCGGCATAGGCACCGGCCGCCACCGCCTGCAGCACTGCCCAGGCGAGCTGGCGGGCGGGCAGGCCCCGGGCTGCGGGCGCCTCGGCCGCGGAGGCGGCCTGAGGCGAGGCGGGGGAGGACATGCACGGGCACCAGCTGTTCCAGATGTACCGGAGCGGCGGCGAGACGGCGGGCCGGTGCGAGGCCGCGGCGCCCCATGGCCGGCCCAGCGGTCGTCAGATCTGCGGCGGGGACTGGGCCGCAGCCATGGGCGGCAGGATCTCGGGGCACCAGCGGAAGCGGGCCAGGGGCAGGCGCCCATCGGGTTCCACCGGAATCCCCTCGGCCAGCAGCAGCTCGCGCTGGATCCAGTCGCTGCCCTCCCGTGACGGGGTCATGGCGATGCGACCGGCGGCGTTGACGACCCGCTGCCAGGGGACGGGCGAAGGCAGGGGCAGACGCCGCAACGCCCAGCCGACCTGGCGGGCGCAGCCCCAGGCACCGATCAGCTCGGCAATCTGGCCGTAGGTAGCGAGACGACCGGCGGGGATCAACGAGACAGCGGCGTAGACGCGCTGGTCGAAGCTGAGGGGATCGGCAGGGATCTGGCGCCGGGGCCCGTGGTCGGCATCGGTGCTGGGTTCGGGCTCAGCGGCGGGGGCGGCCAGGCGACGGAGCGACTGCCGAGGCCCGTCCCGGTGCAGGTCGTCGGGCGCGAAGGTCCCGGCGGTCGCCGCTGGCGATGGTGACGCTGGCCATGAGGGCAGCGACGGTTGCAACGGTGCAGGTTGCAAGAGTGACGGTTGCGACGCCGCTGGCGACTGGGATGGCGATGACGATGGCGATGGCGATGGCGACGCTGTCTCAGCACGGCCTGGCTGTGGCATGGGAGTCTCCGGGTCCTGCCGCCGGCCATGCTGGCGTGATCCCCGCAAGGCCCGGCCTCCATGCCCCTCCTGCCACGTCGCTTCGAGCGTCTGCGCGCGGTGCTGGATCAGCGCATGGCTGATCTGACCGTGGTGCTGGAGCATGTCGACAAACCGCACAACCTGTCGGCGATCCTGCGCAGCTGTGACGCCGCCGGGGTGCTGGAGGGCCACGTGATCAGCCTCAAGGGCCGCATGCCCACCTTCAACGACACGGCGCTGGGCAGCCAGAAGTGGGTGAAGCTGCGCCGCCACGCCGACAGCGCCGAGGCCCTGAGGGAGCTGAAGCAGCAGGGCTTCCGCCTCTACGGCACACACCTGGGGGTGGAGGCGGTCGACTACCGCGACTGCGACTACACGGGCCCGACGGCCTTCGTGCTCGGAGCCGAGAAGTGGGGTCTGAGCGACACGGCGGCGGGCCTGGTCGATCAGGCCGTGTTCATCCCGATGCGCGGCATGGTGCAGTCGCTGAACGTGTCCGTGGCGGCGGCGACGCTGTTGTTCGAGGCCCTGCGCCAGCGCCGGACAGCAGGAATGCTGCCGAGCCGCGGCGAAGGAGTGCCGCCTGAGCTGTATCGGCAGCGGCTGTTCGAGTGGGCCTACCCACAGGTGGCGGACTGGTGCCACCAGCAGGGGAGGACCTATCCGGATCTCGATGCCGAAGGCGCGATCGCCGAGGAGCTACCGCGGACGCTGCGGCTGCGCTGCTGAGGG
>CAYNGR010000101.1:8336-11820 GCA_964396755.1 uncultured Cyanobium sp. | reverse complement strand
GCCACCCTTCTCCAGCAGCTCCGGCAGGATCTCCTTGGCGATCTTGCCGCTGATCGTGCCGCCCTCGATCAGCTGCACCATCTCGGCCAACTGGGCCGGCCGCAGCGGCAGCGTGTCGTAACTGAGGCGATTGGCATTGACGTAGGCGGCGATGTCGCCGCTCAGCCAGTTGGCGGCAGCCTTGGCATCGGCGCCGGCGGCGACGGTGGCCTCGAAGTAGTCGGCCATGGCACGCTCTTCGGTGAGCACGCGGGCGTCGTACTGGGACAGGCCCAGCTGCTCGGCATAGCGATGGCGGCGCTCGGCCGGCAGCTCCGGCATCTCGGCGCGCCAGGCCTCGCGCTGCTCGGCGCTCACCTCGATCGGGCCGAGATCAGGGTCGGGGAAATAGCGGTAGTCGCTGGCGCCCTCCTTGGAGCGCATGCTCTTGGTGATCTGCTTGGCCTCATCCCACAGGCGTGTTTCCTGCACCACCGGTTCACCGGCTTCATAGGCCTTGATCTGGCGCTGAATCTCGTACTCACACGCCCGCTGGATGGCGTTGAACGAGTTCATGTTCTTGATCTCCACCTTCGTGCCGAAGGGGGCATCGGGCCCACGCCGCACCGAGATGTTCACATCGCAGCGCAGCGATCCCTCCTGCATGTTGCCGTCGCTGACGCCCAGATAACGCATGATGCGGCGGATCTCCGAGGCGTACTCGGCGGCTTCGCGGCCGGTGCGCAGATCCGGCTTGCTGACGATCTCGGCCAGCGCCACCCCGGCGCGGTTGTAGTCCACCAGCGAATGGGTGGAGCCGGCCAGACGATCGCTGCCGGCATGCACCAGCTTGCCGGCGTCCTCCTCCATGTGCAGACGCTCGATGCCGATGGTCTTGAGATAGGTCTCCTTGCCCTTCTCGGCCACCTCCACCTCGATCCAGCCATCCTCGGCGATCGGTTCGTCGTACTGGGAGATCTGATAGTTCTTGGGCAGGTCTGGATAAAAATATTGTTTGCGATCGAATTTGCAGTGCTCAGCCACCTTGAGGTTGAGCGCCATCGAGGCCTTCACCGCATATTCCAGCACCTTCTGATTGAGTACCGGCAGCGTGCCCGGCAGGCCGCAGACCACCGGATCGATGTGGGTGTTCGGATCATCCCCGAAGCTGGTGGAGGCGCAGGTGAAGATCTTGCTGTCGGTGCCCAGCTGCACGTGGGTCTCCAGACCGATCACCGCCTCCCAGGCGGTGCCGGCGGCGGCTTTGCCGTCTGCGGTTGCCTGCGCCTGTGTCGCCGCTGCCATTGAAATCGCCCACTTCGCTCGTCGGGATGATCCTATGGGGAGCCCCGCGTGGGCCGATGGTCTCAGACCGGGCGCTGGAACTGGAAATAGTGGCGGTGGTCGTAGACGAAGGCGGCGAAGCTGGTGGGGTGGCGACCGGTGATGGACTGGAACTCGCTGGTGTGCACCGCGGCGAACCAGCCACCGGCCGCCTCGGCGTAGATGCCCTTGATCGTGTCGGCCACCCCGAGCGAAGCCGCATGGGCGGAGAAGGCCTCCAGTCCATCGACATGGCGGATCGGGCGCCCCGCCGCCAGCGACAGGATCGAGGCGATGCCGGCGGCGTTGGGCGCTGTCGGGCCGGTGAGTTCGAAGGCCGCTCCGGCCCAGCGCGCCGCCAGATCCGCATCACTCAGCAGGGCCGCCGCGCAGGCGGCGATGTCGCGGCAGTCGAGGAAGGCGACGCCGGCTTCGCCGGTGGGCAGATGGATGGCGTCGTCGCCGGGGCTGAACAGGGCCGGGCTGAGGCCCAGAAAGTGCTGGGCATAGATCGTCGGGCGGATCACCGTCAACGGCAGCCCCAGCTGGCGCAGGATCTCCTCCCCCTGCCAATGGAGGCTGGGGATGCGGCCCGGTGGTGGGTCCGACTGCGGCCCCCGGGCCCCCGTGACGCTCACCTTCACCACATGCTCCAGACCGGCCGCGACGGCGGCGGCCCCCATCGCCCGGTGCCAGGCCTCCATCTCTCCGAACGGGGGAATCAGCAGGGCACCGCTGCATCCATCGAAGGCCCGTGCCAAGGCCTCGGGATCCTCCAGGGGCAGGGCCACCGCTTCCACCGGTCCCGGCGCGAAGCTGCAGCGCAGGGCCACATCGTCCGCCTCCGGCCGGCGCGTCCCCAACCGCACGGGAATGCCGCGCTCGGCCAGCCGCTGCACGAAGGCGGAGCCGATGCGACCGGTTCCACCGGTCACCAGAACCGGACGCGGGGCCATCCACAGCTGGGCAGGGGCCACTGAACGCTAAGAAGTCGATCCGGTGCCGCCAACGCACCGCCCTCCGCCCCCCGCAGGGCACCGCTTGTGGCACACCCCCTGTGGCGCACGCCTGTGGCGCACCCCCTTGCGGGGCGACGGGGCTGAGCTGGTCCGGCCAGGCCGGCGGAGGCCAGGCTCAGGGACCGGTCAGCAGGATCTTGCCGGAGCGCCCCGGACGCCGGTGGTGGGTGATGGCGGCAACGGCCTCGGCCAGCGGATAGCGGGCCTCGATGGCAGTCTCGAGCAGGCCGGAACGCAGCAGGCCGATCAGCTCCTCGCTGACGGCGGCCCGTTGCCGGGGGGTGAGCGCCGCCAGGGCCCGCAGGCGTGAGTAGCCCCTGACCTGCACGTCGCGGAAGATCAGCGCGGCAGCCGGCAGACGCACCTGATCGGCGTCGAGCAGGCCGTAGACCACCAGCTCTCCCCCCTCCGCCACCCGTTCGAACAGGCGCGCCGAGGCCTCTCCAGCGACGGCATCGAGGGCGCGGCGCACCGGCTCCAGACCGGCAGCCTGCCACTGGTCGGCCAGATCAGGGCCATCGCAGAAGACCGCATCCGCGCCGAGCGCCAGCAGGGCCTCGCGATGCTGCAGGGAGCGCACCAGAGCCATGGCACGCAGGCCCCGCCGCTTGGCCAGGACCAGCAGCATGCGGCCGAGGGCGGAGTTGGCGGCATTCAGCAGCACGCTGTCTCCCGGCTGCAGGCCCTGCAGCAGGCCCGCCGCCGTGAACGGATTGACGCTGAGCGTGGCCGCAAGCTCCGGATCGACATCCGCCGGCAGGGGCAGCACGGCGGACGCCGACATCAGCAACCGCTCGCGCCAGGTACCGCCGCTGGGCACCGCCACCAGCGTGCCGGGGGCCAGGCTGACCCCGGCACCGATGGCCTCGATCACACCGGAGCCCTCGATACCGACCGGAACAGGAAGGGTCGGTGTGTAGACGTGCCGCCCATCGATCAGCAACAGATCGGCCGGATTGATCGGCCGGACCAGCATGCGGATCTGCACCTCCCCTTCAGCGGGGGGCGGGCAGTCACGCTGCACCAGTTGCAGGGCCTCGGCAGCCGGACGGCCAGGAGCCACCAATTCGACGCACAGCATGGCAAGCGCAAGCATTGGAGAGAGCTTCGGCGAACGCTGCGGTTTCCGCTGCAGTCCGGACACCCATGGCGGCGCGGCTCTG
>CAYNGR010000101.1:0-8236 GCA_964396755.1 uncultured Cyanobium sp. | reverse complement strand
CGCAGACAGCGCCATCGAGCAGCTGCAGCAGGAGAATCAGGAGCTCAAGCAACGGCTGCAGCGGCTGGAGCAGCTGCTCAATGTCACCCCCCCAGCGGCTGGCCAGGCCGAGCTGCCCGGTCCCCTGCTTCCCAAGAACGGCTTCTACATCCAGGGTGATCTGGGCGGCCAGCATCGTGATCTGGCCGGCGAGAACGGCTACACCGTGACGAGCTTCCAAGGGGGCTTCTACGGCAACGTGGGCGTCGGCTATCGCTACAGCAAGAACTTCCGATTCAGCGCTGAATACGCCAACCTCTCGAGCAATGTCGACACCGTGGCGGCCTGCTACATCCCGGCCTCGCCCAAGGGAGGCGGCTGCGGCGCCACTCCCAGCGACGGCAAATTCTTCCCGGGCGAGGGCGCGATCGTGCTCAATCAATACACGCTGAATGCCTACTACGACCTCGATGGATTCGGTGAACGCAAACGGTTCCGTCCCTTCGTCGGCATCGGCGTCGGCACGCAGAAGTCCACGATCATCAACCTGTCGAACACCCAGGCCGAGCCCTATGGCCTGATCGCCAATGGCAACGCCTGGGCGCCCCTGATCACCTTCAGCGCGGGCCTGAGCTATGTGTTCACCCAGAATTCCGAAATCTTTGTGGGTGGCAAATACGCCCTCGGCTCGGAATTGCTCTTCGATGACACCGACTTCGGCGATCTGCTTCCCCAGAGCTCCCGCAACTGGATCATCAACGGCGGCTTCCGCTACACGTTCTGAGCGACCGGCCTGGTCGCCCGGCCCTGAACACCCGGCCTGAGCGCTCAGGCGGGTCGAACCGGTCCGCCCCCTGCGAGCCAGGCCAGAGGACGCCCGCACAACCCGCCAGCAGCCGATGCCGGCAGGTTGACGGACCTGGGCCCTGAAGGCGAGCGTCAGGACCAGCTCTGGGCGTTCCGGCCGGCTCGCGGCCAGGCCCTGGCCGCACCGATGACGACCGATCCACTGACAATGGCGAAGCCGCGTCCATCAGGAACGATGCTCTGCTCTGGCCATCGCCAGCCCTTCCGGCCCGACGCCATGCGGTCCCCGGCCTGCCGGCCTGACCAGCGCGGAGGTCTGCGGCGATGAGCGACGGCCGCAACGGCGTGGATCCGGTGCTGATCCTCGGTGGCGGTCTGATGGGCCTGGCGATCGCCCACCAGCTGGCTCGCCGCGGCCTGGCGGTGCAGGTGCTCAGCCGCCGCCGCAGCGAGGCGGCCGGCTTCGTGGCGGCCGGCATGCTGGCGCCCCATGCCGAGGGGCTGAGCGGCGATCTGCTGCAGCTGGGGCAGGCCAGCCTCGAGCGGGTGCCCGCCTGGGTGGCGGCGGTGGAAGCCGACAGCGGCCTGGGCTGCGGTCTGCGCCAGTGCGGCATCGTCGTGCCGTTCGCCTCGACGGCGGAGCGCGACGGCTTCGCCACCGCCCGCTGGGGCCAGCCGCTGGATCGCGCCGGCCTGGAGCGGGAGCTGCCGGGCCTGGCGCCGCGCTGGCAGGCGGGGCTGCTGTTCCCCCAGGACGGTCAGATCGACAACCGCCGCCGCCTGATGCGCGCCCTCGAGCGGGCCTGCGTCGCCCGCGGCGTGACCTTCCAGGAGGGCAGCGAGGTCGAGGGGCTGGAACGGGACGGCTGCGGCCGGCTGCAGGCCGTGCGGCTGCGCACCGCCGAAGGCGAGCGGCGCACGATCCAGGCGGAGCGGGCGGTGCTGACCTGCGGGGCCTGGAGCGCCCGGCTGCTGCCGGAACTGCCGGTGTTCCCGGTCAAGGGGCAGATGCTGTCCCTGCAGGCACCCCGCGGCGCGCTCAGCCGGGTGATCTTCGGGCCAGGAACCTATCTGGTGCCACGTCAGGACGGCCTGGTGGTGGTGGGGGCCACCAGCGAGGCGGAGGCGGGCTTCAGCGAAGGGCTGACACCGGCGGGACAGCGCCAGCTGCAGGCGGGCCTGGAGGCGCTGCTGCCCGAAGCCGCCGGCTGGCCGCCGATGGAGCGCTGGTGGGGCTTCCGCCCCTGCACCCCCGATGAGGGGCCGCTGCTGGGCGAGAGCCCGATCCCGGGGCTGTGGCTGGCCGCCGGCCATCACCGCAACGGCGTGCTGCTGGCGGCGATCACGGCGGAGCTGCTGGCGGGCGCGATCGCGCCCGGGACGGGCGGCGGGCCAGGGGAGCCGCAGGCACAGCGCTGGCTGCAGGCCTTCGCCTGGGAACGCTTCCGGCGGCCCTGAACGGCCAGTCCCCGGGGGCGTCGCTCAGGAACCGCCGGGAACGGGGGCCGCGATCCTCTGCGCCAGCTGGGCCAGCAGCTCCCTGCCGAAGCGGCGCGAGCGATCCAGCAGGTCCTCGAACGCCTCGGCGGGCAGCACGAACAGACGCGCCCCCTCCGGCCCGGCCAGCACGTTGGTGCTGCGGGGCTCCCCGGTGATCACACCGCGCTCGCCCACGGACTGGCCCACAGCGAGCGTCACCGCCTGGCCCGTGGCGGTCTGCAGCTGCAACGCACCGCGCAGCACGACGGCCATCGTGTCGCTCACCGCCCCGCGTTCCATCACGACGGCGCCGGCGGCATGGTCCTGCAGAAAACCGCGGCGCGACACCCAGAGCAGATCGGCCGGCAGCAGATCGGCGAACAGATGGCTGCTGGCCAGGGGCAGAAACTCATCCCGGTCAGGGTCGGTGTCGCCGCGGCGCTGGCTGGCCAGGAACGGCGACTCCGCCAGGCCGGCGCGGGGGGACTGAAGCAGCCGGGCAGCCCGCTGCGGGTCCCGCTCCCTGGCCAGCATCAGCACCCAGCCGGCCGTGTCCGGATCGGGATCGCACCAAAGCAGATCCAGCGCCTCCTCCAACGCACCGACAGCCGGCACCGAGGCGGGCAGGGCGCTCAGCCCGGCGGCCAGCAGCCGGGGGTCCAGATCGGAGCGCCGTCCCTCGAGGCGCTGCTGCATGGCCTGATGCAGCGGGCGCAGCAGCGGATCGGCGGCCGCCCGTTCGGCCAGGCAGGCGGCCAGACCCGCCTCGCGGATCCAGCTGCGGCTGAGCGCTTCGAGTCCCAGGCGCGCCTGCTCGCCGCGGGGAGCGAAGCCCTGCAGCAGCGACTGCCAGGCGGCGTCATCGAGCCCCACCTCCTGCTGCAGCCGCTCGAGCCGCGGCCTCAGGGCCGGCGGCAGGGCATCGGGATCGAGCACCTCGAGGCCAGCGAGCTGCAGCAGATCCCTGATCTGTTCATGGGCGGCCTCGCGACGCAGGTCGGTGATCTGACGCTGGCGCCGATCCTGCTCCAGCAGCTCAGGCTGCTCCAGCGCCAGATCGCGCACGACGGCATGGTGATCGGCATCCTCGAGCTGCAGGGCCTGGCGCAGCTCCTGCAGTTCCAGCAGAGCGGCAGCGCGCGACAGGCGACCGCTGCGCAACATCTCCCCCATCACCTCGCGATAGGTGGCACGGCCCTGACGGCGCCCCAGAGCCGGCATCGCCTTGACCAGGGTGAACACCTCCTGGGGCGAGAGGGCCTCGAGGGAGCGACCGTCGAGGGCGGCCTCGAGACCGGGCAGATCGCGCAGCTGACGGCGCAGGCTCTCGCTGGCGCTCTCGCGGCGATAGGTGGCCTGATCCCGGCCCCAGCCGCGGAACAGGCCGATGCTGGTGGCCAGCAGCACCAGTGACTGCACCAGCTCTCCACCGTCAGCGCCCAGGGCGCCCTGGAACGGATCCACGAACCAGAAGAAGCCGTTGATGGCCAGGAACGAGGCGATCAGGCGACTGCGCTGCCGGGCACGCTCCAGCGGCTCCCCCAGGCCCTGCCGGAGATAGAGCTGCTGCAGCAGGGTCTCCAGACCGACGAACAGCAGGGCCGAGAGGGCCGCAGCGGCGCAGAGCAGCAGCGGGATCTCCAGCAGGCGGGGCAGGGGCAGGCCGGGCCAGAGCGACTGCCAGATCCGCCGCGGCTGATCGGCATCGAAGGCCCAGGCACCGGAGCGCAGATAGCCCAGGGGGTGAGCGGCCATCGCGGTGCCGGCCCCGGCCTGCTCCATCAGCAGGAAGAAGGCCAGGATCAGCCCGGGATAGGAGAACCAGAGCCAGCTCAGGCTGCGCTTGCCGCGCAACGACTGCCAGAAGGAGCGCTCGGCGTCGATGTCGATGCAGGGGGCCTGGCAGGCCACGCAGGCGCTCTGCTCGCGGCCGTCGGAGGCGAGCGTGCGGCACATCGACTGGGTGATCCGGGCGCTCGTGCCCACATGGGCGGTGCTGCCCAGGGGACCGCGCAGGCCGGTGAGCACGGTCTGCACCGGACCCATCGGGCAGACGTACTGGCACCAGGCCTTGCCGCCCCAGGCCCAGCCCACCAGCAGCGCCGCCGCCAGGGTGAGCAGCAGCAGCACCGCCAGCCCCAGCGGGCTGCCGTTCACCGCCAGCAGGCGCAGGCACAGCCCGGCGATCAGCAGGCTCCACTGCAGGGCGAGATGGTGACGACCCAGCCAGGACTCGGCCTCCACCATCACGACCTCGGGCCGGCCCTTGCGACCGGGACGGCTGCGCTGGCGGCCGAGGGCCCGAGCCAGCTGCGACACGAAGGCCAGCGGGCAGATGCGGCGCCAGAGCTCATGGCTGATCATGCCGATCAGCAGCAGCCCGACGGGCACCACCGTGCCCCAGAACAGCCGGTTGCCGGGCTGACGGTGCAGCTGACAGTGGACGCCGGGATCCGGCGGACAGGGGGGAAGCCAGGCCTGCGGCAGGCTGATCGCCGGCAGCAGCAACGAGGCGATCAGCAGCAACCAGCCGATCAGCAGAGCCCAGCGCACCAATCTGAGCTGTTGTTCCGGAAGGCGGTTGAAGAGCTGCATCCCGGAGCCAGCACCTTGATCACAGCAAAATCCTGGCAGACCTGAGCCAATCCGTGCTCCGACGGCTCGGCGTGAAGCGGGCAGGAACACAACAGGGCAGAGGGGCGCGGCCAGCTCGTCCAGCAGCTCCTGCCACACCGAACCGAGCGGCCCCGGTCCCAGCCGTTCGGCCGCCGTGACACCACCGCGACAAAGGGCAGCCGAGCGCAGCCGCGCAGCTCTGAACGCCGCCCCAGCGGCTGATCGGGCCACTGAGACCTCGGCCCCCCATCACCCGATCGCCCGACGCCATCGATCAGAAACAGAAGAAACCCAGGACGGAGCGGGAGCGCCAAAACCATCTCCTTACGGTTGAGACGATTCCCCCGGGCCAGCTGCATGGACACCACAACAGCTCAGCAGGCCGCCACCAGAGCGGCTGCAGGCAACCCGGCGGAGGAGAGCGACAGCCGGCTGCTCGATCGACTGGCCAGCAGCGAAACCGAATTCCGCGAGGAGGTGATCTACTTCATCATCGTCGACCGGTTTCACGATGCCACAAGCGAGGAGGAGGAACAGCAGGGCATCTGGGATCGCGGCGAGCGGGTCGGCCTGTACGACAAGACCTGGACCCAGTGGGGCAAATACTGGGGCGGCAACCTCAAGGGAATCATCGAAAAGATCCCTTACCTGAAGGCGCTTGGCATCACGGCGGTCTGGCTGTCGCCACTGTTTGAACAGGTGGACGACATGCAGTTTGACCGGGCACCGATGCACGGCTATTGGACAAAGGACTTCAAACGGATCAACCCCCGCTTTTTGCCCACGGACGACGCCAACAGCCTGTCGCAGTCGCAGACGCTTCGAGAGCTCGTAAACGCGCTGCACCAGGCGGGCATCAAGCTGATTCTTGACATCGTCTGCAACCACAGCTCACCCGACATCAACGGCAGCAAGGGAGTTGTCTTTGACGACGGCAAATTGCTCTGCGACCACGGCAACGACAGCCAGAATTTCTACTACCACAACCCCGAGATCACCGACTGGGAAGACGAAGACCAGCTCATCCATTACGAAATGTGCGGCCTGGCGACCTTCAATGAAAACAACATCGACTATCGCAACTACATCAAGTCAGCCATCAAAGAGTGGATCGATGTCGGTGTCGACGCGCTGCGGGTCGACACGCTCAAGCACATGCCGTTGTGGTTCTGGCAGGAATTCACCACAGACATCAAGGCCCACAAGCCAGACATCTTCATCTTCGGAGAATACGGCTTCGGCAAACCCTGGGATGCGCGCACCATCGCCTATGCGAATCGCTCCGGCATGTCGATTCTCGACTTTGGCCTCTGCGATGCGATCCGCTTCGCCTTTTCAGGCCAGCAGGCCGGAGGCTTTGCACTGGTGGAGAAGCTGCTGTCGTTCGACCACGTCTACCGCCGCGCCAATGAGCTGGTGACCTTCATCGACAACCACGACATGCCGCGCTTCCTGTCAGCCGTGCCGCACTGGCGATCGCTCGAGCAGGCCATGATTCTGCTGTTCTGCCTGCGGGGAGTCCCCTGCATCTTCTACGGAACCGAGCAATATCTCGTCGACAACACCGACGGCGGCCAGGATCCCTACAACCGCCCGATGATGCAGAACTGGAGCGAAACAACACCGCTTTTCGAGATCGTGCGGCGCATGATTGAGCTGCGCAGGGCCAACCAGGCGTTCAGCTTCGGAGCCCACCAACAGCTGTATGTCAGCCATGATGTCTACGCCTTCAGGCGCTCCTATCGGGATTCGCACATGCTCTGCGTGCTCAACAAAGGAGCCGCCATCGATGTGACGCTTCAGCTCCACACCCGGCTCGAGACCAACGCGCTGACCTGCGCCCTGAGCGGCCATACGGCACGGCTGGAGGCGGGAGCTCTGTCACTGCAACTGGACGCCGGAGCCGCCCACGTGTTCAGCCTGCCGGGCCAGCGCGTCGGCGGCCGGGTGGTGGCCACCTTCCAGCTCAATGGCATCGAGACACGCCCGGGGCAGAGACTGGCCCTGGTCGGCGACTGCCCGGAGCTGGGCCAGTGGGATCTGGACCGGGCCTACGGCATGGAATACGTGAACTGCAACACCTGGATCTGCGAAGTGGGCTTCGACGCCTCGGCAGGCCGCATGATCCATTACCGCTTCGCCATCCTCAACCAGGACAACAGCGCCATCCATGAGGACCGGCTGCCCAGGCGTCTGCTGCTTCCCGACCAGGGTCGCGACAAGATCGATGCGGTCTGGGGCTCAACCTGAGGCCCGCAGCCACGATGCCTGCTGGCAGCAAACCGCCGTCCGGCGGAGCCGAACAGGCGCCAGCCACGGCCTAAGCGGGGCACTGGCCCTGCCGGGCGTCGCGTGCCACTCAGTGCAGCCCGCCCGGCGCAACTGTCTTCAGGGGCCAGTCTGCCGGCCCCCGGTTGACGCAGGCACCGGCAGGCCGACCAGGTCAGGCTCAGGCCTCGACGCGCCAGCTCTGGTCGGCGGGGGTCCAGTCGCTCAGCTCGGAGGGCTGGAACCAGAGGCCGATCTCGAAGGCGGCGGTGTCAGGGCCGTCGGAGCCGTGGATCACGTTGCGACCGATGTTCACGGCCAGGTCGCCGCGGATGGTGCCGGGCTCGGCCTCGAGCGGCTTGGTGGCGCCGATCAGTTTGCGGGCGCTGGCGATGACGCCGTCGCCTTCCCAGACCATCGCCACCACCGGGCCGGAGGTGATGAAGTCCACCAGACCGGCGAAGAAGGGGCGCTCGCGGTGCACGCCGTAGTGGCTCTCGGCCAGCTCACGGCTGGCGGTGAGCTGTTTGAGGCCCACCAGCTTGAAGCCCTTGCGCTCGAAGCGGCCGATGATCTCCCCCACCAGGCCCCGCTGCACCCCGTCGGGCTTGATGGCGATGAAGCTGCGCTCGGCGGCCATGGAGAAAAGGCAGAGTGGGGCCATCGTCCTGGTCAGCCCTGCCGCTTGGCAAGCGAACCGGACACCCCGCCCGTTGCGGCGCCCTCCGGCCTGGGGCCACCAGCCAGCCCGGCCTGCGGCCATCCGCCAGCCGGAACGAGGGGCACCCGCCTCGCCAGCGGACCCGGGGCCAGGCCCCAGCGACCCCCGTCATCGCCCTGAGGCTCGTCCATGGGCCGGCATGTCGCCCCGCTGACGCCCCTGAGGAGCAGGGTCCTCTGCAGGGGCAGGCCGGTCTCGCCTGCGGATCAGAGATTCAGCTCGACTCGGAGACCCGGCGATGCAGATCGGCCGGGGCTCCGGCAGCCGGCCCCGCTGCAGCGCCATCCGGTGCCCCGTCGGCGCCCGGATCCCCGAGCGCGTACACGGCGATCGGCTCAGGCCAGCCCTTCACCCTCTGCATGCCGA
>CAYNGR010000100.1:0-11840 GCA_964396755.1 uncultured Cyanobium sp. | reverse complement strand
TGACTCTAGGAAGGGTTCCCGGGCCTGGACCGCGCCCGTCTGGACGGGAGGATGGCGAGCGTGTGTCCCCGCAGATGGCCTGCGGCGTCCTCCAGCTCCGCCTTGGCGTGGGGAGGGTTGGGGCACCGTGGCGGCACGACGAGGCCCGTCGCCGGGGGGGCCTGCGCCGTGCTGGCTCCATCACAAGAGGGCACCCTGGCGCCAGGCCCGGCCTGGCGGGCCGCCGAGCCGCCGCGATGTTTCTGCCGCGATGCCTCTGCAGCGGCTCTCAGGCGAGCACCTCCAGGCGAGCACCCCCGGGCGAGCACCGCTGACGACCACAGCAGTTGGCACGGTGTTGAGGCAGGGCCTGCCATTTCCCTCGCGCAGGGCGGGCGGCTGTGGGCAGGATCCCGCGCCCCGCCGATGCCTCTGGCGGCGACGCCAGCCAGCCAGCCCCTGATGAGGCGCGCCGCCTTCGCGGCAGCTCCTGCCAGGCCCCAGCTCAGGGGCCCCTGCAGAGGGCATCCGTCGCCACAGAGCCATCCAGCTCATAGGATCAGCCCATGCCCGAGAGCGACCCCACCGGCCCTGTGCCGCCCCTCGGGCAGCTGTTTCCCTTTCCGCTCGATGGCTTCCAGCTCGAAGCCATCGATGCACTCAACCAGGGCCATTCGGTGGTGGTCAGCGCTCCCACCGGCTCTGGCAAGACGCTGGTGGGCGAATACGCCATCCACCGCGCCCTGGCCCATGGCCGCCGCGTCTTCTACACGACGCCGCTGAAGGCCCTCTCCAACCAGAAGCTGCGCGATTTCCGCGAGCAGTTCGGAGCCGATCGCGTCGGCCTGCTCACCGGGGATCTCAGCCTCAATCGCGAGGCCCAGGTGGTGGTGATGACCACCGAGATCTTCCGCAACATGCTCTATGCGGAGATCGATCACCCCGACAACGATCCGCTGGTCGATGTCGAGGCGGTGGTGCTCGACGAGTGCCACTACATGAACGACTCCCAGCGCGGCACCGTCTGGGAGGAATCGATCATCCACTGCCCGTCCACCATCCAGCTGGTGGCCCTCTCGGCCACGGTGGCCAACGCCGGGCAGCTCACCGACTGGCTGGAGCGGGTGCATGGCCCCACCCGGCTGGTGTGGAGCGACTTTCGGCCGGTGCCGCTGGCCTTCAGCTTCTGCAGCGCCAAGGGTCTGCATCCGCTGCTCAACGACGAAGGCACCGGCCTGCACGCCAACTGCAAGGTCTGGCGCCCTCCCAAGACCACCCGCCGCAAGGGCCCGAAGCTGCCCAAACCGCCCCAGCCGGAGGCCCCGCCGATCGGCTTCGTGGTGGCCCAGCTGGCCGAGCGCCAGATGCTGCCGGCCATCTACTTCATCTTCAGCCGTCGCGGCTGCGACAAGGCCCTGCGCGATCTGGCCAGGGCCTGCCTGGTCACGCCCGAGGAGCAGGCCCGCATCCGGGCCCGCCTGGATCAGTTCGTGGCGTCCGCCCCCGAGGCGGTGCGCGAGGGCGGCCATGCCGATGCGCTGCTGCGCGGCATCGCCGCCCACCACGCCGGCGTGCTGCCGGCCTGGAAGGAGCTGATCGAGGAGCTGTTCCAGCAGGGCCTGATCAAGGTGGTGTTCGCCACCGAAACCCTGGCGGCGGGCATCAACATGCCGGCGCGCACCACCGTGATCTCGGCCCTCTCCAAGCGCACCGAGCGCGGCCACCGGCCGCTGATGGGCAGCGAGTTCCTGCAGATGGCCGGCCGTGCCGGCCGCCGCGGCCTCGACACCCAGGGTTATGTGGTCACGGTGCAGAGCCGCTTCGAGGGGGTGCGCGAGGCCGGCCAGCTGGCCCTGGCGCCCGCTGATCCGCTGGTGAGCCAGTTCACCCCCAGCTACGGCATGGTGCTCAACCTGCTGCAGCGCTACGACCTGGCCAAGGCGCGCGAGCTGGTGGAACGCAGCTTCGGCCGCTACCTGGCCAGCCTCGATCTGGCCGAGGACGAGGCCCGCATCTCCGAGCTCGTCGCCCAGTTCGACCGCCTCTCCTCCACCGCCGGTGACATCCCCTGGGAGGACCTGGAGGACTACGAGAAGCGCCGCGGCGCCCTGCGCGAAGCCCGGCGGCTGCAGCGGATCCTGCAGCAGCAGGCCGAGGAGACGGTGGCCCATGAGCTCACCCTGGCGCTGCAGTTCGCCAGCGAAGGCTCGCTGGTCAGCCTCAAGTGCCCGCAGCTGCGCAGCCGTGTCACCCCGGCGGTGATCGCCGCCAAGGTGCCGGGGCCGGGCCAGTTCCCGCTGCTGCTCTGCCTCACTGAGGAGAACGTCTGGATCCTGTTGCCCTGCAGCGCCGTGGTGGCGTTGCATGCCGAGCTCTCCTGCCTGCAGGTCAGCCAGCTGGAGCCGCCGGAGCTGCATCACGTCGGCGAGCTGCGCCACGGCGACAACGCCAGCGGCGGCATGGCCCTGGCGGTGGCATCCCTGGCCCGCCGCCACGACATGCACACCCCCCGCTACGACCTGCAGGAGGAGGTGCGTCAGCAGGCCGAACAGGTGCGCCTGATGGAGGAAGACCTGGAGCGGCATCCGGCCCATGGCTGGGGCGACCGCAAGCAGCTGCGCAAGCAGCAGCGCCGCATGGAGGAGCTGCACGACGAGATCGAGGAGCGGCGCCGGCTGCTGCATCACCGCTCCAACCGCCACTGGGACACGGTGCTGCAGCTGATCGAGGTGCTGCGCGTGTTCGGTGCCCTGGCCGGCGACGACGGCCTCGAGCCCACCGAGGTGGGACGCACCGTGATGGCCCTGCGCGGCGACAACGAGCTGTGGCTGGGGCTGGCCCTGATGAGCGGCCATCTCGACGAGCTCAGCCCTTCGGAGCTGGCGGCGGTGCTGGAGGCGATCTCCACCGAGGTGAACCGCCCCGATCTGTGGTGCGCCTGGCAGCCGCCCGCGGCCGTCGAGGAGGCCATGCACGACCTGCGCGGCCTGCGCCGCGAGCTGGGCCGCCAGCAGGAGCGCCGCGGCCTGGTGATCCCGATCTGGTGGGAGCCGGAGCTCACCGGCCTGGTGCATGCCTGGGCCGAGGGCGCCAGCTGGAGCGAGCTGATCGCCTCCACCTCCCTCGATGAGGGCGATGTGGTGCGGGTGATGCGCCGCACGGTCGATCTGCTCGCCCAGCTGCCCTATGCCGAGGTGATCAGCGAGCAGCTGCGCAGCAACGCCCGCAAGGCGCTGCGGGCGATCAACCGCTTCCCGGTGTGCGAGCTGGAGGATCTGCTGCCCAAGGGGCAGGGCGGCAATGGCGGTGCTCCCGAGCCTGGGCCAGAGGCCACGGCTCGGCCACTGAACGTCGCCGCAGCGGCGGCCGTTCCGGACGGCAGGCCTGAGGAGGGGATGGCCAACGCCGAGGCTGAGGCGAACGGGGCACCGGCCGGTCCCTCCTGATGGCATCAGCGCGGGGCCGCCAGTGCGTTCGTGGGTCCCAGTCGAGCTGAACTGCTCGGGGCTCAGCCCGGCAGGTTCTGATTCCATCGACGGGGGCGCCGCGTCATGCGTGGGCCTCAGCCCCAGGCCCCGATCAGCCGCGGCCGGCGCCAGGCCTGCTGCGCATGGATCTGCTGGAGCAGCGCCGCGCCGATTGGTTCAGTCCACGAAGGCGCTGATCCACAGGAAGATGTTGCCGGAAGGCAGCTGGAAGAACAGCTGATTGTCTCCCCCGGTGTAGTTTCTGGCCGACAGCCAAGGACCTCCGGCGAGTCGAACCTGCAGGCCCTGGAGTTCTCCGATGCTCCCGCCTGTGTAGAAGTACTGGCGTTGTTCTCCGTCGGGGAACACGATGGTGTTCAGGATTCCCTGATTGCCCATCAGCACCGCATCGCCCTTGATGTGGCGGCATGTTCGGCGTTCATCGTTGGATCGCCCGCAGCTGGTCTGCCACTCGCCGGCGATCACCCCGCCGGTCTGGATGCCGAGGAACGACAAGGCTGCAACAAGGCAGGCGTGCAGGATCCTTGTCGGCATCTCTAAGGAATGGCAGCTGAATCGCTGGAGCTTAACTGTTCGCTGCGGTCAATCCTCGCCGGGCCCGCAATCGCTCTCGTCGTTTCCGGGTCTGCTGCTCCCCGTTCTGCCGGAGCAGCCCCGCTCATCAGCGCAGGGAGCCGGCGCAGGGCGCTGCGCCAGCCTGATCAGATCCGGGCCTGCCGCCTGAGGGCGGCCTTGCCGCGCCGCGCCACCAGCTCCTGTCGGTCGCCTCGGCTGCCACCGGGCTCTGTCCCGGCGGCTGGAGGGTCGCCAGCAGCGGCAGGAACCTCGACGCAGGAATCGCCAGCGCCACCAGCTCCAGCCGGCGGTTGAGCTCGGGGCTCAGGGCCTTGCCTCCTTCCAGCTTCAGCGGTGCCGGCCAGAGTGGATCGGCATGGCTGGTGTTGAGGCCGATCAGTCGCCCTTGCTCGTCAAACAGCCCACCGCCGCTCATGCCCTTGTGCACCGCTGCGGTCGTCGCCAGCTGCATGCCCCCTTCCAGGGGCCCTGGCAGCAGCGGCAGCAGCAGCCCCCTGCGTTCGCGGTAGGGGGGCCGCCGCTGCTGGTCACCGACCGGGTAGCCACTGGCCACCACGATCGGGAAGTCCCAGGGCTCTCCGGCGCTCCCGGCTGCCGCGGCGGGAATCGCCGCCGGCAGCCGATCGCTGCCCGGCAGCCACAGAAAGGCCACATCCAGCTGCCTGTCCTGCCCGCTCAGCACCGCGGTCGCCGGCCGGTCGCGTCCGTCGCTGGTGCGGATGCAGATCCGGCCCTCGCCATCGACGACATGGCGGCTGGTCACCAGCCAGCTGCCGCCATGGCCGCGTCCCAGGAAGATCGCCGAGCCGCGCGGCTCACCGGCCACCAGCACCTGGGCGGTGACCGCTGCCGCTGTGCCGGCGGATGGGACGGCGGGGGCCGCTTCGGCCTCGGCCACTGACAGGCCCAGGCCTGCCGCCAGCAGGGCGGATGCCCAGCGAAGAGCCAAAGCCCTGCCCCGTTGGCCTGGGGTCACCAGAGGGCGCGGCCGCCGCTGCCTGCGTTCGTTCCTGTGGCGGCCGGGCTTGTCTGCTCCGCGTTGTCGCCGGAGCCAGCGCTCTTGCCGGAGAGCAGGTCCTGCACCGAGACGTAGAGGCGGCCGCTGGTTTCGTTGAGCGGACCGCGGGCCTTGAAGCGCACGTCGAACAGGCGCCGCAGGGCGAGGGTGGGATCCTGCCCAGGCTTGAGCGTGTAGAGCAGCCCATCGCAGGCGCCGCCATCGTTGGAGGCCGTGCAGATCACGGGCAGGCCGTTGATCCGGCCAGTGGTGATGTAGGCAAGACGGCCCTGCTGGCGGTAGCTCTCGAAGCGCTGGGACACCTCCTGGCAGCGTCGCTCCGGCGTCCAGCCGGAGCCATCGAAGGCGTTGCTGGTCCAGCGGATCATCGGCACGCTGCGACCGTCATCCGTTCTGGCGATGGTGGTGGGCACGCCGTTGCTGCTGCCGCAGCTGAAGCTGGTGGCCGCGGCCCGGGCCGGAGGGGCCAGCAGCACAGACGTCAGGCCGAGCAGGGCGCTGCAGGTCAGGGAGCCGCCGACGCGGAGCCAGCGGATCGGTTGTGGATCGGCTGGCATGCGTTTCCCCGCCAATGGTTAAAACAATCAGCGGCACCCTACCAGTGAGTTCAATAGATTCAGGCGCCCGGTAGACGATCGTCGGCTCGGTTGCACTGGCCCGGCGCGCCGCTTCAGATCCCCCGCCCTGCAGGGCTGCCCTGGTCGGGCAGGGGCGGAGGCCGGAGCGATCCGGTGGCCGAGATTCAGAACAGGGGATCCTCCCGGTGAGGGGCTGTTCGGCCGCTGTCCTCGGCCGGCTGCGGGGCAGGCGGAGCGCTCGTTCCGGGCGCCGATCCGCTGCCCTGGTCATTCCCCTGGCCTGCCGGCGTGGAGCGCCAGCCGGGATCCCGGCCGGGCTGGGGGGCCGGGGCTGGCGTCCCGGAGGCGGCGGGATCGTTTGGCGCGGCCGGGGTCGACGCCTCCTCGGCAGGCGCGGCGGGCGGCGCGCTCAGCCGTTTGAGCTGCTCCCGCGCGGCGGCATGGGCCAGGCTGCTCTCGGGAATGGCCTCCAGCATCAGGCTGAGCGACTGGCGTTCGCTGGCCTGCTGCGGTGCGCTCAGCGAGGCGAGGGCATCGATGCGGCCTGCGGCCTGGGCCACCGTCTGAGCCTGTTGCCGCTCCTCGGCAAGGCGTAGCCGGCCGTCGCGGGCTGCGGCCTGCAGCTGCTGCCGCTGCTGCAGCTGCCCCGGGCTGAGGGGATCACCGCTCAGGCGCAGCAGCTCTCGCTCGAGATCGCTCAGGGCCGTCTCCAGGGCCTCAAGCGTGCCGGCTCGCTGTAGCGCTGAGGCCGCCTGTCGGGCGCGCTCCAGGCTCTGACTGCTGACGCTGGAGCCCGCGGTGGCCTCGGCGCGGGAACCTGCCGGGCTGGCCGGGCAGAGGCCCAGAGGTCTGCAGACGACGGGAAGCCGGGTGCCGATGCCGATGCTCAGGCCCGCCAGCACGCTCAGGCCCAGGATCCAGGGAAGGGGCCGACCTGAACGGGGCTGGTCGCCGGCGCGGCCCACGCCGGCGTGAGGGGCGTCGCCCGGCGCTGTTCTGCGTGCACCGGTGCCAGCGTCGGCGGCCGTCGCGTTGAACGAGGCTCCAGCGCCGGAGGCGACAGGCGGTGCTGCCGTCAGCGCCGCCGGATGGGAGCACGCCTCAGGCGTCTCGCGGGCGGGCAGACGGGTGGAGGGCCCAGGGGCGGCTGCCGGCGGGGCGTCCCCCCAGATCATCGGGGCGGAATCCGTCGGGGCCGCAGCGGCGCTGGGCAGATCCAGGTAGCCATCCAGAAACGCCCGCAGGCGCTCCACAACTCTGGGCTGGTAGAGGTCCGCCAGCTCTGCCAGCAGCTGGTCGCGCCCCAGCAGCCGCTGCGCCCGCGAGTCCGCCTGTGGGTCCAGGGCCAGGAACGCCGGGCGTGCGATCAGGTGCTGCAGCGGCGGCAGCAACGATTCGTCGCCACCCACCAGATCGCGGATCATGCCGCCCAGCTGCTGGCGGTTCGCCGCGCCGGCAGGCCTGCGCAGCCGCAGGCTGCTGCCGAGCTGGTGGTCAGGACTGGGGGGCATGAGCAGGGGGCTCGCAGAGGGAACGGCCGCAATCAGCGTGGGCCTGCAATCGGGCTGCAGCCGTGACGCCTTGCGATCGTTGCGCAGCGGCTGTGGCCTCAAGGTTCGGGACCCTACAGACGCTGACGTTCAGCTTCGGCGCTGGTCTGCCGGCAGCGAGGCTTGCCAACCTCCAGCCGGCCTGGCTGCCCTGGCTGAATCACAGACGGCGCCGGAGTACTGCGGCAGGCCTGGCCTTGCGGTGCCGGTCGGCGACGGCCAAGCGGGCGCCATGCAGATCGGCTGTGGATGCCCCGCTGCTCGAGTCGGGGTCGATGCTGAACCTGAAGCGCCGCCAGCAGGGCAGGGCTCTGCGCCTTGCACCCGAGGCACGCCAGGCGCTGCCCCGAGGTCGTTCTACGGTCGCTCCCAGCTGTGTCCGATGCGATGGGCTCGATGCGCGCCCTGATCGCCTCCCTGCTGGTCGCTGCATGTGTTCCCCTGACAGCGGGGGTCTCGCTGTCCGCGGCAGCCCTGCTGGTCAGCCAGCCAGCGGCGCGGGCCATGGCAGGGGCGGCTGTGGCGCAGACGGCCAGAGCGATCACGGTGCGGATCGAGGGTGCAGGCTCGCCCGGGTCGGGAGTGTTGGTGCGCCGGGAGGACCAGCGCTACGAGGTCCTGACGGCCTGGCATGTGGTGAGCGCTCAGCAGCCCGGCGAGCAGCTGGACGTCATCACTCCCGATGGCAGAACCCATGCCGTGGCCGCAGGCAGCATCGCCAGAGTGGCGACGACCGATCTGGCGACATTGTCGTTCGTCTCGCCGTTGGTTTATGCCACCGCGTCATTGCCTGCGGCAGGGGCGTTGCCGGCCACCATCGCGGCTGTCGAGGCGGTGACCGTGGCCGGCTTTCCCCTCAACCCCGCCGCGCAACGGCTCACCATCTCCCATGGTGATTTCGGCGGCAGTTCGCAGCTGATGCAGAATGATGGCTATCAGCTCTATTACTTCGCCAACACTCTTGCTGGCATGAGTGGTGGGCCTGTGCTCGATCAGAACGGCACCCTGATCGCGATTCATGGGCGTGGTGAAACCAGCGAGATGAGCTCAAGGATGCTTGGGCGGCAGGAGAAAACCGGCGTGAACTGGGGCCTGCCAATCCGCTTCTATCTCGATCGAGACCGCCTCGGGCCTGCCGCCGTTCAGGCCGATGACCTGAGTGGCGATGACTACTTCCTGATGGCCTGGGCGGAGATGCATCGCGCCGGGGGCAGTCAGGAGAAGCTCCGGCAGTTTCTGCAGGCCTCTCTGGAGCGGAACGAGAGCAATGGCATGGCCCATTATCTGCTCGCCACGTTCGGCGGCCTGGCACCGGACATGAAAACCCTGCATCTGCGCCGGGCCCTGCAGTTGATCAGCCGCTCCTCCACCGCCATGTCGTCTCTGATGGCCGGTGGCATCGAGAGCACGCTGTGTTCCGATTCCGCCCAGGCGATGCAGGTGGCTGATGCGCGCCAGGCCGCTGCGGCGCCGGACTGTTCGGCCGCCTTTCTGCGGTCGATCACCAAAGCTCTCGCCAGGGATCCCGGCTACGGCAGGGCCTACTACCTGCGGGCGGCGTTGACCTTCTATCAGGATCGGACTGCGGCCCTGGCGGATTACGCCAGAGCCATCGAGCTCGGCGAGACGGAGGCCTACCGGTCCCGCGCTGGCAACCTCGCCGCGACGGATCCCAGGCAGGCGCTGTCGGATCTGGAGCAATACATGCAGGTCTATCCCGGTCAGTTCCAGTCATATCTGCTGCGTGCCGGCATCAACGAGAGCCTCGGCGATCACGCAGGAGCGGCACTGGATTATGGGCGCTTCATCGAGGCCTTTGACCGAGAGGTCGCCAATGGCTATCTGAACACCCTGGCCATGATGGAGCTGGATCGGGATCTCTATCACCGCCAGATGATCGCCACCGCCCTAGAGGGACGCTCGCGGGCCAGGATGAAGCTGGCTGACAAGGCGGGGGCGCTGAGTGACTATGACGCCGCCATCGCCCGGTTCGAGGCCTCCGGAAACAGGCAGTCAGCCGGCCATCGCGATGCTCTGGCTGGTCTTTACTTCCGGCGAGGTGAGCTCAGGAAGGCGCTGGGGATGGTCAGCGAGAGTTGCCAGGATCTGAAGCGTTACGCGCGTTTCAAAGGGGAGGATGCCGGGCTGACGATGCTGATCCAGGAGCGCTGCGGTCCGGTAGGGCGTCAGAACTGACGTGTCATCGATGAAGTCTTCTGGGGTGAATCCATGTCGGGTTGGGCATATCAAGTGGTGAGCCGATAGCTGTTATTCGTCAAGCCACTTCTTGTTATTTGCGATCAGGGCAAGTGATCCAATGGTGATCATGAGCAGTGCCCTTGCGGTCCATATCGGGAGCCCCAGTTTCACGGCGGCTTGATAGGTGAGCCACCCAAGGCCGAAGCATGCGCACGCGGCAACGGTCATTCCAATGAATGATCCGATGGAAGTCTGTGACAGTCTTGATTCTGCTGGTTTTGCGGGGGTGGGGGTGGTGTCATGGCCAAGGGCGCGTGCCCGTTCCCAATCGGCTTCGGCGTCCGCGAAGCGTCCGGATTCCTTGTAGGCATATCCCCGCTGAGCCAGGGCTTCCGCATGATCGGGTTGAAGTGTGATGGCTTGGGAGAGGTCGGCAATGGCTCGATTGAGCTCCCCAAGGCGAAGATGGGCCTTGCCTTTGAGGAAATAGACCTGTGAAGAGGTGATGCCGAGATCCATGGATTGCCGGCACAGGGCTATGGCCTGAACCGGATTGTTTGCATGCATTTCCGCGATGGCCCTCCGGATGCAGTCGTCGGCCAGCCAGCCAGTGGCATCGCGGTTGCCGCGAGCGACGGCGCTCTGCCAATCCTGGCGAGCCAGCTCCATGTGTCCCAGTCCTTCGTGAATCTTGCCTCTCAGGGCGAGGGCTTCCCCCTCTCCGGGGTTGAGACGCAGCACAGCCGAAAGGTCATGAAGGGCCTGCTGCAGATCGCCGGCTCTCGAGAGAAGCAAAGCTCTCAGCCGGTAGGTCTCCGCATCGCTGCTGTCGAGCTGCAAGGCTTGGCTGAGTAGATCGATCGCCTGTTGCGGATCCCCATGATCGCGGCAGGCAAGCGCTTGATCCCGCAGGCGGCGGACCTGCACTTGCCTGTTGGTGTTGCCCGAGGCCGAGGGGGATGGGCCGCCCGGATCGACTGGTTGCTGATGCATCCGGGAGGACGGATTGGCTGCCTGCCGTCGGTTCTGCGAGCTGTTGTTTGGGGCATAGCTCGTTGTTGTCGTTTGGTCATTCGGCTCTCGGCTGGCCTTGTGTTGTTGCTCCTCTTGCTGGTCCTGCTGCAGCTGCTTTTGCAGCCAGCCCTCTGCATCCGGGTGGCCCTGAGCCACCGCCTGGCTCCAGTCCCGCTTTGCCTCCTCCGTCAGGCCCATGGCCGCCCTGGCGCGGCCGCGCTGGGCCAGGGCTTCGGCGTTCCTAGGCTCCAGTCGCAGAACGGCGTTGTAGTCCTCGATCGCTGCGCCAAGGCTCCCCAGGGCCGCATGGCTACAGGCCCGATTCAGGAACAGCTCTTGACGATGACTCTCGCGTTTCAGGGCCAGGGAGAAGTACGCGATCGCCTGCTGGTGCTCTCCGCTTCGGCTCGCTTCGAGGCCCTGTTCGCTGAGATGGGTGCACAGCCATGAGTTGGCCAATGTGTGCCCCTGATCGGCCGCCGCGCTCCAGTCCATCAGCGCCGCCGATGTGTCGCCTTTCATGGCGCTGAGCTTGCCCCTGTGTGCGAGGGCTTCGGCATTGTTGGGCTGGAGTCGTAGAACCGCATTGAAATCGGCCAGCGCAGCTCCCAGATCGCCCAGGATGGCATGGGAGCTGGCCCGGTTCAGATAGATCTGGGCATTGCTGGTGTCGTTCTGCAAGGCCTGACTGAACAGTTGGATGGCCTGTCTGTGGTTGCCGACTGTGGTCGCCTCAAGTCCCTTCATGATCAGTGAAGTCGCTTCAGCGGCATCAGATGAACCGATGATGCCTGGTGTGCCTGGACCGCCAACGTTGTTGTTCGTCTGCCTGCGGTGTGAGGCCTCGGATGGGCGCCAATCTTGAGCGGAGCTTTGCGCCTGGGGGGCGGCTGCTCCATGGCTCCCAGGAGTGCTGCTCGAGACGGCAGGAGAAATGCTGGTCAGACCAAGGAATCCATCCAAAAAGAATGTCATCCGCGTCAGACTTCCCTGATTGCACCAGGTGGCCAGATCCTGCAGCCAGGCCTCACGCCGGGCCAGACGGCTGGCAGGGCTCGGATCGACGAGCACAGCTTCGAATCCTGGCTGCTCGATCAGGTGGCGAAGGGCTGGCCATAAAGAACGATCCGCCCCCAGCAGGTCCAACAGCATGGCCTGGCGCAGTTGCAGTCTGGAGGCCTTTGTGGCATGCAGAATCTTGGCATAGCTTGCGCCTAGCTGTTGATCAGCATGACTGTCGATGGGGATCTTCGGCGTCATCGCCGATCAAGGCTGCAATTCAGTCCTGAACCATTCTCCTTCACACGGTAGGAAGGCTTGCTGAGAGGCTCATTTGGATGGGGAACTCTGATGGCCACCGGTCACACCTGCCGCATGAACGCGCCCCACAGCTCGGCCGCCAGGGCGCCGGCTGAGGCTTCGGCGGGGGTGCTGTCGT
>CAYNGR010000099.1:0-11851 GCA_964396755.1 uncultured Cyanobium sp. | reverse complement strand
CCAGCCAGATCCTGTTCATCTGCGGTGGCGCCTTCGTCGGTCTGGAGGATGTGGTGCAGCGGCGCATGGGCCGCAACGCCATCGGTTTCCTGCCGGCCGAGGGCGGTCAGGGCCGTCCCCGCGGCGGCAAGGACCGCCATGCGGCCGAGGTGCTGCGCCATCTCGAGCCGGATGACCTGGTGCGCTATGGCCTGATCCCCGAATTCATCGGCCGCCTGCCGGTGAGTGCCGTGCTCGAGCCGCTCGATGCCGGTGCCCTCGAGGCGATCCTCACCGAGCCGCGCGATGCCCTGGTCAAGCAGTTCCAGACGCTGCTGAGCATGGATGACGTGCGTCTCGACTTCGATCGCGATGCAATTGAGGCGATCGCCCAGGAGGCCCACCGGCGCAAGACCGGCGCCCGCGCCCTGCGCGGCATCGTCGAGGAGCTGATGCTCGATGTGATGTACGACCTGCCGTCGCGGCACGACATCAAGACGTTCACGATCACCCGCGATCTGGTCGAGCAGCGCAGCAAGGCCAAGGTCGTGCCGCTCAACGGCAGCGAGCGCGACAGCCACCACGGCGAGCAGGCCAGCGCCTGAGCGGCGCTCGCCTGGGCCGCCGCCGGCCGGTTCACCACCTCGCCTGTCTGCGGTTCCGGCCCTGCCGGCAGCTGATCGGTCTCCTGTCCCGGCGGGGTTCTGATTCTGTGTGGGCGTTTCCGTCTGCCTGGCCAGCTGATGGCAACGCGCTCTGCCGCCCGTTCGCTGAGCCGTCAGGCGGCTGCCGGGAGGGCTCGGCGTGCATGCCTCATGGCCACGTGCTGTGGGTGTCCCGCACGTGGGACGTTTCCCGCCTGGGGGCCGCGTCGTCTGTCAGTGTCCTGTCCCGGGGTCGCGTCCTGCCAGGTCCGGCCTGCTCACGTTCTCCTGTTGCGGAGGCATCGCCAACCGGATCGACAGCTCGGTTCCTGTCTGCCGGCATCCCTGCCGCCGGATCGCTCCTCGAACTGCCCGGGGCGCCCTGCGGCTGAGCGTTCCGCACGGAGACAGGGGGCGTCTGGCTTCGGTCGCGGCTGGGCCTGCGCTGCCGATCGGTCGGGCAATCCCCACTGCAGTGATCCCGGCGGGAGGCGCGAAGCTGAAGCCAGCCCTGCCTCCGCCGCCCTTGGCTGTCGCCGATCACCTGCAGACGCCGCGTCAGCACGGTCTGTTCAACCACCACGGCATCGACCTGGGCGACGGCACCGTGGCGCACTATCTGGAGGGCCGCGAGATCCTGCGCAGTCCACTGGAGGAGTTCAGCCGCGGTCAGCCCGTCACGCCCGTCGCCTATCCGGAGAAGGGCTGCTCGGCGCCGGGCGTCACCCTGCGCCGGGCGATGGGCCGCCTCGGTGAGCAGCGCTACAACCTGCTGTTCAACAACTGCGAGCACTTCGCGCACTGGTGCAAGACCGGGCGGCACCGCAGTGCTCAGGTGGAGGACTGGCTGCACACCGGTAGCCTCGGTGCCCTGGCGTTCGGTCAGTTCCTGCCGGCGGCGGTGATGACCGGTGCACGGGTGTTGCTGCGCCAGGGCCTCAGTCTCGAGCCCTCGCAGCTGGAGAAGGGGCGGGAGCTGGCCCTGCGCAGCCTCGAGCAGCTGGAGGGTCTGCGCCGCCGGCTGCAGCAACGGCTGGAGGAGGAGCTGGAGCGGGCGGAACTGCGCTGGCGCCCGGAGGGCGATGCCAGTGCCGATGGGTTTCGTCAGCTGCGGGCCGCGGCTCAGGGGCTCGCCGATCAGCTGAGCCAGGTGGAGGAGCTGGAGGAGCGGATCGAGCGGCTGCTGCAGCCTCAGGAGGCGAACTCCGGTCGTTGAAGCCGCCGCCATCGGCGACCAGCACAGCCATCCACGACCAGCACAGCCATTGGCGACCAGAACAGCCGTTGGCGCCAGGACAGCCGTCGCAGCTGTTCGCCCGATCCCAGGCTCCGGAGCGTCCACAACAGCCTGTCTGCCGTCCTCACCGCAGCTCCAGCGCCGCATCTCCGCCGTGGTCCCTCGCCGCCGAGGCTGGGACCGCCGCCGATCCGGTCGTCCCTGAACCCTGCCGGTCGGCTGCGCTGACCGACAATCCCCCCATGACCCAGGCCTACCAGCCTCTCCATCACAAGTACCGGCCGCAGCGCTTTGATCAGCTGGTGGGCCAGGAGGCGATCGCCGCCACGCTCAGCCAGGCGCTGCGCAGCGGTCGCATCGCTCCGGCCTACCTGTTCAGTGGCCCCCGCGGCACCGGCAAGACCTCCAGCGCCCGGATCCTGGCGCGTTCGCTCAACTGCACCGCCAGCTCCGGCCCGACGCCGGAACCCTGCGGCTGCTGCGCCCTGTGTGAGGCGATCGCCTCGGGCACGGCCCTGGACGTGATCGAGATCGACGCCGCCTCCAACACCGGGGTCGACAACATCCGTGATCTGATCGAGCGCTCGCGCTTCGCGCCGGTGCAGGCCCGCTGGAAGGTGTACGTGGTCGACGAGTGCCACATGCTCTCGACGGCGGCCTTCAACGCCCTGCTCAAGACCCTTGAGGAGCCGCCGCCGCAGGTCGTCTTCGTGCTGGCGACCACCGATCCGCAGCGGGTGCTGCCCACGATCCTCAGCCGCTGCCAGCGCTTCGACTTCCGGCGCATTCCCCTGGAGGCCCTGCAGAACCATCTGACCTGGATCGCCGAGCAGGAGGCGATCGGCATCACCCCCGAGGCTCTGCATGTGGTGGCGCAGCGGGCCCAGGGCGGTCTGCGCGATGCCGAGAGCCTCCTGGATCAGCTCAGCCTGCTGCCGGCCCCGATCGAACCCACCGCCGTCTGGGAGCTGCTCGGGGCCGTGCCCGAGGAGGAGCTGCTCGAACTCGCGAGCGCCATGGCTGAAGCGGAACCGCTGAAGCTGGTGGAGGCGATCCGGGTGCTGCTCGACCGGGGCCGCGAGCCTTCGGCGGTGCTGCAGGGCCTGGCGGGGATGCTGCGCGATCTGCTGCTGGCCGGCGTGGCTCCCGAGCGGCTTGAGCTCACCAGCGTCTCGCCGGCGCTGCGGCCGCGCCTCAACCCGCTGGCCCGCCGCATCGGCAAGGCACGGCTGCTGCACTGGCAGGCCCAGCTCAAGGGCAGCGAGCAGCAGCTGCGCCTGAGCGTGCAGCCGCGGCTGTGGCTGGAGGTGCTGCTGCTCGGTCTGCTGGCCGAACCCATGGCGGCCGCCATGCCAGCCGGTTCCGCTGCTCCTGCTCCTGCTCCTGCGCCGACAGCCCCAGCCCCTGCGGCTGCGGTGCCGGCATCCACGCAGCCGGCCGCGCCGGTGAGCGCCCCCGCTACGCCTGCTCCAGCCCCGGCTCCCGCCGGGGTGGCGGCAGATCGCGCAGCCCCTGTCGCTGCTGAGCCCGTTGCTTCGCCCCAGGCCCCTCCCGCGGCCGACACGCCGCTTCCCGAGCTGTGGCAGCAGATCCTGGCGGGCCTGGAGCTGCCCTCCACCCGCATGCTGCTGTCACAGCAGGCGCAACTGGTGCGGCTCGACGGCCAGAGGGCCGTCATCCGGGTGGCCGGCACCTGGATGGCGATGGTGCAGAGCCGTCTGGCGTTGCTGGAGGCCGCCTTCAGCCGCGCCCTGGGCGCTCCGCGTCAGCTGGTGCTTGAGAGCGGAGATCCCGCCAGCGTTGCCGCTGCGCCTGTTCCGGCGGCCCGCCCCGTCCCACCCGCTGCACCGGCACCGGCCGCCGCCAGCCCGGCGCCCGACGTCAGGTCCACGGATCAGCCGGCAGCCTCGCCCGCCTCAGGCCCCCCGCCAGCTGCCGCCTCCCCCGAGCCGCAGGCGCCGTCCCGGCCTGAGCCGCCGGCGATCATCCCGCCTCCGCAGCCGAGCGCCCCGCTTGCCGGGGCCGCTCTCGCCCCCGCCCCGGCGACCGCCGCGCCGCCAACCGTTGCGGTGCCGCTCCCGCCCCGCTCCGCCACCTCGGTGGAGGAGAAGGCCCGTCAGCTGGCCGATTTCTTCAACGGCGAGGTGGTGCTGCTGCCCGACGATCCGGAAGCGGGCGACGCGCCGCCGCCAGCTCCGCAGCCCGCCCAGGGAGCGGCCTGAACCCGGCAACGTCCGCCGGGCCCCGTCTGCTGTGTCGCGGCTGACGGCCCTACCCTTCGCCCTGCCTGGCGAGGCGGCTGCAGAGCCCAGGCCGCGGATCAGCCAGGTCACGTGTGCAAGGTCTCGGGCTTGGCGCCGGGCCAGTCAGCCGGATCCTGTGCGGACGGGGTTGCTGGTTGCCTCGGCCAGGCGCGTTCTGGACCTGCCACCGCAGACGGCCTGCGCCGGGCGTCGGCCGGCCGTTCCCGGGGGGCTGTCGGGTCTTTGTCGGTCCGGCTTAGAGAGGCCCTCCCTCCGCAACCAGCTCGGGGTCGGGCTCCGCCTCCGGCCCCTCGTCCTCGGAGCCCAGATGCAGGGTCTTGGCCCAGACGAGCCGTTTGGGCAGCACGGCCATGCGCAGGGTCACCCAGGGAATCACTGCGAACCAGTGCACCAGGTACAGCACCCCCAGGGCGACCGTTGCCGGCGACATGCGCGGCAGTGGCGGCCCCTCGCTGGGGCGACGGCAGCCGCTGACGATGGCGATGCCCGACAGGCTCAGGGCCACGATCGAGAACGGCCACATCGCCGGAGGGGTGCCGGTCGCGAGCACGCCGGCCAGATCGGCGGCGGCCATCACCGGCATCATGTACTGGAGGATGAAGAAGCTGAGCAGATCGGTCTTCTGTCTGCCGTTCAGCCGCTCCGAGACCAGGCCCGGCGCATAGTCGAGGAAGCGCTGCAGACCGCCCTCGGCCCAGCGCTGGCGTTGGCGCCACAGGGCAGGCAGGGTGAGCACCGCCTCCTCCTGAACAGGCGGATCCCAGAGCACCCCGATCGGCTGCCGTTCCAGCAGCAGCCGCAGGCTCAGATCCAGATCGTCGGTGACGGTGGCCTCGTTGAAGCCGCCGCACGCCTGCACGGCCTCGCGCAGCAGCAGCTGGCCATTGCCGCGCAGTTCGGCGACGCCGCCGGCACAGAGGCGCCCCTGCTGAATCACGGCATCGAAGGCCATCTCCATGGCCTGGGCGCGGGTGAGCAGATTGGCTTCGGGGTTGACGACCGCCTTGCGCAGCTGCACGGCTGACCAGCCACCGGCCTCGGCCCAGGGAATCAGGCGCTCGAGCACGTCCTCCTGCAGGTCGGCATCCGCATCGAGCACCAGCAGCCAGCGCCCCTGCAGCTGGGGCAGCACCAGGTTGAGGGCCCCCGATTTGCCGCCGCCCGCCTGACGCGAGCGGCGCAGCACGTGCAGTTGTGGCACGCGGCTCTGCAGATCTGTCAGCAGTTCGGGCGTGCGGTCCTCGCTGCCGTCGTCGATCACCCAGAGCTGCAGCCGGCCGCTCGGGTAGCGCAGGTTGGTGATCCGCTCCACCAGGCGGCTGATCACCGCCTGTTCGTCGCGGGCGGCGACCACCACATCCAGCGCCGGCAGTCCCGCGTCGCTGGCCGCATCGGTCGCATCGTCGCTGCCGCTGTCCGGCCCTGCGGCGATCGTGGGGGGATCGAGCAGCACCGTGCGGATGCTGTAGCCGCCCAGGAGCACCGCCAGCACGATCGACGGAAGCAGGCTGCGGCCCGGTTCCAGCCAGTGGGGGGCCAGCCCGGCCGCACAGCAGATGAGCAGGAACAGGGCCGATTTGAGACGGCGATGGCCGCCGCCCCGGTGCCCCTGGTCGTCCTGTTGCTGCGGGTCCTGCCGCCGCTGATCGTCTGGGGGCTCCGCGGACCTGCCTACGACCATGGCTTCCCCGGAAGTGGAGAAACTTTAAAGGGCCTCCCCAAGACTCTGAAGCGGCACCAGGGCGGTGCCCCGGTAGTAGTGCTGCAGGATCCGCTGCGACGTCCAGCCGCGCCGCGCCAGGTCGATCGCCCCGGCCTGGGACAGGCCGGCTCCGTGGCCGAAGCCGCCGCCTCGCACCAGCCAGCGGCCAGGTCCCGTCGGCGTCAGCTCGAACAGGGTGCTGGGCAGCTGCCTCAGGGTCCGGCGGATGGCGTCGAGGCGCAGCACCCGGGTGCCGCCCTTGCCACCGATCTCCAGGGCGAGCACCCGGCCGCTCGCTCCCCGGGCGAGCACCCGCAGGCGGTTGGGGGTGCCGAGGCTCTTGCCGGCGCTGCCCAGGGCGCTGCTGAGCTGGGCGGCTGTGAGGGTGCGTTGCCAGCGGAACAGGCTGTGATCCGCCCCCCAGGGCTGCGGCGCCCCCGGCTTGAGCAGTGTGCTCAGGGCGGCCGGTTTGAGCGGTAGCGGGTAGCGGCTGACAAAGGCCGCCGGACCATCGGCGAAGGCCCGCAGGTAGGGCAGCGGCGCTCCCTGCCACACCTCCTCGAAGCCGGCCGCCACGCCGCCGTTGCTGGCGTGGTACACGGCGTGAATCGGCTGGCCGTCGCTGGCGAGCACCTGCTGGCGGCTGGCGGCGATCGCCTGCCGCACGCTGTCCCCGGCTGCCCGTGGATCGCTGTAGACCTGGCACTGGGTGTCGGCGCAGAGGTGGTAGCCGTCCACCTCGAAGCGCATGCGGTTGCGCAGGGCCCAGGTGCGGGCCAGCACCGCCTGAGCCTCCAGCGCCGCTGGCGGGGACCCGGCGCCGATCTCATGGGGGACCACGCCTTCCAGATAGCGCTCCAGCGGCACCTGCTCCACCAGGCTCCAGCTGCCATAGGCATCGGGCTGCAGCAGGAACGGACCGGCGTAGATGCCCTCACCCCAGGCCAGGCCTCCTGGGGCCTCAATCCGGACCGGTCCCTGCAGGGTCACCGTGCCTTCGCGACGGCGCAGCTCCAGCACCAGCCGCTCACTCTCCAGCTGCTGCACCAGGCTCGAGCTGCGGCCCGGCGGGTCGCCGGCCTCCGCCGGCGCCCACACCTCCCATTCCCGCGGTCGGGCGATCGTCACCTCGACCCCCTGACTGCGCCAGCTCCGGGCTGCCTGCTCGGCGCTCTCGTAGCTGGCGAAAGGGGAGAGCACCCGCCGGCGAATCTGCAGCGGTGTGTCCAGCGGCTGTCGCTGCCAGTGCAGGGTCAGCCGGGGGGCCTGGAAGCGCCGGCCCTCACCGTCCACCAGCGTGAGCAGGCCGGAGGCGGCCTGCAGCTGCAGCGGTGCGTCAGCGGTCTGGCCGTCGCCCGCCGCCGGGGTCAGGCGGGCCGCTAGGGCGACCAGCAGCACCGGATCGGCGGTGTTCAACGCTGCCAGACGCGCCACCGGCCAGTGCAGCACGCTGCTGGACTGGGCGGGTGCCGCCGCCGGCGGTGGCTGGCTGGGCGCGGCCGGGGGCAGCGTCTCGGCCCGGCAGCCGCTGATCAGCAGCAGGCCGCTCAGCAGGGAGCCGCCGGCCAGCCCCAGGGGCGTCAGGCGACGGGAGGCGCGCTGCCGCGCTGGCAGGGGCTGGCGGGGGGTGGGGGACGGTGGGGTCACAGGCGGCTTGAACGGGGAGGGGTTGGAGGAGGGGACTGTCGCGTCGTAGTGTGCTTGTTTGTGCCTGCGCGACACCGATGCCGAAGCTCAAGACCCGCAAAGCGGCCGCCAAGCGGTTCAAGGCGACCGGCAGCGGCAAGTTCCTGCGCCGTCGCGCCTTCCGCAACCACCTGCTCGATCACAAGAGCCCCAAGCGCAAGCGCTATCTGGGCACGATGGCTGTGGTCGATGATCGCGATCACGACAACGTGTCGCTGATGCTCCCCTACGCCTGAATCCAGGCCGAGCACGCCCGCTGCCTTTCCGACCGGAGCTTTCCGGTCGCTGTTGTTTTCTGATTTCCTGGACCCGCCATGGCTCGCGTCAAGAGGGGCAACGTCGCCCGCAAACGCCGCAACAAAATTCTTCGCCTCGCCCGCGGCTTCGTCGGTGGCAGCGGCAGCCTCTTCCGCACCGCCAACCAGCGGGTGATGAAGGCGCTCTGCAACGCCTACCGCGACCGTCGCCGCCGCAAGCGCGATTTCCGTCGCCTGTGGATCGCCCGCATCAACGCGGCCGCCCGTATCAACGGCACCAGCTACAGCCGTCTGATCGGTGGCCTCAAGAAGGCCGATGTCCAGCTCAACCGCAAGATGCTGGCCCAGCTGGCCGTGGCCGATCCCGCCAGCTTCAGCACCGTGGTCCAATCCGCCGCCAGCTGAGCCCCTTCGCGGCCCGATGAACGAACTGCTCCCCCAGCTCTATCTGCTCGGCCTGATTGCCCTGCTCGGCGGTGCTTCGTTCTTCGTCGGTCGCCAGATCCTGCGGGTGCGTCGTGATGAGCAGTCCCTCTCCCGCCTCGGTGGCGGGCGGGGGACTGACGGCGCTCCCCAGGATGCGGCCGGTCTGTATGAACTCGCCTCCGTGCAGCTGCGCAAGCGGCTGTACGGCCAGGCCAGCGATACCCTGCGTCGCGCCCTCAAGCAGGCCGACGCCGAGCAGGTCCCTGCCGAGGCCCGCGCCCTGATCGAGAATGCCATGGGCTTTGCCCTGGCGGCTCAGACCAAGTACGCCACCGCCATCCGCCACTACCGCGCCGCTCTGCGCGCCAAGCCGGATTACCCCGTGGCGCTCAACAATCTTGCCTTCGCCCTCGAGAAACAGGCCAAGCCCGAGGAAGCCCGCAGCCTCTACGAGCAGGTGCTCAGTCTCGAGGACGGCAACCGCACGGCCCGCAAGCGTCTGCGCCTGCTGGAGCGCCGCTCCGTCAGCGTCGCCCCTCCACCTGCCGATGGACCTCGCGGTCTCGGCGACGACAACAAGGCCGCCTGAGCCTGGCGCCTGAGCCGCCTGGGTTCAGTTCCGAGAGGTTTCCTGCCACATCAGCCGCTGGTTCCGGGTTGTTCCTGCGGCAGGGGTGTCTCTGCAGGCTCTCAAACTGTCTGCGCAGGGGCCTCACGGGTCTTCCCTCTGGTTCTGCCCGCCCAGGCCATTCCCGGGGAGGAATCATGGCCGCAGGCCCTGGTTGAACCAGCCTTCCACGCTCCGCTCAGGATCATGCCTTGCCTGGGCTTCGCGGTCGGCGTTTCAGTCGTGGCCATGAACTGATGGTCCGATCTCGACCTGTCTGATCCGGCACGGTCTGAGCTGGAACGGTCTGATCTCGAACGTTCTGATCTCGGACGCTCTGATGCTGTGGGGCCTGACGGCTGCTGCCGGTGGCGCTGCTCCGGGACCGCTGGCAACGACCGGGACGATGGCGGCTTGATCCCGGATCCGCCGCCTGATGAGCGATCGCACGGGTCGTGGATCGCTCGCCCGAGCCGATCGGCATCGCCGCCGGCCTTGGATCCATGGATGGTGGCGGCACTGATGGCTGGATCGCCGCTCGGGCTGATGGCCAAGCCACGTGTCTGGGTGCTGTGATCGCCAGGGCGAGCGGCTCGCCTGGTTGGATGCGCCCGCCGATCGGCAGCGTCCGGCTGGCGGCATCACTCCATCCCCACTCCGCAACAGGCATCCGGGGTCGGTTTCTGTTCGATCAGCCGCGTCTCCGGGCAGCAGCACGACCGGGGTGCCCGATCGCCGTGGCCACTCTGCGGCAGCTGCGCAGGCATGGGTCTGCTGCTGAGGCGCCATGCCGGAGCAGGACCGTGGATCGGATCGCGCTCGGCGCGATGTCGTCAGGCGCAGGACCGAAGCTGAATGTCGGCTGGGTCGATCCAGCTGGGCCCGCTCACCAGAGGCCACGCACGGCAGGGGTCCTCGGCAGGCTCACGGGGATCTCGGCCCGTTGGGGAATCAGCTGCAGACGGCCGCCCAGGGTGACCAGCCGCGGCGGTTGCCAGGCACTGAGGTTGAAGCCCTCCAGGCCCATCACGGTGCCGCCGGCCTCCATGCCGGCCGGCAGCGTGTCGCCGAGCAGCAGCAGATCCAGTTGATCCGACTTGGCGTTGAGGTTGCCCTGCACGGGGGTCGCCACGCCACCGATGCTGAGCTGTCCTCGCAGGTCCACCATCTGGCCCATGGCCGTGAGGCTGTCGAGGGTCAGCTGCACCGGCATGCTGGTGTTGCTGCCATAGGGGCGGTAGGTGCCGCTCCAGGAGCGGGGCAGATCGCGGGCCAGCAGGCTGGCACGACCCTGGGAGTCGAAGGTTTCGACGCTGCCGGTGTTGAGCCCGTCGATCGTGCTCGCCCCTGCCGAGGCCGGCGGCACGAATGGCACGAAGGCGTCGCTGGGCAGCGGCGTGATGGCGAGCAGCAGCGGCAGCGGCATGGCGGCGAGGGTGGGGCCAGGGCGCACACTAGGGGGAAGACGCCCAATCACGCACTGTTCCGTGGCCGAAACCCTGCCAGCCACAGCCCCCGCCAGCCCTGCGCCCGCCGGCGCGCCCGCCGCGACGCCCGGCAGTGACCCCCTGGTGATCGGCGGCCGCAGCTTCGCCAGCCGCCTGATGACCGGCACCGGCAAGTACCCGTCTCTGGCGGCGATGCAGGCCAGCCTCGAAGCCAGCGGCTGCACGATCGTCACCGTCGCCGTGCGGCGGGTGCAGAGCCAGGCCGAGGGGCACCAGGGGCTGATGGAGGCGATCGACTGGAACCGCTATTGGATGCTGCCCAACACGGCCGGCTGCGCCACCGCCGAGGAGGCGATCCGGGTGGCGAGGCTGGGACGGGAGCTGGCCAAGCTGGCGGGCCAGGAGGACAACAACTTCGTCAAGCTGGAGGTGATCCCCGACTCCCGGCACCTGCTGCCCGATCCGATCGGCACCCTGGAAGCCGCCGAGCAGCTGGTCAAGGAGGGCTTCACGGTGCTTCCTTACATCAATGCCGATCCCTTGCTGGCCAGCCGGCTCGAGCAGGTGGGCTGCGCCACGGTGATGCCGCTCGGCTCGCCCATCGGTTCGGGCCAGGGCATCCGCAACGCCGCCAACATCGCCCTGATCATTGAGGCGGCCACGGTTCCGGTCGTGGTCGACGCCGGCATCGGCGTGCCCAGCGAGGCCGCCCAGGCGATGGAGATGGGGGCTGACGCCCTGCTGATCAACAGTGCCATCGCCCTGGCGGGCGATCCGGCGGCGATGGCGCAGGCGATGGCTCAGGCCACCCAGGCGGGTCGGACCGCCTTCCGGGCCGGGCGGCTGCCGCTGCGGCCCCAGGCCAGCCCCAGCTCGCCGCTGCAGGGTCGGGTGGGGCAGCCGGGCTGAGCCGCGGCACCGCCTCTGTGACGATCCATGCCGGATTGCTGGTGGCCTCGGAGGCCCTCCATAGGGTGAGCCGGCCCCTACCCCCGGCCGGCGATGCAGGTGACCGAAGAAGACGGCGGCAGGCTCAACGCCTTTGCCAAGGAGCCGCGCATGGTCGTGATGGAGGAGGGCGAGAGCCAGGGCGGCAACCGCCTGCTTCTCATCGGTGGCGCCGTGCTGGTGCTGGCTCTGGTGGCCCTGGCAGCCGGAATCAGCTGACGCCCCCGGATCCCCGGGAGGCCTGTAGTAGCTTGATGCAAATGGGCAACTGCTCGTTCAGGAGACTGGGGTGAAGGTTCTCGTTCTCGGCGGTGACGGCTTCTGCGGGTGGCCCTGCGCGGTGAACCTGGCGGATGCCGGCCACGACGTGTTCATCGTCGACAACCTCAGCCGACGCAAGATCGACATCGATCTCGGCGTCGAGTCGCTGACCCCGATCGCCACGATCGATGAGCGTCTGCGCGCCTGGGAGCAGGTGGGCGGCCGCGCGATGCGGTTCGTCCATCTCGACATTGCCCACGAGTACGACCGCCTGCTGGAGCTGCTGCGCAGTGAGCGCCCTGAGGCGGTGGTGCACTTTGCGGAGCAGCGCGCCGCTCCCTATTCGATGAAGAGCAGCGCCACCAAGCGCTACACCGTCGACAACAACGTCA
>CAYNGR010000098.1:0-11909 GCA_964396755.1 uncultured Cyanobium sp. | reverse complement strand
CACCTTCCCGGCGGCGATGCACATCGCCGCGGTGCTCGAGCTGGAGCAGACGCTGCTGCCGGCTGTGGAGCAGCTGGCGGCATCGCTGCAGGCCAAAGCCACCGACTATGCCGACCTGATCAAGATCGGCCGCACCCACCTGCAGGACGCGGTGCCACTGAGCCTGGGTCAGGAGTTCAGCGGCTACGTCGCCCAGCTGCAGCTGGCGCTGGAGGCGATCCAGCTGAGCCTGCCACGGCTGCGGGAGCTGGCCATCGGCGGCACGGCGGTGGGCACCGGACTCAACGCCCCTCAGGGCTTCGGCGACGCCGTGGCGGCACGGCTGAGCGTGCGGTTGAACACCACTTTCAGCAGCGCCCCCAACAAGTTTCAGGCCCTGGCCGGCCATGAGGCCCTGGCCGCCGCCCACGGCGCCCTGACCGTGCTGGCCGGATCGCTGATGAAGATCGCCAACGACATCCGCTGGCTCGGCAGCGGTCCCCGCTGCGGCCTCGGTGAGCTGGTGCTGCCCGAGAACGAACCCGGCTCCTCGATCATGCCGGGCAAGGTCAATCCCACCCAGTGCGAGGCCGCCACGATGGTGGCGGTTCAGGTGATGGGCAACAACGCGGCCGTGCAGATGGCCGCCAGCCAGGGCAATTTCGAGCTCAACGTGTTCAAGCCCCTGATCGCCCACAACCTGCTCGAGAGCCTCACGCTGCTGGCGGGCGCCTGCGATGGCCTGCGGCTGCACTGCCTCGAGGGCCTTCAGGCTGATGCGGAGCGCATCCAGGCGCTGCTCGACCAGAGCCTGATGCTGGTGACGGCGCTGACTCCGGTGATCGGCTACGACCGCGCCTGCGCCATCGCCAAGCATGCCCACCAGCATCGCCTCAGCCTGCGTGAGGCGGCCCTGATGCTAGGGCAGATCAGCGCCGAGGAGTTCGATCGCTGCGTCAGTCCCGAGCGGATGCTGTAAGCAACCGTTGCAGCGCCTCGCGGCTGCCGGGAACGTCCCCGGCACCACGCTGCAGCAGCACCACGCCGTCCTGCAGGCCACGAATGCCATAGGCGGAGCCCATCTCCTGCAGCCGGGTGCGGCTGTCGTCCAGCACGTCCTCGTCTTCCTCGAAGGCTGGGGCGTAGCGACGCAGGCGCTCCAGATCCACCACGACCCAGTCGACCGGCTGGCTCTGGCCGCTGCGGTCGAGATAGGTGAGCGACCAGGGGAAGCGCACCAGCACTTCGCGCCGGGCCAGGGGAGGAACCAACTGCGTGCTGGCCGCCACGGTGGCTTCCGAAGGGATGCGCCCCAGCAGCTGACGAGCCTGCTGCGCCCGCTGCCAGCTCTCGTGCAGCGGCACATGCACCCACGGGTTCACGCTGTCGGGCACCAACCAGGAGAGCGAACGGTTGGGATTGCTGGTCAGCGTGAAGATCAGGGACAGCGCCATGCAACCGATCCAGACGCGCCGCAACCGGCGGGATGCGAACTGGGCCTGATGCCGCTGCCACCACAGGGCGGCGCCGGCATACAGCCCGGGCACCACCAGATAGGTGTAGCGGATGTTGATCGACAGCGGATTGTTGCTGCCACGGGCCAGGAGCAGCCCCAGCAGCGGCAGGGCGATCAGCAGCCAGGCGTCGATCGACACCAGCGGCACGAGCATCAGCGGCAGTGTCAGCCCGAGCAGATAGCGCAGCGTCTGATCCGGTGGGCTGATCAGCTCGCGCAGCAGGGTGAGCGGCTGGCTCAGCGCGGAGCGCAACACCTCGAGGCTCGAGGCTTCCTGTCTGCCGTCGATGTAGTGACCAAAGTTCTCCACCATGAAGCGGCGGGAATTGTCGTCGCTGAACTGCGGCATCCAGACATTCATCGCCAGCAGCACCGAGCCGCCGCCCCACAGCAGCAGCGGCAGCGCCAGCGGCCAGCGGTGCCGTTGCCTCAGCAGCAGCCACAGGCTCACGCCCATCAGCACCACGCCCGTGTCCTCCCGCACCAGGGGGATCAGCAGGGCTGTCAACGCGATCAGCGCGGGGCGGCGGCTTTCCAGGCCCAGCAGCAGGGCGAACACCAGCAGCGGCAGCTGGCAGAGATCGGTGAAATTGCCCCAGGCCGGTCCGATCACGGCGTTGGCGGCGAAGAAGGCGATGCTGACCATCGCGGCGGGCTCTGGGGGCAGCCAGTGCCTGGCCAGCCGATGCAGCACCAGCCCTGCCGAGGTCAGCAGCAGCACCTGGATCACCCCGAGGGCGACCGGCCCCAGTGGTCCCACCAGCGGGGCCCACAGCAGCAGCAGCGGGGTGAAGTGCTGTCCGAGACGCTGATACCCCAGGGCCGGCGGCTGGCCGCCATGAATCACATTCGTGGACAGCTGCGAGGAGAGGGTGCTCTCGAACGGATGGCCGCGCAGGCTGTTCCACAGCACCTGGGTGAAGATGCCCTGGTCGTAGGAGGCCGTCAGGGACAGCTGCCGCCACAGCTGGATTGACAATCCCGCGACGGTGAACAGCAGGGCCGCCACAGCCACGGCCTGAGCGGCGCGGTCGATCCGCCACGGCCCGCTCGGCGCTGGTGCTGTTGCTGGTGTCATCTGGCTCATGGACGCGTCGGCCGGGAGATCGCCGCCTTGGCGGCAGGGCTGATGAGGTGCGAGCCTGCTCGGGGGCGGGCCGCCTGTGGATCGGGCCGTTCGCGGGAATCAGCGGACCATCCAGGCCCGATTCGGGCCAGGCGGAATTCTGGACAACGCCAGAGGCGCTCTGCACTGCCTTGCTTCACCCTGCAGCGTATCGGGCTCGGGAGGGAGACGCCCCGAGGGCCTCTGGTGCTTGCATCCGCTGCCACGCATCAGGCTCGGGGCCACGTACGTGGTTCGGCTCAGCCCCGTAGGGCTTCTGTCCTTCGGTTCCAGGTCAGGACGCGGTGGTGTGCGGCCGTGCCGGTGCGCCCTGAGTCGACGAGGCCGTAGGCCAGGCAGCCAGCCTCGCTGGGTAGCGCCGGCTAGAGCAGATTCGCCGCCAGCTCCGCCAGTTCGGAGCGCTCGCCGCGGCTGAGTGTCACATGGCCGGCCAGGGTCTGGCCCTTGAAGCGCTCCACCAGCCAGGTGAGGCCGTTGCTCTCGGCATCCACATAGGGATTGTCGATCTGATAGGGATCGCCGGTGAGCACGATCTTGGTGCCCTGTCCCACGCGGGTGACGATCGTCTTGACTTCATGGGGCGTCAGGTTCTGAGCCTCATCGACCACCATGAACTGGCGTGGAATCGAGCGGCCGCGGATGTAGCTGATCGCTTCCACCTCCAGCAGCCCCATCGCCTTGAGGTCCTCCCAGTTGCTGCGATTGCCGCGCTGAGAACCACGCGTGCTCAGCGGCCCTTCATGGCCGCCGAGCAGGAAGTCGAGGTTGTCGATGATCGGCTGCATCCAGGGACCCATCTTCTCCTCCAGATCCCCGGGCAGAAAGCCGATCTCCTTGCCCAGGGGGATCACCGGCCTGGTCACCAGCAGGCGGTCATAGAGATGTTCGTCCGCCACCTGATTGAGCCCGGCGGCCAGCGCCAGCAGCGTCTTGCCGGTGCCAGCCTTGCCGATCAGGGTCACCAGCTGCACGGCCGGATCGAGCAGCAGGTCCAGGGCGAAGGTCTGCTCGCGGTTGCGCGGCTGGATGCGTCCCAGCTTGGCCTTGTTGACCCGCTGCAGTGGATGCAGCGCCTGGTCGCGGCCGTCGTAGCGCGCCAGCAGCGTGTGGTTGGGCTGGATCTGATCGACCAGCGTCACCCCTTCATTGGCCACCAGCGTCGGCGCCGCGGCATCCCCGGTCGTCCCGCCGCCGGCGCTCTTGCCTGGCAGCGGCGGCAGAGCGGAGAGCGGCAGTCCACTGGCGGTCTTGACCTGATCCATCAGCTCGGCGGCCACCCACAGCTCGCAGAAGCCCGGGTACAGGTCGTCGATGGCGACCTTGTCGCTGGTGTAGTCCTGAGCCGTCAGGCCCACCGCATCGGCCTTGATGCGCAGATTGGTGTCCTTGGTGACGAGCACCACCGGCGTGCGGCTGCCCATCACCTCCTGCAGCCGCTGCTCGAGAGCCACCGCCAGGATGTTGTTGTCACCGTTGCCGCTGCGCAGCTCTGGCGGCAGCTGGGCCAGGGTCTCGGCACGGCAGAACACCACCTTGAGCGTGCCGCCGGTGCTGTCGTCGATCGTCACGCCCTCGGCGAGATTGCCCTTGCCGCGCAGGTCGTCCAGCAGACGCGAAATCTGTCGGGCGTTGCGGCCCTTTTCGGAAGGATCGCGCTTGAAGCGGTCGATCTCCTCGACCACCTCGATCGGCACCACCACGTGGTTGTCCTGGAAACGGGTGAGGGCGGCGGGATCATGCAGCAGGACGTTGGTGTCGAGGACGAAGGTCTTGCGCATGCCAGTCGCCGTGCCGGTGCTGTGACCTGGAACCTAGGGCCGCTGCAGCCTCTACGCTCCGCCCGTTCGCGCGCCGTAGGTTTCCAGACTTGCCTTTCCCGCTTTCGCTCCTTCTCGTCCTGCTGCTGCTGGCGGGAATCGCTCTGCTCTGGCTTGAGCTGCGCCATCGCCTCAGGCCGGCCTCGCCGCTGCAGCTCAGCGCCGGACCCTTCCAGGTGAAGCGCAAGGCCCTGGGCCTGGAGATCACCGGCAGCATCACCATCCGTAACCCCCATCCGCGCATGGAGGTGTTCGTTCCGGAACTGCGGGTTGAGCCGGTGCTGCTGGGGCGTGCCGATCTCACCGATGTGCGCAGCGAGGTGCGCATCACCTCACAGCATCCCGATGAGGAGGCTCGCCCCGATCACTACTGGGCCGCTTACATCGTCAAGGGCCGCAAGAGCACCGCGGCCCAGATCCAGATCCGCCTGACCGGTCCGGGCGGCTCCGACCTCGAGAGCCTGATCGACACGGTCTGGGTCGACCTGCACTGGATCAACTACGGGCCCTTCGGCCGTCTCAGCCGCCGTGACGGCATCCTGGTGCCGGTCCAGAAACCCGACCCTGCCGCTGCGCAGGCCACGCCGTGGCGCCAGGGCGAGGGGTGCTCGGTGCTGCCGGTGCGCACCCACCTGCTGGGTGTGCTCGATGACCCCCTCGAGGTGCTGCGCCAATACTGCGGCGAGCTGCTGCAGCCCGGTGATGTGCTCACCATCGGCGAGACGCCCCTGGCGGTGATGCAGGGCCGCTACCACCACCCCGCCACGGTGGAACCCTCGATGCTGGCCCGGCAGCTCTGCCGTGTCTTCCACCCCACCAGCAGCCTGGCCAGCGCCTGCGGCCTGCAGACCCTGATTGACATCGTCGGCCCAGCCCGGGTGCTGTGTGCCTGGATTGTCGGCAGCGCCCTCAAGCTGGTGGGCGTGCGCGGCGGCTTCTACCGGCTGGCCGGCGAGCAGGCCCGGCTGATCGACGACATCACCGGCACCACCCCTCCCTACGACCAGACCCTGGTGCTCGGACCGGCGGAACCCGAGAGCTTCTGCCGCGAGATGGCCGCCGCCCTCGGTGTCGCGGTCGCTGTCGTCGATGTCAACGACCTGGGTCGGGTCAAGGTGCTGGCCGCCAGCCGAGACTGTGATCAGGAGCTGCTGCAGCGCGCCCTGCGTCCCAACCCGGCCGGCAATGCCAACGAGCGGACGCCGCTGGTGCTGGTGCGCCCTAGCTGAGCCTTGTCCTTCGGCGGTTCTAGGATCACTGCTGGCAGTCCCGTGCTCTGTCCGTGCCATCCAGCCTGATCCTCCCCGTGCAGGGCTCGTCCGTTCAGGACGCTCCTCGCCGCGATGCGCTGGAGCCCGGCCCTGCCGCCCAGCGCCCCAGTTCCAACGCGCCGCCGGCCCCTCTGCGGGTTGAGCCCCTGCAGGGCTGGCATCTGCCGCTGCTCGACGATCCCGCCTTCCTGCCACTGCAGCCTCTGCTGCAGCGCTCCCTGCTGTTGGCCGTCCCTGACCGGCTGCTCAGCGCCCTGCGCCGCCAGCAGCCGCTCACCTCCCATGCCCTGGTGGCCCTGAGGACGCTTGCCACCGGCCAGCAGCAGATTCTCGGCCTGATGGTCTGTCGCCGTCTCAACCGCAGCGGCAGCAGCTGGCAGGTGGAACATCTGCGTCTGCCGATCAGCTCCGCCGATCCATCAGCCCCCGGCCGCCTTGAGGTCTCCGCTGCGCTGCTGCGCGAGGCCATCCAGCGGGCCCGCAGCGCCGCCAGCTGGTTCGCCACGGCCTCCAGCCTCGACAGTGCTCGCCTGGCTCTGCTGCGAGAGCAGGGATTCCAGCCCCAGCGCACCGATCAGCTGTGGCGCTGGCGTCCGCAGGAGTCCGCCGCCGCTGCCGCCCTCCCCGCCGGCCTGCAGCTGCAGCGCCTCAACCGCGGCAATGCAGCCCTGCTCTGGCATCTCGAGCAGGCCACCTGCCCCACACAACTGCGTCAGCTGCTCGATCGCAGCATCGAGGACCTGCTTGATCAGAGCGGCCAGCGCGGCTGGATGCTGGTTGATCCGTCCCGCAACGAGGCGGTGGCCGCCGTCCGCTGGCTCAACGACCGTCCCGATGGTGGTCTGCGGGTCGAGCTCAGCGTTCACCCCCTCTGGCAGCACCTGCTGGGGACGCCCTGTGAGCGGCTGCTGCAGCTGCAGGCGGGCAGCGGCTCCCCGCTCTGGCTCACCAGCGAGGTGGGCGACCGGGCGCGCCATCAATGGCTCAGGGACCTCGGCGCCGAGCCCCAGCAGGAGCAGGTGCTGATGGCTCGCAGCGTCTGGCGCCGTCAGGGTTCATCCCCCGCCCGCTTCGGTGTGGCACGGCTCGAGGCGGTGTTGGAGCAGTTCCAGCCCCGCCGCCGGCCGCTGCCCACCCCGGTGGGTGGCGTGTCGCTGCGCTGAGTGGGCGCCCTGCCTCCCTGCTCCGCCCTGGCCCTGGACATCGGCCGTCGCCGCATCGGTCTGGCCGGCTGCGATCCCCTGGGCCTGACGGTGACCCCTCTTCCGGCCCTGCAGCGCTCAACGCCTGAGCAGGATCTGCAGCGGCTGCTGCCGCTGCTGCAACAGCGTCGCGTGCGCGCCCTGGTGTTCGGCCTGCCCCTCGATGAGTCCGGCCTGCCCACTGAGCAGGCCCGTCACTGTCGCCGCTACGGCCTGCGTCTGGCGGCGACCCTGGCGGCTGCCGGTGAGCCCCTGCCTGTCGCCTGGGTGAACGAGCACAGCAGCAGCTGGGCGGCCGCGGAGCGCTTCGGGCTGCACGGCGACCGCAGCGGCCGCCTCGACAGCGCCGCTGCCGCCGTGCTGCTGGAGCAGTGGCTGCGCGATGGGCCCGCGGCCGAGTTGTTGCACCAGGCTGCCGCCGCCGAACCGGTCGCCCCGGCGACCATTGCGGACGGTCGGGGGGAGGGCGCTGGTTCATCCTGAGGGCAACCGCCATCCGCCTGCATGACCGCCGCATCCCAGGACGCCTCACCGCCTGCTGACATGCCCACCCTGGTGGTGCAGGACAGCCAGGGACGCCAGCTGCTGTGCTTCCTCGAGCAGCTGGTGCCGCTGCAGGGCCGTGATTACGCCCTGCTGACCCCGGTCGACACCCCGGTCAGCCTGGTGCGCCTGCCCCTGAGTGAGGCGGAGGAGCCCGAGGAGATCGTCGACTGGCAGGAGCGCGAGCCGATCCTGGAGGTGGCTGAGTCGGTCCTGCAGGAGCACAACCTGACGCTGGTGCGGTCGGCCGCCACCCTCACCGTCACGGGCGACTTCGAGGAACCGGGGCTCGACGAGGAGGACGACGAGGAGGACGAGATCGAGGAGGGTGACGCGCTGGAGGACGAGGAGGCGGGTGATCTGTTCGAATCGCTGCTCGACCGCCCCTTTTACGTGGGTGAGGAGCAGTTCGACCTGTTCGTGCCACTCGATCCCTTCTTCGTCGTGGCGGTGCTGGACGGCAAGCAGGCCCGGCTGGTGGAGGGGGATGACTTCGCCCAGGTCCAGCCGCTGCTGGAGGCGGAGCTGGAGCGTCGTGAGCTGGGCGATCTGGGGGACTGATGGTCGCCGCTCCCCACTTCAGCCGGCTGCTCACACCCGACTGGCTGGCGACCACGACCCTGGCCCAGCTGCCGCTGGGACCGCTTGAGCAGCGCGGCATCCGGGCCCTGGTGCTGGATGTCGATCGCACGATCCTGCCCCGCCGTCAGGCGAGCATCCCGCCCAGCGCCGAGCAGTGGCTGCGCCATGCGGCGGCGCGCATGCCGATTCATCTGCTCAGCAACAATCCCTCACGTCGCCGCATCGGTGGCGTGGCCGAAAGCCTCGGTGTGCCATTCACCACCTCCGCTGGCAAACCTCGCCGATCGGCCCTGCGCCGCGTGCTCGATGAGCTGAGCATCGACCCCGCCCACGTCGCCCTGGTGGGAGACCGCATCTTCACTGACGTGCTGGTCGGCAACCGACTGGGCCTGTTCACGGTGCTGGTTCGGCCGATCGATCCGCTCGGCCAGCCCTGCCGTCACGACCGTTGGCAGACGCTGGAGCTGCGCCTGGCCTCGCTGATCGGTGGCGGGTCCGCGGCGGCGGGTCACGCCGAAGCGGAGGCGAGCCACTGATGGCTGCCGCACCGGCCGGCATCCGCCGGGTCATCAAGGTGGGCACCAGCCTGCTGCGGGGCGATGCGGAACGTCCCACGGCCGCGGTGATCGCCGATCTGGCCGCCAGCCTCAACCGTCAGCAGCGCCGCGGTGAACGCTTGGTGCTGGTCACCAGCGGTGCCGTGGGACTGGGCTGCGAGGTGCTCGGCCTCGAGCGTCGCCCCACCGAGCTGGAGGCCCTTCAGGCGGCGGCCGCCGTGGGCCAGGGCCGTTTGATGGCGCTCTATCAGGACGCCTTCGCCGTGCGCGGCCTGTCCGTGGCGCAGGTGCTGCTCACCCGGGGCGATCTGGCCTCGCGCCGCCGCTACCAGCGCGCCTGCCGCACGCTCGAGCAGCTGCTGGCCTGGGGGGTGGTGCCCGTGGTCAACGAGAACGACACCCTGGCCACCGATGAACTGCGCTTCGGCGACAACGACACGCTCTCGGCTCTGGTGGCGGTGGCGGTGGGCGCCGATGAGCTGATCCTGCTCACCGATGTCGACAGCCTCTATTCCGGCGATCCCCGCACGGACGCCGAGGCCCGAGCCATTCCGGAGGTGCGTGATCTGGCCGAGCTCGAGCGGCTGAGCGGCGTCGCCAGCGGCGGCGGTCAGTGGGGCACCGGCGGCATGACCACCAAGCTGCGGGCCGCCCGCATCGCCACCTCCAGCGGCATCCGCGTGCGCCTCGCCGACGGCCGCGATCCGGCGGTGCTGGAGGCCCTGTTCGCCGGCGAGCGCGTCGGCACGGTGTTCCAGCCCAGCGCCAGTCCCCTGAGCGATCGCAAGCGCTGGCTGGCCCATGCCCTGCTGCCCAAGGGCGGCCTGCGCATCGATGCCGGTGCTGAAGCGGCGCTGCTGCAGCGAGGGGCCTCACTGCTGGCGGTGGGCATCCAGGCGGTGGAGGGGGAGTTCGGCCGGGGCGAACCGGTGCGCATCCTCGCCAGTCAGGGACGTGAGCTGGGCCGGGGTCTGTCCAGCCTCAGCAGCGATGAGCTCAACGCCATGCTGACCCTGGCCAGCGAGGAGAGGCGCCGACGCCTCGCTGATGTGCGTGAGGCTGTGGTGCACCGCGATCAGCTGGTGCTGCTGCCGGGATCCTGAGTGCATCCGCTGACAGCGCGGCGGCCCCGACCGGGAGCTGGCTCCGCGGCGGGGGGCGGCCCTGTCGGTGAAGCCGGCGGCATCCGAAGCTCACCCGAAGGTTCGAGAGGCGGTCGTGCCGCAGACCGCCGCCTGGCCCGGCGCCTCTGGCGGGCTTCAATCGCCCCGGACGGCGATGGCCGCCGTCGCCGGGTGTCAGCCCTCGCCAGTCACCTGCGCCGGGCCCATTGCGGCACTGCTGCGGCTGTCACAGCGCGCATCAGGGCTTGGGGGGCGTCCCCTCCAGGCAGGGCCCCGGGGAGCCCCAGCCACGGCGCTGCGCCGGCGGGGCCCCGCCTACCATCCGGCCGATCAGGGGTCCGGCCATGCGATTCAGCCATCTGCTCACCCAGCTCAGCGAGGTGAGCGAGGCCACGCCCCGTCAGCTCGGCCAGGATCCGGAGCTGGGCGGGGCCGAGTCGATCGAGCGGGCGGGCAGCGGCCAGCTGAGTTTTCTGGAAGCCGGCAGCGCCCTGGCCGCCAGCCTTGCGGCCACAGGCGCCAGCGCCCTGCTGCTGCCCGCCCGCGGTGACGAGGCCGAGGCGCTGCAGCAGCAGGCCAGCGCCCGTGGTCTGGCCTGGGTGGCCCTGGCCGATCCGCGCCTCGGCTTTGCCGAGGCCCTCGACCTTCTCTACCCCCGGCCCAGGCCCCAGCCCGGTGTGCATGCCACCGCCGTGGTCGAGCCGGGGGCGGAGATCGCCGCGGATGTGCACCTCGGGGCCCATGTGGTCGTGGCTGCCGGCAGCCGCATCGCCGCAGGCTGTGTGCTGCACCCCGGCGTGGTCGTCTACGCCGACGTGGAGGTCGGGCCCGGCAGCGAGCTCCATGCCGGCGCGGTGCTGCATCCCGGCAGTCGCCTGGGCCGTGGCTGCGTCGTGCACTCCAATGCGGTGATCGGCAGCGAGGGCTTCGGCTTCGTGCCCACCGCCAGCGGTTGGCGCAAGATGCCCCAGACCGGTCAGGTGGTGCTCGAGGACGGCGTCGAGGTGGGCTGCGGCAGCACCATCGATCGGCCCTCGGTGGGCGAAACGCGCATCGGTGCCGGCACCAAGATCGACAACCTGGTGCACATCGGCCACGGCGTGACCACCGGCAGGGGCTGCGCTCTGGCGGCACAGGTCGGCATCGCCGGCGGGGCGCGTCTCGGCAACGGCGTGATCCTGGCCGGCCAGGTGGGCCTGGCCAACAAGGCGGTGATGGGTGACCGTTCGATCGCCAGCTCCAAGTCGGGCATTCACGGTGAAGTGGCCGCCGGCGAGGTGGTGAGCGGCTACCCCGCCATCCCCAACCGGTTGTGGCTGCGCTGCTCAGCGGCGTTCAGCAAGCTGCCGGAGCTGGCGAAGGCGATCCGGGCCCTGGAGAAGCGTCAGCAGGGCTGAGCGGCGCCCCCCACGGCGTAGCCTCGCGCCCATCCCCTCGTGCCCCTGGCGGCCTGCGATGACCAGCTACCGGATCACCCTGCTCGCCGGTGACGGCATCGGCCCGGAGATCATGGCGGTGGCCCGCCAGCTGCTGGATGCGGTGAGTGGCCGCCACGGCTTCGAGCTCCGCTACGACGAGCAGCCGATGGGCGGCGCCGCGATCGATGCCACCGGCGAACCTCTGCCAGCCAGCACCCTCGAGGCCTGTCGTGCCTCCGACGCGGTGCTGCTGGCCGCGATCGGCTCGCCCCAGTACGACAGCCTGTCGCGCGAGCGTCGTCCCGAGACCGGTCTGCTGGGCCTGCGGGCCGGCCTGGGGTTGTTCGCCAACCTGCGGCCGGTGAAGATCCTTCCGGCCCTGATCGAGGCCTCCACTCTCAAGCGTGAGGTGATCGAGGGGGTGGACCTGATGGTGGTGCGTGAGCTCACCGGCGGCGTCTATTTCGGCACGCCCAAGGGCCGGGTCGAGGCGGAGGGCCGCGTGCGCGCCTTCAACACCATGGCCTACTTCGACGATGAGATCGACCGCATCGCGCGGGTCGGCTTCGACATCGCCCGTCAGCGCAGCGGCCGCCTCTGCAGTGTCGACAAGGCCAACGTGCTGGATGTGAGCCAGCTCTGGCGCGACCGGGTGGAGGCGATCCACGCCGAGAGCTATGCCGATGTGGAGCTCAGCCATCTGTACGTCGACAACGCCGCCATGCAGCTGGTGCGCAACCCGCGCCAGTTCGACGTGCTGCTGGCCAGCAATCT
>CAYNGR010000097.1:5203-11972 GCA_964396755.1 uncultured Cyanobium sp. | reverse complement strand
GATCTCGGCGTCGTAGCCCTGCTCCTGCAGGATGGTGAAGTGGTGCAGCATCTCCGCCTTGTTCTGGGGAGCGCGGCCGAGCAGGTGCTTGAAGTTGAGCTCGATGAAGCGGTAGGCGTTGCAGTTCTCGAAGAACTTGGCGCGGTACAGACCGCTCTTGGCCACCTGACGCACGAACTCGCGAACGCTCAGATAGCCGCGGCGGAACAGCGACTCAGGACCCTCCAGACGCTCGCTGGCCATCACGTACTGGTTGCCCAGGACCTGCTTGTAGACGGCGCGAATCAGGGCAGCTTTGTCGTTCTCGGTGGCGTTCGACCAGTTTTCCTTGTCGCGATCGCTGGCGAAACGCTCGATGCCCAGATAGGCAGCGTTGGCGAGTGTCATGGGCGTGGGCCTGGGGAGGAAGCGGGTTGGGAGGAGGGAGGTGCAGCGCCGCTGAGGACAGATGAGAAGGTGTTGTCTGAACGCTGGTGAGATCGGGGGGAGATCGGGCTCAGCGGCCGCAAACTCTCAGCCTGAAGCTGCATGGCGGATCCTATGGGCCTCGCCTGGCCAGGGGTCAGCGCTTTCATAATCGTTACAAACGCCTGTTCCGGTCGCTGCGCCTGGCTCCGGCAGCCCCGGTATGGACTGGTCGCCTCTGGCGCCTCCCGGCAGGATCGGTACCATCCGGCCACCGCTTTCCCGTGCGCCGGCATGACGCCCGTCACCCCGTCCTCCCCGGCGGTCCCGACCTGGACCCAGCGGCTGGTGGAGCAGCTGCAACTGATCAGTGAAGTGAGCGAGACGCTCACCTATCGATTGCTCGAGCTGGAGGAGCGGCTGGCCGAGGGTGAGCGTGAACTGGCCCAGCTGCGCACCCAGGCCCAGGCCTCTCCGGAGCTGCCGTCGGCGGTGGAGAGCTGGCTGGAGCAGACCGACGAGCGGCTGGCCCGCGTCGAGGAGCTGCTGCGTCGCGGCGAGGGCCGCAGCAGCGGGCCGGTCCGGCCGCTGGTCGCCGTGTCGCCGGCGGTGTCCAGGCCGGGCGCGGCGGCCGGCCTGGAGGAGCTCGATCCGGATCCGTTCCCGGAGGAGGGGGAGCAGCCGTTTCTGGATGACCAGCCGTTCCTCGACGAGCAGATCGCCTGAGGCGGCCGGCCGCCTGGGCCCCTGAGCCTGCAGGGTGCCCAGGCGCTGGCGCTCAGGAGCCGGCGGTGCTCAGCATCACCGCGGCCACGTAGAGCACGAAGCCGGTGAGCACGAAGCCACCCACGGTGACGGTGCCCTGCCAGATGCGGCGGGCCAGGGGCGAGGGGGCATCCGCCAGCCAGGCCGGCCGCGGGGCCACGCCGCTGCCGCTGGGCTGCCAGCCGTTGCCGTTGCCCTGCGGCGCGCGGCGGGCCATGGCTTCGCGCCAGTCGCGCGCATAGCGGGGGGCCTGCTGGTTGAACGGCAGCTCACCGAGCGGCCGGCCGGGGAGCACGCGCGAGCGCTGATAAGGAACGGTGTCCAGACCGAAGGCCTCCAGGTATTCCTGGGAGTCGAGCAGGCGATCCACCAGGGCCGGCAGACCCTGCTGCGCGATCAGGATCGACAGGGCGATCCGCTCGCGATCGCCATGGACGGGACGGCCCAGGACCCGCCCGACAAGTTGATCGACCATCCGGTAATTGCTGTTGCAGCGATAGAAATCATCGCGGAACTTGCGTGAGAGCAGCAGCGAGCGGATGAACTCACGCACGGTGATGCGGCCATCGCGCAGCTGTGATTCCAGCACCGGATCGCGATCGATCTTGAAGGCGTGGAAGTAGATCTGGCGATAGGCCTGATCGATCAGCGCATCGGCCTGGGTGAGGTTGCGGCCATCCGTCTGGATCACCTGCCTGGGTGTTTCCTCATTGCCGATTGAGAAGCTGGAGACGCGCGCATTCAAGGCGCGGGGCGGAGTGGCCAGCAGGGGCAGGCTCATGGCAGGCGTGCGGAAAGCGAGATGGCGGCCGGAACCGTAGGGATCGCCGCCGCGATCCGGTTGCCCTGCGCCGAAGCCGCATCACTCCTTCATGACATTGATTTTTCTTGAGCCAGGCTCGCGATCAGCACGGCATGCCCTCTGCTCCGCTGGATGGCAGGAGAGATCGCTTTTGGCCGTGATGGGTGTCGCGGCGGCCTGTGGATTGCCCCAGCAGATGCACTGAACCAGCAGATGCGCCTAGCATGGGCCGCAGATCTTGCTTGCTGCGGCGAGTGCCCAGGTCTGGACGCATGACTGCCGCCTGCCGCCGCCGGCAGAGAACAACAGGGTCGTGCGCGCTCATCCGGAACGCCCGCATGCGGCTTCAGGGCCAACGGGCCTGGCCGCCGCGACCGGGCTGTGATTCAGGCGTTGAGTCTCAGCGCAGTTCTTCGAGCCAGGGATCGGGGATCTCGGGACTGAAGTCGTCGGTGCGCTCGAATTCGAACGGACCTGCCAGCGAGCCCCACAGCTGCTCGTGGGTCTCGGGGTCATGGCCGCGGTCGATCGTGCGCATGCCGCGCGGATCGAGTTCGAAGCTGCTCACCAGATAGGCCGTGGCGCCCTTGCGCTCCACCAGGCAGCGGCAGCCCGGTTCCACCTCGCCGATGAAGCCGTCACCCTGCTCGCGCACCACGTAGGTGCAGCCTTCGAGCAGACGGACGTCGTCGGAGCGGATCGCCTCGCGCTTGGCCGCGTCGTCGATCGCCCCCCAGAAGCGCTGCTCGTCATGCAGGGCCTGGTTGCTGATGATCAGGCTGCCGTCGGGGCTGCGCTGGGGCCGCAGCACGCGGATTCGGTAGGGAGCGGCCGGATTGATGGCGTAGGACTGCTCGAGCAGTAGGGATCCGGGCTCCAGTTGGGGCAGCGGCCGGAAGCGCACCAAGATATGGGCGTAGAGAGGCGGGTTCTCGAAGGCCTGGTTCTGGTTGCTGAAGCCGGCGCAGAGCTGTTGCACCAGGCGGGTGAGGGAGCTGCTCATGCGGCGCAGGATAGGGGCTGCCGGAGGGCGTTTCGCCGCTGCTGCCGCAGCCTGTCGCGGCTTGAAGCGCCTCCGGGCCAGGGGATGGGGCCGGGCTCCTACAGGCCCAGCAGCCGCACCCGGAACACCGCCACCTGGTGGGCCTGCTCCGGGTTGTCCTGGGCGAAGGGGTGATCGGCCACCTGCTCGAGGATCAGCGGGATCTTCTGCTCGGCGCTGAGGCCGTGGTCGGGCTGCTGGCGGGAGTGGCGCTGCCAGGCCTCGTCGAACACCATGGCGAAGCTGTCGGCGTTGTTGAACAGCCGATCGGAGCTGGGGGGCTGGGAGGGCATCGGGCGGAGCGGAGCGCTGCGGCCGGGGGCGGGTCGCGGCCCCGGACGACCCACCGTAGGCAGCAGGCTGCGGCGGATCCGCGCCGCTGCCGGCGTCCCGGTCCCGTCCGCCGGTAGGTGCGGGGCGCCATCGTCCGGGACTCGCCTGCCTGACGCGCCTGGCTGTCTCCAACAGGCGTCGGTTGGCATCGCTTCCTGCCGAGCGCCGCTCTCGCCAGCAGAGGCGCGCTGGGTGATGCCAGAGGTCTGCATCGGCGCTGATGGCGCGGTGTTTATGCAGAAAGCGAATAGATGGATGCAGAACTTCAAGTCGCCGTCCTGGGCTCCGGTCGCGGTCGTTCCGCTGCGCAAGACTGCAGTTCAGCATCAACGGAGCATTGGTCGTCACGCTGGAGTGCCTGGATGCCTTTGACCACCTGATCTGGTTGCGGACGGGCGAGCGAGCGGCGGCGGTGATGGGCTGCAATCAGTCCACGATCAGTCGTCATTCAAGCCGGTGTCAGCAGATCTTCCAGCTCAAACTGAAGCGTGTCGCCTCGGAATGGCAGCTCAGTGGCGAGACGGATCTGCTCAGTGCCCAGCGCAAGCTGCATCAGCGTTATCGCTGGGAGCGGGGCCTGCCGCTGCGCCTTGAGGCCCAGCACTGGATGCGGGATATCTATGCGTCATGGCAGCTGCCTGACTGGACCAAGGGAAATCTCAATTACCTCGAATATGAGCGGCCGCTGCAACTGCTCAAGGATCGCATCATCGATGCCTGGCTGTGTGGTGCGCCCGATGTTCCGGATGATCCCGGGCTGAGCTGCGTGCAGCTGTTCGACGTGCCGATGCTGCTGGCCGCTCCCAGTGGCCACCCGCTGCTGCGGCGCCAGGGCCCCCTGAGCCTGACGGATGTGGCGGCCTATCCGCTGCTGCCCCTGCCTCAGATGGCGTTCCCGGTGTTTCAGGCCAGGCTGGCGGAGCTGGGCCTGGTGGGGGATGCGGCGGCGGCCCGATCCGCGGCCTCGCAAGCGGAGGCTGAGGGAGTCTCGTTTGAGCAGCGCTGCCTGGGCATTGCCTCGGCCCTGACCTTGCCGCTGTATGGACCTGACTATCAGGCGCTGCCTGTGGAGATCCCGATCCACTTCGGCGACGTCCTGGTGGTCCGCACCGAGTTCGCTGGCCATCGCCGCCATCTGCAGCTGCGCGACAGCCTGCTGGCCCATCTCCGCTCGGTCACGGCGGCCTGTAGGGCTGTGCGTGTGCTTGAACCGCGCGACGGCAGCCCCGCCAGAACGCCGGCGCTGCCACACGACGACGGCAGCGCCAGGTACCACCGATAGGGTTGATCGTTTCTCTGGCCTGGCGTGGAATGAGGCTCTCCGTTGCCGTGGCGCTGGCGCTGATCTCGCTCGGCCTGCAGCCCCCGGCAGGGGCGCAGCAGAGCTTTCCCTACAGCTGCGAGTGGGTCAGCGAGGTGACCCCCGAGGCCGTGATCCGTTTCACCGGCACCAATGGCGTCGGGGCCTACCGCGGCGCGCTCACGTACAGGGGCAGGCGTCTGATGGCCTTTGAGGAGGGGCAGAGCCAGGGCTATGGCAGCCACTGGTGGAGCAGCGGCGCGGAGAACGGTCCGTCCGGACAGGTGGTGGTTTTCGCTGGAGATCGGGTTGTGCGGGGAACCCCGGGCGTATGGGAGGGCCGCAGGCCCGCGGGAGTGGGACGGGTGCTGCTGGTGGGGCTGGGCAGTGCGCTGTACTACGGCAGCGATCCGCGCTGGCGCAAGGATCGGGCGCTGCTGACGGCGGCGGAGGGCTTCTGGCGTCTCTCGCCGGGGTGCCGGGCGCTGGGGTGAGCCGGCTGATCGCTGCAGCGGCGCGCCGGCGGAGCCGTTGCCCTGTGGGATGGTCGCAGCAGGTGAACGCCGGGCCCCATCGTTAGCCCATCGATGGCGCGCTGCCGGTGAGAGTTGCGTTGCTTCCAGGTCTGGCCGGAGACGGTGGGTCTGACCTGCAGGTTTGAGCGCAGCAGGCTGACCGCCCTTCAGGGCTGGAAGCCCACGGAGCAACCCCGGCACAGGTCAGGGCAATTGCCGATGACCCGCAACAGCATCGCTGCAAACTGAAGAACTGCCGTCGACCGGATGATGTGTTGACACCCGTTGGGTGACAACAATCAAAAACGAAATGCCAGGACCCAGATTTGAACTGGGGACACGGCGATTTTCAGTCGCCTGCTCTACCAACTGAGCTATCCCGGCCCGTCGCCGTGGCGACCAGCAGATCTTAGATCATGGCGTTCGCAGCCAGTCGCGCCGGTCGGGGGTGCGGGCCAGGCAGGCGGCGCCCAGCACCGGCCAGCCCGCCTCCTGCAGGCACAGGGCCGCGTGGCGCAGGGTCGCACCGGTTGTGAGGATGTCATCCACCAGGAGCACCGGCGCCGGGCGGCGGCTGAGGGCCTCGGGCCGCAGCTGGAACGAGCCCTCCTGGTTGGCCTGTCGCAGCCGGCCGCCCAGGCGGTGCTGGCCGAGCACCGGGTGGCTGCGCTGCAGCAGATCGCGGCGGCGCAGCTCCAGCCCAGCGGCCAGCTGATCGGCGATCAGACCCGGCAGCGGATTGGGCCGGCGCCTCCAGCCCGGGATCGGCACCAGCAGCACGGCCCGGGGCCCCCTGCGGGGCAGCGGTTGCCTCTGCAGGGCGGCCAGCAGGGGCTGCAGCAGGGCGCGCACCACGGCCGCATCGGCCCGGCGGCATTTGAGCTCGAGCAGCGCCTGGCGCAGGGCGCCGCTGTAGGCACCGCTGCTCCACCAGGGCAATGGCCAGCGGCCGCTCAGCCCGGTGGCCGGCAGGGCCAGCCGTTCGCCGCAGGCGTTGCACAGCCCTGAGCGGCCCTGGTCTGCAGGGCTCCGGCTCGCTGACAGCGGCCTGCGGCACAGCGGGCAGGGCCGCGCCAGCAACCAGTCGAGCGCGCCGCTGAGCAGCCCGCCCGGCCACAGCCCTGCTGATGCGGGCGTAGCCGGGGCCAGGGAGCGGGCTGCGAGGCGGGAGGCTGGGGCACTGGCCATGGCGGACACTGTCAGGAGCAGGCGATCTGTCGTCAGGCTTCCCCGGTCGCGACAGACGCCGCGTCAGGCCGGGCCGGCGCCGCCGGCTGCGGTTGGCCGAATCACGCCTGCGGCGGCCGATCAGCTCCCGGGTCGAGCGGCAGAGGTCCTGCCCCGTCCTGCCGGTTGCCGATGCCGCTGGGCCCGCACGGCTGAGGCCATGGCGGGCGCTGCCATGGCCAGATGATCTGGCGTCAGGCTTCTCCGGAGGCGACAGACGCCGCGTCAGGCCTGGCCGGCGCCGCCGGCTGCGGTTGGCCGAGTCACGCCTGCAGCGGCCGATCAGCTCCCGGGTCGAGCGGCAGAGGTCCTGCCCCGTCCTGCCGGTTGCCGATGCCGCTGGGCCCGCACGGCTGAGGCCATGGCGGGCGCTGCCATGG
>CAYNGR010000097.1:0-5103 GCA_964396755.1 uncultured Cyanobium sp. | reverse complement strand
GCCATGGGCAGACGAATGGCCGCCAGGGTTCCCAGTCGGGGTCCGCTGGGGCGTCAGCCTGCTGCGGCCGGCTCCATCAGGGCAGCAGCTGCCGATGCTCCCTCGGATCGATGGGCTGACGCCGTCGTGGGGTGAGCCGGCTGTTCCTGCCAAGCGGCTGTGGGCGGGGGCCATCACGGCGCGAGATCCCGGCGGCGCAGGCTTCGGCGAGGGCCCCTGCCGGCGCGGCGGCCGCAGGCTGCCTGTGACGCTTCCGTGCTGAGGCGGCAACGGGCCGCCAGCGGTCAAGGGCGAGTCGCGTCGGCACCAGGCCGTCGGCAATCCACAGCAGAAGCGGCTGCGGTCGTGCCCTGCCCGCGATCCCGGCGGGCCGGCTGTGGTGCGCGGTTGGCCGACCCTCCAGTGAGGACGGCTGTTCCCAGCGGTTGGCAGCGGATCTGTGGGGCAGGCTGTGGCCGGCGGTTGGCAGCGGATCGGGACGGTCTGACGGTTGCTGCCGCCTGCTGGCCATCCGGTTCAGGCCTTGGGAGGCATCGCGCGCAGCATCGCCACCAGGGTGCGGTGGGCGTCCTCGCTGTCGCTGAGGGTGTGATCGAAGGGGATCTCCAGCACGGATCCATCCACCTCCAGCCGCATCGCCTCGGGCGCCACGGCCAGCATGCGCACCGTCTGGGCGCCGCTGACGCCGCCGTAGTGGCGCGCGTAGGCGACCACCGCATCGGCGTGGTCGTCGTTCATGTGCCGGCAGATGCGGTCGCTCACGGCGGGGGTGAGGGGGTCGGCGGCCATGGCGGCGCTGCGGAGGGAAGGCGCAGCGATTCTGGGGTCAGGCGGCCCCGAAGCGTTGCCACAGGATCAGGCCGAGCCGCACGGCGCTGAAGCTGACGTAGCCCGCCAGCACCACGAACAGCGCCATCGACAGAATCGAGCCCAGCCTGGAGTTCATGCGTCCGCGATTGCAGCGGCCCCCATCCTGCCTGCAGCGCGCAGAGCCAGGTGGGCCATGCCCAGCGCCGAAGGCAGGGCCGGGCGCTGCAGCACCGGCACCCCCAGCGCCCGCTGGCGTAGCAGCCGCCACTGTGGGTTGCGGGCACCGCCGCCCAGCGTGATCACTCGCTGCAGCGGCGGGGCTCCCAGCTCGCGCAGCCGCTGCCAGCCCTGGCGTTCCAGCTCGGTGAGGCCTTCGAGCAGGCCCTGCAGATACAGCGCATCGCTGACGGGCCTGGGCTCCAGGCGCGGCTCCAGCAGCGGATCGTCGACGGGGAAGCGCTCGCCCCGGGCCGGGAGCGGCAGCAGATCGAGGCCGCTGGGGCGGCGCGGATCGATCTGGCGGCTGAGCTCGGCGATCTGCGCGTCTGTGAAGAAGCGGCGCAGGATGCCGGCACCGGCGTTCGAGGCCCCGCCCAGCAGCCAGCGGCCGTCCACCCGGTGGCTGCTGACGCCGGGGGCGGACACGGGCTGCTCCACGAACTGCTTGAGCACCAGGGTCGTGCCCAGCACGGTGATGCCATCGCCCTCCTGGGGATCCGCGGCGAGCACGCCGGCGTTGGCGTCGGTGCTGCCCGCCACCACCAGGCAGGTCTCGCTCAGGCCCAGTTGTTGCGCCGCCTCTGGGCCGAGGCGCCCGAGCACGGCGCCGCTGGGGCGGATCTGCGGCAGGGCGGCGGCCCAGGGCTGATGTGCGATGGCGCCGCTCCAGGCCTGCTGCTGCAGGTCCCAGCCGAGGCGCAGGTTGTTGCCCTCCTCACCCCAGCGCCAGTCGCCCAGCAGCCAGCCCATCAGCCAGTCGGCCTGATGGCGCAGCAGAAAGGTCGAGGCGTCGCCGCTGGCGGCGATCAGCCGCAGCGCCCGGGCCAGGCTGCCGCTGGCACTGGCGGCGGGACTGTTCGGATCGCCGCAGATGCGGCGGGCCTCTTCGGCCTGTTCCGGGCAGCTGAGGTGATAGGGCAGCGCCAGGCCCGCCTCGCCCTCCAGCGGCGTGCCGTCGGGCCGGCAGCGCAGCAGGGTGCCGGAGGTGCCGGCGATGGCGATGGCGCGCACGCGGGCGCGCTGCGAGGGATCGAGGCGCGCCACAAGCGCGACCAGCCCCTCACGCCAGCCCCGTGGGTCGGCGAAGGGGCGGGGGTAGGTCGTGCTGTGCTCGCTCAGCAGCTGAACCTGACCCTGGCCGGTGCGTTCCGCCAGGGCCAGGCGCAGGCCGCTGCTGCCGAGATCAAGCCCCAGCGCCAGCGGCGACACGGTCGGCAGTGGCCTGACGCAGGGTTTCGGCGATGGAGGTCACGTTCTCCCAGGGCAGCTGCAGGTCGGCGCGGCCGAAGTGGCCGTAGGCGGCCACGTCCTGGTAGAAGCGGCCGCCGCGCTGCTGGGGCAGATCGCGCAGGCCGAAGTTCTGGATGATCGCGCCGGGGCGCAGGTCGAAGTGCTCCTGCACCAGAGCGGTGAGATCGGCATTGCTGATCGCGCCGGTGCCGAAGCTCTCCACCAGGATGCTGGTGGGGCGCGCCATGCCGATCGCGTAGCTCAGCTGGACCTCGGCGCGGCGGGCCAGGCCGGCGGCCACCAGAGCCTTGGCCACGTAGCGGGCCGCGTAGGCGGCGGAGCGGTCCACCTTGGTGGGGTCCTTGCCGGAGAAGGCGCCGCCGCCGTGGCGGGCATAGCCGCCGTAGGTGTCGACGATGATCTTGCGGCCGGTGAGGCCGGCGTCGCCCTGGGGACCACCCACCACGAACTTGCCGGTGGGGTTGACCAGGAAGCGGGTGCTGTCCTGGACCGGCCTGAGTGTCAGATCGCTGGTGGCGGGCTCCACCACATGGGACCACAGATCCTGCTTGATGCGCTCGCGCAGAGCGTTCTCTTCGCTGATCCCGTCGATCTCGGCGGTGTGCTGGGTGGAGATCAGGATCGTGTCGATCGCCACCGGCTGCTCGTTCTCATAGACGACGCTCACCTGGGTCTTGCCGTCAGGCAGCAGGTAGCCGAGCGTGCCGTTGTGGCGCACCTCGGCCAGGCGCCGCGCCAGCCGGTGGGCCAGGCTGATCGGCAGCGGCATCAGCTCGGGCGTCTCATCACAGGCGTAGCCGAACATGATCCCCTGGTCGCCGGCGCCGATCAGGTCGAGGGGATCGCCGTCGTGGTCATCGGCGACGTTCACCCCCTGGGCGATGTCCGGGGACTGCTGATCGAGGGCCACCAGCACGGCGCAGCTGTTGGCATCGAAGCCGCCGGCGCGGGCGCCGCTGTAGCCGATGCGCTCGATCACGCCGCGCACCAGGGAGATGTAATCCACCTTGGCCTTGGTGGTCACCTCACCGGTGATCAGGCAGAGGCCGGTGTTGACCACGGTTTCGCAGGCCACGCGGCTGGTGGGATCCTGGCTGAGCAGCGCGTCGAGCACCGCATCGCTCACCTGATCGCAGATCTTGTCGGGATGCCCTTCGGTGACCGATTCGGAGGTGAAGACGTGACGGGAGGTGGACCCGGAGGCGCTGCTCATGCCGGAACGGTCGTACGCACAGAGCCATCCACCTTATTCGGACAGATCACGCAGCGATGTCTGCGCCGCCACGCCGTTCAGGCCAGGCTGAGGTCCCGCCAGTGATGCACCCGTGGATGGGGTTCCGCCAGAGGCGGCGGTGTGCTCCAGGCGGCGGTGTAGCCGAGGGCCAGCTGATGGGGGATGCCAGCGGCCACCGCCATGCGCAGATCGCTGTTGGCATCGCCGATCAGGGCGCAGTCGCAGGCCTGCAGGCCCAGGTCGGCGCAGAGGCCGTGCACGGCAGCCGGATCGGGCTTGCGCGGCCGGTGCTCGGCGCTCCAGATCGCCGCGAAGTAGCCATTCAGCCCATGGCTGCTCAGGAAGTGCTCGATGCCGGCGACATCGTCGTTGCTGATCACGGCGCAGGTCACCGAGGCTTCGCGCAGCTGTTCGAGCCAGGTCCGCAGGCCCTCCGTGGTGCGGCTGGTGCCCCCGGCCGGTTCGCCGCCACTGCCTCGCTGGGTCGCTGCGGCGCTGCTGGCCAGGCGTGCCAGGTCCCGACGGGCATCGGCGCGGTCGGCTTCGGCGAACACTTCCTCGCTGAGGCTGAGGGCCTCCGGCCAGCCCAGGCCCACCTGCACCAGGGCGGTGGCGGTGGCGATCAGGTTGTGCTCACGGCTGGCGACGGCGGTGATGCCGGCCGGGCAGATGGCGCTCTCCCCCGCTGCCGCGCCGCCCTGACGCAGCCCATAGGCGCGCCGCAGCAGCTGGCGCAGCTCGACCTGCAGAGCGGCGTCGACCCGCTCCAGGCAAAGAAAAACCCTGGCCTCGGCCAGGGTGATCAGCTGGGGTTCGCTGATGCTGAGGGTGCCGTCCTTGTCGAACAGCACCGCTCGCACCTCTCCCAGCGCAACGCCGCGCAGCAGCAGCTGTGCCATCAGAGGGGCCTGGCTCAGTCGAGGCTGACGCCCATCGGCTCGCCGTCCTCGGCCTGCTCCAGCAGCATCTGCTTGTAGCGGGCCGCCATCTCCTCGGCGCGGTCGAACACCTTCTGGGGATCGCTGAGCATGTCGCCCGGCTCCGGCTCGAGCGCCTTGGTGGACAGCGAGATGCGGCCGCGCTCGGCGTCGAGATCGATGATCATCACCTTCATCTGATCGTTGACGTTCAGCACGGTGTGCGGCGTCTCGATGTGTTCGTGGCTGATCTCGGAGATGTGCAGCAGGCCGCTGACACCACCGATGTCGATGAAGGCGCCGTAGGGCTTGATGCCGCGGACGGTGCCGATCACCACTTCGCCCACCTCGAGGCGATTCATCTTGCGCTCCACCAGGGCGCGGCGATGGCTGAGCACCAGGCGGTTGCGCTCCTCGTCCACCTCCAGGAACTTGAGGGGCAGGAAGTCGGCGACCAGCTCCTCCTTGGCCTTGCGGGTGCTGATGTGGCTGCCGGGGATGAAGCCGCGCAGACCCTCGACCCGCACCAGGGCACCACCACGGTTGGTGGCGAACACCTCGGAGTAGATGGTGGCGTCTTCCTTCTGCAGCTGGCGCACCCGCTCCCAGGCGCGCATGTACTCGATGCGGCGGATCGAGAGGGTGAGCTGGCCGTCCTCGTTCTCCTCGCTG
>CAYNGR010000096.1:7363-12184 GCA_964396755.1 uncultured Cyanobium sp. | reverse complement strand
TGGTCAAGATGCTGGAGAAGGAGGGCATCGGCCGGCCGTCCACCTACGCCTCGATCATCGGCACGATCGTCGACCGGGGTTACGCCACCCTGCAGAACAACAGCCTCATCCCCAGCTTCACCGCCTTCGCCGTCACCGCCCTGCTCGAGGAGCACTTCCCCGATCTGGTCGACACCAGCTTCACGGCGCGGATGGAGAGCACCCTCGATGAGATCTCCCACGGCAAGGTGTCCTGGTTGCCCTACCTGGAGGCCTTCTACAAGGGCGACAAGGGTCTTGAAACCCAGGTGCAGCAACGCGAGGGCGACATCGACCCCGGCGCCTCCCGCACCGTGGCCCTCGACGACCTGCCCTGCATGGTGCGCATCGGCCGCTTCGGCGCCTACCTCGAAGCGAAACGGGTCGGCGAGGACGGCAACGAGGAGCTGCTCAAGGCCACCCTGCCGGCCGAGATCACCCCGGCCGATCTCGACGCCGAGAAGGCCGAGCTGATCCTGCGCCAGAAGTCCGATGGGCCCGAGGCCCTCGGTGAGGATCCCGAGACGGGCGAGGCCATCTACCTGCTGTTCGGCCAGTACGGCCCGTACCTGCAGCGCGGCCAGGTCAGCGAGGAGACCCCCAAGCCCAAGCGCGCCTCGCTGCCCAAGGGCATCAAGCCTGAAGACCTCAGCCTCGAGGACGCCCTCGGTCTGCTGCGCCTGCCGCGCGCGCTCGGCGACCATCCCGACGGCGGCCGGGTCGAGGCGGGCCTGGGGCGCTTCGGCCCCTACGTGGTGCATCACAAGGGCAAGGGTGAGAAGGACTACCGCTCGCTCAAGGCCGAGGACGACGTCCTCTCGGTCGGGCTGAGCCGCGCCCTGGAGCTGCTGGCCACCCCCAAACGCGGCCGCGGCGGCCGCACCGCCCTCAAGGATCTGGGCACCCCCGAGGGAGGCAGCGAGCCGATCCAGCTGTTCGACGGTCCCTACGGCCTGTATGTGAAGCAGGGCAAGGTCAATGCCTCCCTGCCCGAGGGCAGCACCGCCGAGACGATCACGCTCGAACAGGCGGTGGAACTGCTGGCCGCCAAGGCCGCCAGCGGCAAGGGCAAGGGGCGCGGCAGCAAGACAGCCGCCAGCGGCACCACCAGCCGCAAGACGGCCGCCAGCAAGACGCCGGCCCGGGCCAGCAAGCCACCGGCGACCACCAAGACCGGTCGGCTGCGGGCCAGTGCGGTGCGGGTGATCAAGCCCGCGGGCAGTTGAGCTCGCCCCTGCTGCGGCCAGGCCGGCGGCTGGCGGCCTCCGCAGGGGCTGCCGCACTGCTGCTGCTGAGTGGCTGCAGCGGCACCCGCTTCGGTGACGCCCTGTCGCGCAGCTTCTCCACCGGCGGCTCGCCGGCCACGGCTCCCGCCCCTGGCACGACTCCGGCCACGGGCAGCGCCCCGGCGAGCGCCGTCACGCCCGCCGCCAGCGGCACAGCCGCCGCTCCGGCAGGTGCGGCCGGAAACCCGGCCCGCGGCGGCAACACCCCGGGAACACCAGCCGCCAGCGGCGCAGCCACCACGGCAAGCCCCCGCAACGCTGCCGCCAGGGGCAACGCCAATGCCGCAGCCGCGACGGCGTCAGCGCCGCCGGCCGCCAACCCCAGGCCGGCAGCGACCGCTGCAGCCACCACGGCCGCGCCGCGCCCGGCTCCGTACCGGGTCACGATCCTGTTGCCCCAGGCGGATGCGGCCGCCCCCGCCGAGGTGGTCACCCAGGCCCTGCGGGCCGCCGGCGTGCCGTTCGAGGTGGAAACGATCGAGCGACTGGGCCGCAGCAACCCCAGCCCGGCCCCCGTCAGCCGGCCGGCGCCGGACCCCCGCTGAGCCCCGATGCCGCACCGCGATCCGGACCGCCAGCTCAGTCCCCGACAGGCACGCCAGCTGATGGACACCGCCTACCTGGCGGCCGCCACCGCCCTGCTCTGGCTGGCCCTGTACTACCTGCCGGTGGGCGGCCCGCTGATCCGCCTCGCCCTGCCGCTGCCGCTGACCCTGCTGCAGCTGCGCCACGGCTGGCGCTGCGCCGTCGAGGGGGTGCTGGTGGCCTCGCTGCTGCTGCTGGCCCTGATGGGTCCGATCCGGGGGCTGCTGATGCTGTTCCCCTACGGCGGTCTGGCCCTGTGGCTGGGCTGGGGCTGGCGCCGTGGCCTGAGCTGGTGGCTCACCCTGTCGCTGGGGGGCTGCATCGGCGCCCTCGGTTTCCTGGTGCGGGTGGCGGTGCTGTCGCTGCTGCTGGGCGAAAACCTCTGGGTGGTGGTCACCACCGCCGCGGCCGGGCTGCTGGAACGGCTGCTGGGGCTGCTGTCGCTGGGGCCCGGCTTCGATCTGGGCCAGGTGCAGCTGATGGCCCTGGCCCTGGTGCTGATCCAGAACCTGCTGGTGGTGCTCTGTCTGCATGCGGTCGCCTACTGGATCTTCCCGCGCCTGCAGGCGCCGATCCCGGAGCCGCCCAAGGCGCTGGAGTCGCTGGTGTCGCTGGATCCGCTGTGACGGCCGAACGCGGATGAGCACGCCGCGCCGGCTCTGCGGGCCCAGCGCCGCCGCCGCCCACTGGCAGCAGGCCTGGGCCCGGGACAGGCCGCTGCCGCTGCCGGTGCTGCTGCTGGCCGCCACCGAGACCGCCGCCATCGAAGGCATCTCCGCCGCCGGCGCCACATCCGAGAGCCGCCGCCGCACGGCCGCCGCCGATGCGGAACTGCTGCTGCGCGGTCCGGGCGGCCATCGGCCCCATGCCCTGCCGCCGCTGCCGGCGGGCGTCAGCCCCGCCCTGATCAGCCATGTGGTGACCGATGCCCTGGCCCTGGAGCCCCTGGTGGTGGATCTGGGCTGCAGCGAGGCCCCGGACGTGCCGCATCTGCGACCGTCCGGGGCCGCCGCCGGCGGTCCTGCCGCCTGCCTGAGCAGCGGCGCCGCCCTGGCCCCGGCACGGGTGGCGGCGCTGCTGCAGCTGGGCCAGCGCTGGGGGGAACGGCTGGCGATGCGGCAGCGGCCGCTGCTGCTGGCCGAATGCGTGCCCGGCGGCACCAGCACGGCCCAGGCCCTACTCAGCGGCCTTGGACTGTCGGTGGAGGGGCTGGTGAGCGGCAGCCTGCGGCAGCCGGCCCACGGGCTCAAGCACGAGCTGGTCCGCCGCGGCCTGGCGGCGGCCCAGCTGCCGCCGGGCGCTTCCCCCGACGCGGTGGTGGCCGCACTGGGCGATGCCATGCAGCCGCTGGCGGCCGGGTTCACCCTGGCCGCGGCCGGCGCCGGCGTGCCCGTGCTGCTGGCGGGAGGCAGCCAGATGGCGGCGGTGCTCGCGCTGGCGCTGGCTCTGGCGAGGCCCGATCAGCGCCAGGCGCTGGCCCGCCATGCCGCCGTGGTGACCACCGCCTGGGTGGCGGACGAAGCGGGCAGTGATCTGCAGCGACTGCTGGAGCGGATCGGCCGGCACTTTCAGGTGGAGCCGCTGGCCTTCGCCACCTCGCTGCGCTTCGGCGCCGGCTGCCATCGCGCCCTGCGCGACTACGAGCGGGGCTACGTCAAGGAGGGGGTGGGGGCCGGCGGACTGGCGCTGCTGTGGCAGCTGCGCGGCGGCAGTCCCGAGATCCTGGCGGCCGCCTGCGACCGGGCCTGCCGGCAGCTGCTGGAGGGCTGACGGAGACGACCGGCAGCGCCCCGACCCGCCGCCGACCCTGCACGGGCGGAGCCCCTCGAGCCGATGCCGGGCTGCGCAGGGCGCGGAGAGACATCCGCGCAGAGACTGCCCGAGAGACGTCCGCGGGGATCCCGGCCCTTGGGAGCCAACCGGGCATCAGCTGGCGGCCCGGCTGCGCGACCGACGCTCGAAGCGGCCTGTGGCGAGAGCCCTCAGTCCGTCGGCTGCAGCGAACGCTCCAGCTCCGGCGTCGGATCGGCGGGATCGGCGTCCCTGTGACGGGCCCGCAGCTCCTGGCGCACCAGGGTCTCCACATGGCGCCGGAAGCTCGCCAGATCGGGGAAGCGCGGATCGGCGGCGGCGCGCAGGGGGCGCAGCGCCTCGATCGGCCGCAGGCTGCCATCGGCGCCGGGACCATTAAGCAGAAGGCCGAAGCGCACCGCCGGCCGGTCGCGGTAGCGATCCGCCAGGGCCAGCACCGTCGCCTGCGACTGCCAGTGGGAACGGGCCACCGCCGAGCTCGCCACGGAACGGCCCTCGCGCATGCCCCGCTCCACCAGCCAGCGCACGGCCTGCTCGATCGGTGTGAACACATAGAGCACCTGCACGGAGCGGCCGCGTGCCAGCGCCTGATCGATGCGGGCCTGGGCCCGGCTCTGATCGCTCATCGTGCTGTCCTGCACGATCTCGGTGCGACCCATCAGGGCGCGGGCGGCGGGGCTGTGGGATAGGGCCCAGGTCTTGCCACTGGCGACCCCACCGCCGCTGACCAGCACCAGGCTGCGTGCCGGCCGCAGCGGCTGGGCCAGGGCCCGCTGCCAGACCAGATCGGTGAGCAGCAGCGAGGCCTCATGCACCGAGCCGGAGTGGCGAGAGCGGCTGCGCCGGTCCCTGGCGAAGGCGGGAAACAGCTCCTTGGCCTCATCGGCGCTGATCAACAGCGGGCCACGGGCCAGCGCCTCGGCCAGATCCGGCGTGCCGGCCCTGATCACGACGCCCTGGGCAGTGCAGCGACTGGTGATCCGCAACAGATAGCGACGGATCCAGGCATCGGGGTCGGCGTGCACAGCGGCCAGGCTCTGCTCACGCACCTGCCGCGGCTCGTCGCTGGCCGCCGGCGGAGCGGGCGGCTCGGCGGCGGTGGCCCGGGCAGCGGGGGGCG
>CAYNGR010000096.1:0-7263 GCA_964396755.1 uncultured Cyanobium sp. | reverse complement strand
GACAAGGGTGGAGCGGCAGGGCCCGGCCATCACGGAATGGCCCATCAGCGCGGCTTGCGGCTGGTCCATTCTGATCAGGCAGACGCGGGCCGACCCATCGCCGCCCCCGGCGAAGGCGCAGCGGATCGGCAGCGACCGATCGGGCCGTGCCAGGGGCAGTGGCACGGGGACGCCAGAGCTGAGGCTGCGGCGGGCTCAGCCTCAGACGCAACGCCGCTTGAGCTGCCGGCTGGGGAGGCCGCCCTCGGCGTTGAGCGGGCCCGGCAGCGAGGGCGGCGGCTGGCCTGCGCCTCGTGTCGCCGCTCGCCGCAGCGGCGCCCGTGGCGGCGGCGGATTTACGGTCCGGCGATGCCTGCATCGCCTCTGCCCCGACGCCAGCTGCTCCAGCTCGGAGCCGCGGCACTGCCGCTGCTGCTCGGCGGCTGCCGCCAGGAGCGCCATCGTCTGCTGGCCAGCCGCCGGGACCTGCCGGCGCTGTGGACGGCACGGCTGCCGCGCGACTGGAGCCTGCGCAGCGAGGACGAGCCCGCGGCTGTCGCCGAGGCCCTGCGCGGCCCGGCGGCGACGCGACCCGCCCTGGCCCAGCTCTGGGATGGCTGGGCCACCAGCCTGCCCGCCTCGGCCCTGCAACCGTTCGGCAGTGCCGGGCTGCTCAGCCGTCTGGCGCCCCTGGCGGGCCCGGCGAGCCGTCTGTTCGCCCCGGCCGGCGCGGCCGCCGTCGCGTTTCCCTGGGCTGTCGATCCCTGGGTGCTGCTGCTGCGTGATCGCCCCGACCTGACCCGGCGCCGCGACGAGGGCTGGGGACTGCTGCTGGACCCGAGCCTGCGCGGCCGACTGGTGCTGCCCTCCAGCCCGCGGCTGAGCCTCTCGCTGGTGCGGGCGGACCCGCAGCGGCTGCGCCAGCTGCGCCGGGCCAGCCTGGCCAACGACGAGCGCGATGGCCTCAGCCTGCTGCTCAGCGGCGAGGCCGAGGCGATGGTGCTGCCGCGTCGCCGGGCGGTGCCGCTGCTGCGCAGCGATCCGCGTCTGGCGGTGGTGCTGCCCCAGCAGGGAGCACCCCTGGGCTGGAATCTGCTGCTGCGCCCCGCCGGCGCCGCGGTGGAGCCGCCCCTGGAATGGCTGGAGGCCGTGCTGCAGCCGCCGCTGCTTCCCCGTCTGCTGGCGGCAGGCTGGGTGCCGCCGCTGCCGCGATCACAGCTGGAAGTGGCCGCCGCCTCGCTGCCGGCGCCACAGCGACAGCTGCTGCTGCCCCCCGAGGCCGTGCTGCAGCGCTGCTGGAGCCTGCCGCCGCTGACGGAGGACGAGCGCCGGTCCCTGCAGCAGCTTTGGGACGAGGCGGCCCCGGAAACCCCCTGACCACGGGCTCGCCCTGGCCGGCGCGGCACGGACCTGTGACCGGTGGAGGCCGGGCGCCGGCGGTGGCACGACGGCGCTGAAGCCTGCGCTCAGGCGGCAGCCAGGCCGCGATGCAGCAACGTCAGCTCCAGGCTCCAGGCGATCCGGCTGACATCCGTCCTGCTGCGCTCAGCCCCACAACCGCCGGCGTGGCGGCGCCGCCAGGCGCCGATGCGTGTCGGCGAGCAGATCGGGGATCGGCAGCTGCAGCGGGCAGCGCGGCAGACAGTCACCGCAGCGCTGGCAGGCGCTGGCATCAAGCTGCTCCCACCAGTGACCGGCCCGGCCGATCAGGCTGTAGCGCTCACTGGCGAAGGGCACCATGCCGTGCCCCACCGCCAGGTTGCGCAGCCGCAGCAGCGCCGGGATCGGCACCTCATTGGGACAGGGCAGGCACTGGCGGCACTGACCGCAGCGGCTCTCCGCCAGCCGCCCGCGGCCGGCCGCCTCGAGCCGAGCCAGGGCCGCGCGCTGCTCCGGCCCCAGCCAGGGCCCCTCGCGGCTGGCCGCTGCAGCCACCGCGAGGCCAGCGAACGGATCCCCCGCACCGCTGTCGCCGGAGGGCATGGCAGGCCGTGCCGCCTGCGCAGCAGGCACCAGTGCCGTGCCAGGGGGCTGAACGGGCGCCGCGCCGCAGAGCCCATCGCCAGGGCCACCCGCGCCGGAGAGGCCGGCCGGCCGGAAGGCGAGGCGGTCCTCGGCATCCGCAGCAGCGCCCGCAGCGGACTCGGCCGCCTCCAACGCAGCTGCTGAACTGCCGTGCCCATCGCCGCCGCCACCTGCAGCGGCCGGCGCCGAGGAAAGACCAGGATCCTCCGGGCTGAAGCGGCCGCAGCCGCCCTCGCCGCCGGGGTCTGCCAGCAGAGCGGCGGCCCAGGCCAGATCGCCGGGCTGGGCCGCCCCCAGGGTGAGCGTGGAGATCCCCTGATCCAGCAGGAAGCGATAGGCCAGCTCAAGGGGGTGGAAGGGCGCACAGTCAGCCAGCAGTTCCGGCGGCGGGTCATAGAGGCGGCCGCCCTTGTCGGCGGGCGAGATCGCCATCACCCCGATGCCCCCGGCCAGGGCGGCGCGGGCCAGGGGCAGCCGCTCGCGATCGAACAGGTGCAGGTGCAGGCTGCAGAAGCCGAAGCGCCCTGAGGCCAGCGCCTGCTCGATCAGCGGCGTGGCCCCATGGCTGGAGAAGCCCACCTGCCCCACCAGCCCCTCGGCTTCGGCCCAGGCGAGCAGGTCACGACCGTCGCCGCGCAGGGCCCAGTCCAGGTGCTCCGGGGTGTTGAGCCCGTGCACCGCCAGGTTGTCGAGCTGGGGAGAGGCCAGCCGGGCCAGCAGGGCGCGCAGCTGCGCCTGTCCCTGCTCGAGGTTGCAGCCGGGCAGCAGCTTGCTGGTCAGCACCAGCTGACGGCGCAGGGCGGGATCGCGACGCTCCAGCCGCTGCAGCGCCTCCCCCAGGAACGCCTCGGCAGGTCCGTAGGCCGGGGCGGTCTCCAGGTGGCGGATGCCGGCCTGCACGGCCGCCTCCAGCACCGCGGCCATCTGAGCGGGGCTGTCCAGCGCCCGCATCGTGCCGAGGGTGAACGGCGTCACCGGCCGTCCCCGACCGAAGCGGCGCAGCAGCAGCGCCGGCGTCCCAGCCGCGACCCCGGCGGGGCCCGGCCCTCCGGCGCTGGAGGGGAGGTCGGCCTCAGGCCCGCTCAGGGGTTGCCCGGGGTCCCGGGAGCGGCGGAGTCGCCCTCCTCGCCGCCGGAGCCCTGGCCATCCTCACCGGCCTCACCGTTGCCTGGCGGCTCGGCCTCAGCTGTGCCGCCGCCACGCAGGTGGCGGATCAACTCGGCGGGGCTGGTGCGGTCCAGGAAGCGGCGGAAATCTTCCTCCTCCTCGGCATCGGCCTCGGCATCGACCGGCATCGAGGCATCGGCGACCACCTCCTCCAGCATCCAGATGCCGCTGCCGGTGCGCAGAGCCAGGGCGATGGCATCGCTGGGCCGGGAATCCAGCTCCGTCTGCTCGCCAGCGGCGTTGCGGAGCTTGAGCACGGCCCGGAAGGTGTTCTCCTCGATCGTGTGAATGATCACGCGCTCCAGGCTGAGGCCACCAGCCTCCAGCAGGCTGACCATCAGGTCATGGCTGAGGGGCCGGGCCGGACGCTCATGGTCGAGGCCGGCGAGAATGTTGTGGGCCTGGGCCTGATCGATCCAGATCGGCACCTGGCGGCGGCCGGAGGGATCCCGCAGCAGCACGATCGGACTGCGGCTGGCCGCATCCAGGGCGATTCCCGCGACCCGCATTTCGACCATGGCCGGATTCGCTCCTGGAGGGTGCCGCAGCGCGTACGGTGATTATGGCCAGAGCGGATGGCACGGCGGATGTTCACCGGTCTGGTGCAGGCTCGCGGTCAGCTCGAACGCTGCGCTGGCGGTGTGCGGGTGCGACTGGAACACGGCGGCGCGCTTGGGGCGATCGCCCTGGGGGACAGCATCGCCGTGGACGGCATCTGCCTGACGGTGGCCGAATGCCTGCCGGGTGCCGATGGAGGCGTGGCCGGCTTCCGCGCCGATGTCAGCGAGGAGACGCTGCGGCGCAGTGCCCTGGTGGAGCGCGCCGCCAGTGGCAGCCGCGTCAACCTCGAACCGGCCCTGCGCCTGGCCGACCGGTTGGGGGGCCATCTGGTCAGCGGCCATGTCGACGGCCTCGGCACGGTGCAGCAGATCCGTCGCGAAGCGGGATCGTGGCGGCTGGGCGTGGCCTGGCGGGATGCCTCCTTCGGCCGCTACATCTGCCCGAAGGCCTCGGTGGCGGTCGATGGCATCAGCCTCACCGTGGCCGGCTGCGAGGCCGATGGCAGCGCCTTCTGGGTGGCGGTGATCCCGCACACCTGGGCGAGCACGACCCTGACCGATCGGCGCGAGGGCGATGCGGTGAACCTGGAGGCCGATCTGCTGGCGAAATACGCCGAGCGGCTCCTGGCCGACCGGATGGGGACGGCAGCCCACGGCGGCGCCGCCCCGCAGGAAGTCAGCTCCGGCTGGCTGGCTGAACACGGCTGGCTGAGCTGACGGCGCCAGCGCCTGGGCAGCCGGTCGCGCGCGGGCTGATCCGAGCGGCGCAGGTTGCCGGCCGCGGCGGCTGTTGTCAGCCTGTCGGCAGTTGTCCCCGGGCGCATGAACGCCGAGCTTCCTGAACCGATCCGCGACGCCGAGGAGACCCTGGCCGGTCTCACCCTGGCCGAGGGGATCCTGCTGCTGGTGCTGGGCGTGCTGGCGCTGGCCTGCCCGGTGCTGGCGTCGAAGTGGATCGCCGCGATGCTGGGCATCGCCTTCCTCGTGGGCGGCCTGGTGAGCTGGGTGAGCACCCTGGCGCGAGCGAAGCGGCTGCAGAAGCTGGTCTGCTTCTGGCGGCTGGTGGTGGCCACCCTGTTCGTGATCACCGGCGCCTGGATCGTCACCCAGATCGCCTCCGGGCCGCTGGGAGCGGCCCGCCAGGTGGCCAGCCTGGCCCTGGCCCTTGGGGTGGTGTTTCTGATCGAAGGGCTCGTCGCCTGCGTGGTGGCCCTGAGCAACCGACAGGTGAACGGCTGGGGCTGGGGCCTCACCAACGGCGTCGTCACCCTGATCCTGGGCCTGCTGATCCTGACGATGAAGCCCCTGGCGCTGATGGGCGTGATGGGCCTGCTGGTGGGGATCAGCTTCCTGTTCAGCGGGGTCGACCTGCTGGTGTTCAGCTCAAGCTTCCACCGCCGCCAGCGCCACAGCTGAGCGAGGGACCAGCGGCGGTTCAGGAGGCCGCCTGGCCCTCCTCCAGCGGCAGCAGCCAGATGGCACCGGTCTCCTGGTGGATCTCGATGCGGAACTCCTGGCCGGGTTCCAGGCCCATGCGGCGGGTGTAGGCCTGCCCGATCAGCAGGTTGCCGTTGCCGTGCACGCGGGTGCGGAACTCGGCCTGGCGCCCCTTGCTGAAGCCGGCACCGGAGAGGGCGCTGGGAAGCGTGTAGCCCTTGGCCGCCACCAGGGCGCGGTAGAAGCTCTTCTTGAGCACGCGGCCGCTAGGCCCCACGTAGCCGCAGGCCCTGGCGATCTGATCCTCCGGGCGATTGCTCAGGGAGCGTGCCTTGTCAAGCAGGGCCTTGCCTTCGAGCATCGGGCCCGCACCATCCGCGCTTCTGCCAGCAGCCATGGGTCGGTGGCGACAACGGGCGGATTGTGGCGGAAATTCTCGCTGCACGCCAAGAATTGGCCCTCAGCAAACAGACGCTGGCCGTGACAGGGATCTCGCCCCTCTGAGCAGCCTGCCGGATCCCGCAACGCAGCGGCCGGGAGCCGGCGGTCGACGCAGGGGAGGCAACGGCTGAGAGCGACGCCGCTGTTCAGAGCAGGTAGAGGATGCCGTAGAGCACCACCCAGATCCCGTCGACGAAGTGCCAGTAGAGCTCGGCGGCCTCCAGGCCGAAGTGCTCGTCACGGTTGAGGCGACCGGCCGGCCGCGCCTGCCACCAGACGATCAGGATGCAGATCACGCCGAGCGTGACGTGCAGTCCATGGAACCCGGTCAGCGCATAGAAGGTGCTGGCGAACAGGTTGTCGGTGAGTCCGAAGGGGAGGTTGAAGTACTCCACCATCTGGCCGGCCAGGAAGGCGGCGCCCAGGGCGACGGTCAGCAGCAGCCAGTTGCGGCAGGCCGAGGAGGCACCCCGACGCAGGGCGGAACCGGCTCGGTGGAAGGTGGCGCTGCTGACCAGCAGCAGCACGGTGTTGAGCGTGGGCAGCAACAGTTCCCGCTCGAAATTGGCGCCCTCAGGCAGGGGATTGACGGCGCGGAAGGTGAGGTAGGCGGCGAAGAAACCGGCGAAGGTCATCGCGTCGGCCACCAGGAAGGTGGCCAGACCGAACATGCGGGCGTCGACATGCTCGCCGGCGTGATCCGCGCCGTGGGCGATGGATGAGGGCTGATCGCCGGCCTGCAGAGACGACGGGGCGGATCCGGGGGTGGTGGTGCTCATCGCTGGTCTCCGCTCCAGATCTGCTCGGCGCTGGCCGAACGGATGTCGAGACCGTTAGAGGTCTCGCCATAGCCGTAAGGGTGCTCGACCAGCGGCGGGGCGCCGTGCCAGTTCTCCACCGGCGGTGGCGAGCTGGTCAGCCATTCCGGCGTGAGCGCCCGCCAGGGGTTGTCACCAGCGATGGCGCCGTTGAAGGCACTGACGATCACATTGATCAGGAACGGCAGGGTGCTGACGGCCATCAGCAATGCACCGACGCTGCTGATCTGATTGAGCGTGGTGAAACTGGGGTCGTACTCGGCGACGCGCCGGGGCATGCCGTTGAGGCCCAGCCAGTGCTGCGGGGCAAAGCAGAGGTTGAAGCCGATGAAGGTGAGCAGGAAGTGCAGGCGACCGAGGTGCTCATTGAGCAGGCGGCCAGTGAACTTCGGATACCAGTGATAGACGGAAGCGAAGATCACGAAGACCGTGCCTCCATAGACGATGTAGTGGAAGTGTCCGACGACAAAATAGGTGTCATGGACATGGATATCGAACGGCACCTGGGCCAGCGCCACACCGGTGATGCCGCCGAACACAAAGTTCACAATGAAGGCGCAGGAGAACAGCATCGCGCTGTTGAGGGCCAACTTACCTCCCCAAAGCGTGGCCAGCCAGTTGAAGAATTTGATGCCGGTGGGCACGGCGATGAACGAGGTGGCGATCGTGAAGAAAAGCCGCATCCAGGGGGGCGTGCCGCTGGTGAACATGTGATGCGCCCAGACGATCAGGCCGAGCACGACGATGCCCATGATCGAATACACCATGGTGGTGTAGCCGAACAGCGGCTTGCGGGCATGCACCGGCAGGATCTCACTCACCAGACCGAAAGCCGG
>CAYNGR010000095.1:6560-12200 GCA_964396755.1 uncultured Cyanobium sp. | reverse complement strand
TCATCACCACCTACTTCCGCCGCGACGTCGACCTGGCGGACCCAGCCGACCTGAGCCAGCTGGATCTGTCGGTGATCCGCGACGACGGCGTCGTGGTCTACCTGAACGGCAGCGAAGTGCTGCGCCACAACATCACCGCCAATCCAGCCTTCAACACCCTGGCGACGACGGCCATCGCCGGGGCCGATGAGAGCACGCCGGTGCAGGCGTCACTGGCTGTGGCGACCCTGCCGGCCGGCCTGCTGCGCCCGGGCCGCAACGTGCTGGCCGCCGAAATCCATCAGTCGGCGGCCAGCAGCAGTGACATCAGTTTCGACCTGGAGCTGATCGGCAGCAGCCGCAGCCTGCAGCTCGACATCGACCTCAACGCGCCGCTCGATGCCGCGTCGCTCCAGGCGACGGATCTGCGCATCAATGGCGTCAGCTCCGCTCTGGCGGCTGCCCTGCTGGATGCCGACACGATCCGCTTCACCCTGCCGCAACTGGGCGCCGGAACCCACAGCCTGGAGCTGACGGCCGGTTCACTCACAACCGTTGACGGCACCGCCCTGGGGCAGTGGACCGATGCGATCACGATCGCCGCCGCTCCGCAGTACAGCGTCTGGCAGACGCCGCGGCTGCAGCTCGGCAACGCTCCGCTCACGGGCTACGCCGGCAGCGACACCGATCAGGTGGAGCTGCTCTGGCAGACCAGGCCCGCCGGCAGCGGCAGCGAAGACCGCTTCACGGTCGATGTGCGCCTGGCCGGCAGCGCCGCCTGGAGTCCGGGCGGCACGATCCAGCAGCTGGCCCAGCCGGTCGATGGCCGCATCGTGTTCAGCAGCCGCCTGGACGGTCTGCAGTACGCCAGCGACTACGAGTACCGCGTTCAGCACTGGTCGGGGGATGTGCTGCTCGGCGACTACAGCTCTCCGTTCCGCACCCGCCTTGCTGCCGGCGCCAGCACGCCGTTCAGCTTCGTGGCCTACGGCGATTCGGCCGACCCCAGCACGATCGGCCAGTTCCGCAGCGTCCAGGGGCGGATCAATGCCCTCGATCAGACCAGCCCGCTCGCCTTCGCGATGCTGCTGGGCGACAACACCTACAGCAGCGGCACCCACGCCCAGCTCGACCATCGCTTCGTGCCGTCACTGGCGCCGGAGGCCACCGCCTGGAACGCCCGCCGCATCGACCACGTCGCCTTCGGCAACCACGACGTCATGACCGACGGCGGTGCCCCGACGGAGGCCAGCTTCAGCGCTCCGATCCCAAATGCCGGCGTCAGCTCGGTGGCCGCGGCGCCGGCCACGGAACGGCCCGAGCACACCTATTCGTTCGACTACGGCGATGTGCACATCGCCAGCTTCGACAGCAACAGCTACGGCAATGCCAACCGCCTGAACGCCCAGCTCGCCTGGCTGGAGGCCGACATGGCCGCCTCCAGCGCCCGCTGGAAGATTGCGGTGCTGCACCATCCGGTGGCCGGCTCGCCTGACAAACCGGAAAGCGCCGCCGACAACTACTACCAGCAGGTGGTCTCAAGGCTGCGAGGCGCCGGCGTGGACCTGCTGCTCTCCGGTCACACGCACACGTACCACCAGTCGTATCCGCTGCTGGGTCAGAGCGGCGGCATCGCCACCTACCTGGCCGATACGGACGGCATCTACGACAAGGGGTCGGGGCTGGTGCAGGTGGCGATCGGCACCGGCGGCACCGGCCTGCGCAGCGGCAGCTTCAGCGACAAGCCCTTCATCCGCGCCGGCTTCTCCACCAGCACCACCCCGGCGGTGGAGCCCGGCTTCGGCCGCATCGACGTGACGCCCGAGAGCCTGGTGCTGAGCTACATCGCCGCAGACGACGGCGCCGTGCTCTCCAGCTTCACCATCCGCGACGTCAGCGACGCCAGCCTGCAGACCAGCACGTTCCAGCAGGGCAGCGGCGGTTATGCGGGAACGGTGGACACCCAGCTCAGCCAGGCCAGCCCCACCACCAGCTTCGCCAGTGCCGTCTCGCTCAACATCGACGGCGACGACCCCGGCGGCACGGGCAACGACGTGCAGTCGCTGCTGCGCTTCGACGGGCTGTTCGGCAGCGGAGCCGGCCAGGTCCCGCTCGATGCCACGCTCGTCTCAGCCCGGCTGCGCCTGTCGGTGAGCAATGCCGGCAACGCCCTGGCCCTGCATCGCCTGCTGCAGCCCTGGAGTGATGGCGCCAGCTGGAACAGCCTCGGCAACGGCATCAGCGCGGACGGCAGTGAAGCCATGGCCACGGCCGATGTCACCACCGCCGCCGTGGCCGTCGGCACTCTGGACATCGATGTGCTCACCAGCCTGCAGGCCTGGCAGGGGGGCGCCGCGAACCACGGCTGGCTGCTGCAGCCCGGCGGAGGCGACGGCGTCGACATCGCCTCCTCGGAAGCGGCCGGCGGCCGACCCCAGCTGGAGGTGCGCTGGCGAGCCGCCGTCAACCAGCCACCGCGTGCCGTCAGCCTGGCCAACCCGATCACCAGCCTGACCGAGAACACCCTCCTGGCCAGCGACCTCAACATCGCCGACATCGTGGTCAGCGACGACGGCCGCGGCAGCAACACCCTCTCCCTGTCAGGAGCCGATGCGGGGCTGTTCCGGCTGCAGGGTCAGCAGCTGTTCCTCAAGGCGGGCACAGCGCTGAATTTCGAGCAGAAGGCGAGCCTGGTGGTGACTGTGCAGGTGGCGGATGCCGGCCTGCCGGGCTCCACACCGGTGAGCGCCACCGGCACCCTGGCGATCACCAACGTGCAGGAGGGCCCCGCTGGCGTCGGCGCGATCACCGCCCAGGGCGGCGCCGCCCTGCAGGAAGGGGTGACGCTGCTGGCTGGCAGTCCCGGCAGCGACCCGGATGGCATCAGCACGCCGGTGAGCCTGGAGTGGCTGCGCAACGGCAACCCCACGGGACAAGGCGGCGGCAACGTCACGGTGGGAGCCCAGGGCGCCGGCAGCTGGCAGACGCGCCACACCTACACCGACGGTGCCGGCCTGCTCACCTCGGTGCTGTCGGCACCCGTGAACGTGACGGCGATCGAGAACGGCCCCGCCGCCAGCCTCACCGCGATCAGCGCCAGCGGGCCGCTGCGGGTGGGCGTGACCCTGCAGGCCGGCGCGGCCGGCAACGATCCCGATGGCGAGGCCGCCGACCCGCAGACCGGCTGGCAATGGCTGCGCAACAACGCGCCGATCACCGGCGCCACGGCGCTCAGCTACACCACCACCGCCGCCGACCTGGGGGCCTCCCTGGCGGTGCAGGTCAGCAGCACCGACAACCAGGGCTTCCGCAGCAGTCGAACGTCCGCCGCCGTGGGGCCGATCCAGGAGGGCAGCCCCCCGGCCGTCAGCGGCATCACGGTGGAGGGGCGCCAGGTGCGGGTCAGCTTCAACGAAGCGATCCAGGCGACCACGCCGCTGCTGGCGAACCTCAGCGTGCGCGTGAACGGCGCGCCGCGCACGATCAGCAGCCTCAGCGTCAGCACCACCAACCGCCAGCTGCTGCTCAACCTCAGCACCGCCCAGACCGCCCCGCGCAGCGACGAGACGGTGCGGGTGTCCTACGTCGATCCCGCCGGCGAGCAGACCAGCGGCGTGATCCAGGACCTGGTCGGCAACGACCTTGCCAGCTTCGGCCGCGAAGCGGACAGCCTGCGCAGCGCCAGCTCGGTGCCGGCCTCCCCGGCCCTGGCCGGGGCCTACATCACCCTTGTGCTCACCGGCAGCTCCGGCCTCAGTGCGGTGGGCAACGACAACGCCAACCTGATGGTGGGCAACAGCGGCGCCAACAGCCTCAACGGAAGCGCCGGCAACGACGACCTGCAGGGCGGCGCCGGCAACGACACGCTGGTGGGCGGCCTGGGCCACGACAGCCTGCGCGGCGGCAGCGGCCTGGATCGGCTCAGCGGCAACGACGGCGACGACCTGTTCGACTTCAGCGGCAGTGGCGACGGCCTGATCGGCGGCAGCAGCACCAGTCCCCTGTTCGAGCGCATCAGCGACCTGCAGATCAGCCAGGCCAGCGGCTCCGATCGGATCGACACGCTGGCCAGCACAGCCCGGACGGTGCGACTGCTCAGCGGCAGCCCCACCAGCCTCAGCCGCAGCGCGATCACCACCCTGCTCAACGGCAGCAGCGGCGGTCTGGCCAACTTCGCCGCGAATGGCGCCAGCGCCTTCAGCTTCGGCAGCGGCACCGGCCTGCGCAGCTTCCTGGCGGTCAACGATGCCAGCGCCGGCTACGACCCAGCCCGTGACCAGCTGCTGGAGATCACCGGCTACAGCGGCCTGCTCAGCGCCCTGCAGGTGTTCTGAGCGGATCGCCACGGAACGACACGCTGTCGCCCGCCGCCACCCGGGGTAGGTTGCGACAACAGGCTGCGGCAGACCGCTGCAGGATGCGACAGCCGCTCCGGGCAGAACGTACCAACGGAGCGTCATCAGCCTGAGCAGCGTGTCCGGTCGACGCCATGGCCTCCAGGATCCTCAGCTTCGATCAAGCGGCGGCCTGGTCGTCCCGCCGGCGGAGCCGCCAGGATCCGGACCTGCTGGTGCAGGAGTCGCTGCTGGCCGCGAGCGTCTGGCAGCACGAGAGCGGCTCCGGCGCGGCCGCGGCCCCGACCGACGGCGACGTGCTGAATCCTGTCGCCGGCGGGCATGCCGCTGCGCCGCCCCTGGGCGACATCGCCGCTGGCCTGCCACAGCGGCCGGCCGAGCGGCGACCGAGAACGGAGGCCGCACCGGCCGCGAGCGAGACCGTCGGCTGGCAGCTGGTCACGACCGGCAGCGGCACGCCGCGGCTGTGGCGGTTCGTGACGTCCGGTCAGAGCGCCGCCATCGACGACAGCCTCGAGACGCTGGTGCTGATCCATGGCTGGCTGGGCAGCGGCGTGACGACACCACCGTCGAGCCCGAGCGGCTTCACGCCGGCCCTGAGCAGCCTGGCGGCCCAGCAGGCCGGCGTCAGCCGTCAGGTGCTGTTTCTCGACTGGGGCGAGCAGGCCATGGATCCCAACCCCTCCGGCCTGGCCCCTTACAACGCCGCCGGGCGGATCAACGCTGTGGCCGGCTGGGCCCGTGAACCGCTGCAGACCCTGGCAAACTCCGGCAGAACGCTGACGCTGGTGGGCTTCAGCCTGGGCAGCTACGTGGCCGCCCAGACGGCAAGCGCACTGGGTTCGGGCAGCAATCTGAGGCTGGTGGCCCTGGATCCGGCCGCCGCCGGCCTGCAAGGCAGCTACGACCTCGATCGCTCCAATGCCACCGCCGATCCGGTGCCCAACCTGGCCAGCACCGCGCCAGGCGGCTCCCTGGCCTTCGTCGTGGCGGACAGCAACCTCAGCATCGGCATCGCCGGTGACAACGCCAGGGCCGCCACGGCCCAGCGTTCCTTCCTGGTGCGGGGCTTCAGCAGTGGCACCGCCGCAGGCGTCGCCCATGGCGCCGTCCCGGCCCTGTACGCCGATCTGTGCCGCTACCTGAGCCCCAATGCGGCCATCACCGACACGATCCTGGCCGGCTTCCGCAACAACCAGTACAGCAACAGCGGCAGCCGCAGCGGCACCCTGCTGCACGAAGGACTGGCCAGCGTGCGCAGCAACCAGGGAGGCATCGCCCGCCTGGAGGGGTTCACCAGCGGCGG
>CAYNGR010000095.1:0-6460 GCA_964396755.1 uncultured Cyanobium sp. | reverse complement strand
GCGTGCGCAGCAACCAGGGAGGCATCGCCCGCCTGGAGGGGTTCACCAGCGGCGGTGCGGCCCAGACGGTGCTGTTCGTGGATGCGATCGACAGCGCGACGCCGGCGGGCAGCAGCACCAGCCAGGACACGATCGTCGCCCTGCGGAACGTGCAGCTGGCCAGCGGCGCCAGCATCGAACGGCTGGTGCTGGGCGGAGGAGACGCCCTCGCCGCCGGCGGCAACGCCGGCATCCAGGAGCTGATCGGCAACGCCGCCGACAACCGGCTGGAGGCAGGCGGCGCCCTCGACCGGCTGACCGGTGGGGACGGGCGGGACACCTTCGTCTACACCACCCTGAGCGACGGACTGATCGGCGGCAGCAGCAGCCAGCGCAGCTTCGAGCGGATCACCGACCTGGTGACGGGCATGGACACGATCGATGCGCCGGGCTCGGCCACCCGCAGCATCAGCCTGCTGGGGGCCGTCACGGCTCTCAGCGATGCCGGTCTGACTGCCCTGCTGACCCCGGCCCGCTTCGCCGCCGGAGCCGCGGCGGTGTTCGCCAGCGGGAGCAGTCCGGGCGATCGCCGCTTCCTGGGTCTCAACGACGGGACCGCCGGGTTCGATCCGCTGCGTGACGCGATCCTCGAGATCACCGGGCTGCAGGGCGACCCGCTCGCCCTGATGGTGAGCTGATCAGCGCGTCAGGACCAGCCACGGCTCCACCAGACCTCTGCGGTCCTGGCCCGCCGTTCGCCATCGTCTGAGCATCCGAACGCAGACGATGCCTGCCAGGCGCCCCCTCAACGCCAGGAACCTGGAAACGCTCGGAGCCGCGGCCCTGGCGCAGCTGCTGATCGAGGTGAGCGCCGGCAACGCCGTGATCCAGCGGCGGCTGCGGCTGGCCCTGGCCGCCGCCGGTGGGGCCGAGGGCGCCGCCCAGGAGGTGCGCAAACGGCTGGTGTCGATCGCCCGGTCCACCACCTTCATCGATTCCGCCAGGCGCAGGGCGCTGCTGGCGGATCTGGAGGCCCAGCAGCAGGCGATCAGCGGACCGATCGCCACGGCCGATCCAGTGCTGGCGGTGGAACTGCAACTGCGGCTGCTGGAGCTGAGCGAGGGGGTGCTCGACCGCTGCTCCGATGCCACCGGTGCCGTGATCGGCCTGTTCCAGCGGGGGGTGGAGGTTCTGGCGACCCTGGCCGCTGCCGCCGACATCGGCAGGGACGCCCTGGTGGAGCACGCGGCCGATCTGCTGCAGGAGAACGGCTACGGCCAGTTCGAGGGGCTGATCCCGGCCCTGGCGCCGCTGCTGGGGGACGACGGACTGCGGCAGCTGGAGCAGGGCCTGCTGGAGCGCGGCTGCCTCGATCGCGTCACGCAGGAACAGCTCGCCCGGGGCCGCGGCGATCTGGACGGCTACCTGGCCCTGTTCGAGCCCTCCCAGCTGCGCTGGCCGGGCACCGCCGCCGAGGTGGCAGGCCAGCTGCTGGCTGCCGGCCGGGCCGGGCAGGCCCTGGCGGTGCTCGACCAGGCCGCCGGGGCGAGCGAGAGGATCGAGGCGGAGGCCTGGCATGCCACGCGCATCGCGGCGCTGGAGGCCCTCGACCGCGGCGAGGAGGCCCAGCAGCACCGCTGGCAGGTGTTCAGCCGCACGCTGTCGATTCCGCTGCTGCGGGAGCACCTCAGGCGGCTCGATGATTTCGCCGATGTGGAGGCTGAGGTGCGGGCCCTGGCGCTGGCGGAACAGCACCCGGACCCGCTGGCCGCCCTGCAGTTCCTGGTGTTCTGGCCCGCGCTGGCCCGCGCCGCCCGCCACGTGATCGCCCATGGGCAGGCCTGGGACGGCGAGGCCTACGAGATCCACGAACCGGCGGCCGAGCGGCTCAGCGCCGAGCATCCCCTGGCCGCCACCCTGCTGCTGCGCGCGATGGTGCATTTCGCCCTGTCGATGGGCCGCAGCAAGCGGTACCGCTACGCCGCCGAGCACCTGCGCCAGTGCGAACGGCTGGAGGCCCGCATCGACGACTGGCGGGGATTCGAGAGCCACGCCAGCTTCGTGGGGAGGCTGCGCGAGACCTTCGGGCGCCGCTGGGGCTTCTGGCAGCTGCTGGAACGTTGAGCGGCACGGCAGCGAACCCGCCCGAGGCGCACCAATGCCGTGCTCAGCTGCCCTCGCAGAGCTGCACGGGCCGGCTGGAACCGGACGGCGCCCCTGGCGGCCAGCGGCCACACCGGGTGTGGAGCACGCTCTGGCTACAGCAAAGCAATGGCAATCAATCGAGCGGCGCAAGCCGGGAGCGGCACAGGCCAGACCCACCTGCAACGGGCCGTGGCCATGGCGCCGCCGGCCAGGCAGCACCTGGTCGCGATCAGGGGAACGATGACGCCCAGATGGGGCCGCTGGAGGGGATGGACATCGGCGTGCAGGCCAGGCCGCACGCGGCCTCGTTCGTCTCCACACCAGACCCACGGCAGAGGCGGCCAGTTGCCAGCGCCCAGCGGCCAGCGCCCAGTGGGAGTGTCGTGCACCGCTGTGGCCACGTCGGCTTCAGCCTTGACCTGCGCGATGCGCTGCTGAACGCCAGGCGCGACGAGCAACGCGGCCGCCCCTCGCTGCCACTGGCTGCGATCACCCGCCCGCCATCGCCATTCCCCGTCAGCTCTGCAGTGCCGCACGGAACGACCAGCGGCTGAACGGCACGGCGCTCAGAAACTCAGCGAGAGCTGCACCCCGCCGGCCACAAGCGGCGCCCGGCTGGCGCTGCCGTCCGGCTGCAGAATCCACTGCACAACAGGCTGAAGCGACAGCTGACTGCTGAGTGGAATGGTGTAGTTCACCTCGATCACAGCCTCCGGACGCAGGCCCGGCGTCAGCAGCTGGCTGAAGCTGGTGCGTCCGTAGCCGACCGCCAGCACATCCAGGGGGCGTCCCGGCAGCAGCCCCTGGGCCAGCCAGCCGCCTGACAGGAAGGTGGGGTTGGGATTGTTGGCCGGGTCCAGTCCTCTGTTGAAGCCGACCCAGACACGATGGTCCAGACCGACGGGCAGTGGCGCCGCCAGGGTCAGCAGTCCATAGACCACCTGATTGGGGAGGGGGCCTGTGTTGCTGTAGCCGCCGATCTGCAGCAGCGGGTCTGGCAGCTGACGGCTGATCAGCTGACGGCGATGCTGCAGCGGCTGCCGAACGGCGGCGGCCCCCGGCAGGTCATGCAGGGTCCACTGCACGATCTGCAGACTGCCGCTGAACGCGGGCTGCTGCGGCCTGCCGCCGAACAGGCCGGCGGTGCGATGCAGCGGTTCGAGCCAGAACTGGCCGAGCCGCAGTTCGCTGCCACGGCCCAGGCGCGCCTGAACCATCAGACCGGGGACCGCAAAGGGATTGATCGGCAGGCCGAAGGTCTCGAGATTGAGCGTGTCGTTCAGCGCCGAGTGGACATAGCTGTCCAGCACGGGAGCCTGCACAAAGCCGGGATTCAGGGCAAACACCCCGGCCTTGATGGCCAGCGCCTCGCCGGCCGCCCTGCGTTCCACCGCCGCGGCCGTCAGCCACAGTCCCGTGGGATCGGCATCGGTCTGCAGAGGGAAGGCTGCCCCGAGCGTCTGCGCAAGGTTGGGGTCACCGCTGAAGGCCGTCAGCTGCAGATGCAGGCTCCAGTGATCGATCTCCCGCCATTGCCTCTTGTCGCGGCCCAGTCCGGAGCCGAGCCTGGTGGTGAACACCAGCTGCTGCATCCAGGCGCCCTTGATGCCACCCGCCTCGGCGTCGCCGAACAGGGGTTCGGCGCTGAGGTCCAGACCGAGCTCGACCCAGTCGGGCAGCTGCAGGCTCTGCTGCAGCGACGGCCAGAGCGGCTGGGGCGCCAGCACCTGAGCGGCGGCGGGCGCCAGCGGCGGCAGCGGGGCCAGCAGGCCGAGCAGCCCCGTCGTGGCTCGCACGAGACGCAGCAGCCTCGGCATGCGGCCCGGCCTGCAGCGGCGAACGGGGGAGCGGGGCCCGGAGCCGTCGAGGGGAGGCCTTGGCCCCTGCATGCGTGCTGCGGCGATGGGGACAGGTTATGCATGGTTCACTCCGCAGCAGCTCAGGGCCAGGGGATGACGGCGCCACAGGGGCGAGCAGCTCAGGGCACAGGGCTCGCCGGATGGAGCGGAGCCATCTCCAGCCGCGGGCGAACCAGCCCCGTGGCCAGAGCTGTCCGGATCCGCTGGTCGGCGTGGGACAAGGAGCTGGTGCCATGGCTGCTTGCGCATGGAGACATGACACAAGGATCTGCGCCGGTCCAGCCGTTCACACCCCTCCGAGCAGCCCCCTCTACGGGCCGGGCTGATCGTCGATCTTCGCCGGATGCGCACAAGAGCCCGACACACAAGATTGTCCCACTGATCAACAACTGTCACTGATCTCGATGACAGCCAAGTCGGCCAGGGATCGGATGCTTTGAACATGGTTTGCGACACGCCTCAACCCACACATGCTCCATCGCTGGCAACGTTCGAGGTCCCTCCCCTCGGCAGCCAGCCTGGCGCTCTGCAGCCTCACAGCGATCGTCCCGCAGGCCGCCCTGACCGAGGTGCTTGTGCGCGCTCAAGGACGCTGCAAGCTCACCAGCGGAGGCTACGTGCCCTACAACGGATACTGCACGTTCAAGCACAAACAGGCCGGCGGCGTCGATGCCTACGTGATCAAGCTGGACGACGGCACTGAGTTCAACTTCTCCGGGCCCAATCCACAGGCCCTGAATGTGCAGACCTACTCAGGCATCCGCAATGTGCGCCACAGCGCTCAGCCTGATCATGATGTGTTCAGCTGGGACGATGGTGAGCCCCGCAAGCTGTCAGTGAGGCTGGATCGGGTTGAGAATCCCGATGCGGGGTTTGATACCCCTGCCCAGAAGGCCGACAGCAACGCCCTTGTCGGAGCTGCGCTGGGAGCCCTGATCGGCGGCAAACAGGCCCCGCGCAATGAGCCCGCCACGCAGGGGGCTCCCGTGGGAGAGCTGCAGTCGCTGGTCGGGGTTCGCGGATCAGGGGCGGAGGCCGAACTCACGGCCAAGGGCTACACCTATCGCGGAGGCGCCAAGATGGACGGCAGTTCCTTCACGAACTGGGAGCAGCCTCGGACCAACAACTGCGTGGTTGTCCGCACCGCTCACGGCCGCATTCAGTCGGCCACCTACACCACCAAAGCCGACTGCAACTGAGCCGAGCAGCTCATTCCGATTGCGATCGCTCTCCATGTCTGGCCTGCGCCGACATCCGAGAGCGATGCATTGGTGATCGCCAGCAGGAGCCAGGCTCCTGCTGGCCTCTTGACCCCTGCTGCGCATCACTGACAGCGAGATCCTGCTTCTTCAATCGTGCAGGCGACTGGTCGTGCTGTCTGGCCAGGTCATTCAACGATCAGCCGTCGCTGGAGGCTCGGCTGGGGGCTGAGGCCAACGAGGGCCATGGGGCAGCTGCGACCATGATCAACCCCCAGAACGCGGGGCAACCAGCGAATGCGTTCCCCTGAGATCTGGAACGGCCTGGCACAAGCCCACTCGCCGAGCAGGATTTTGATGCAGGCGCAGTCGAGCGGATCCCCGGGCCTTCATCAGCCGTCCCACGCTGAACAGGGGAGCGTCCACCGCCTTGGCGATCCTCCTGAGGCTGCCGCGCTGATGCAGGAGGTCCAGGGCGTGCTTCTGGGAGAACGACAGCATCCCGAATGGCATCGGCCTGAGTGCCATGGCATGGAATCGTGAGGGACGCCTGTCGCCGGTCTCTCCGGCTGCGTCTGCGGCACTGTCCCGCCGGACGTTGCTGCCGTGATTCAGAACGGTCCACCCCCACAGGCGGCCACGCAGAGACAGGGCGTGAGACAGCAGCGTCCGGACCACCCCTACCCGGTCACGAGTCGGGGCGATGTGAAACGTTGAACCTACGGATTGGCACGGACGACCCATCGGCGGTCAACCGGTGCCGGCATCAGCGCCGCAGCCAGTGACCAACCGACTTGTCCCGAGACTTGCAAGGCCTGAACTGAAAGCGGGTGACCGGATTCGAACCGGCGACGTTCAGCTTGGGAAGCTTGAGCTCTAGTCCGCCAGAAGGCTTGCTCCAACTGGGCTCCGGGGAAGCAAATCGGACCATGTGAGATGTTTGGTGAGACGTTTTGGCTCGCCGGCCCGCCGCGTCCACCTCAGCAACGCAGCCAGCGAACGCCTCGCAAAGCGGCCGAGACAGATCCAGGACTCGCGAGACAAGCAGCGGCATGGCCATGTCGCCTGACGGCCTCCATGGGCCTGGGGAGCGCAAGACCGTGGAGCTCAATGAGCCGGGCGGGTGACGGCCCCAAGCAGCCATCTCGACGTGCCGACCAAGAAGCTTTTTGCGGCCATCGGGGCTGAGCAGACACCGCAGGGCTCCGGTCGGCAGCGGCCGCCCTTCAGCGTGCCACGGCTGCGCCGTGGCGTGCATCGGCCAGCCGCCGCCGCCCT
>CAYNGR010000094.1:0-12269 GCA_964396755.1 uncultured Cyanobium sp. | reverse complement strand
CGTGCTCGGTCAGCCACTGCTGCAGGTCCTGCCCATCGCGGAAGTCGAGCAGGGCCTCGGCCAGTGCCTCCAGGGCCGGCAGCGGCAGTGACTGGATGGTGGTCGTGATGGCGGGACTGAGCGGACCGCAGCGACGGGCCAGCAACCGCAGGGTGACGGCCACCTCGCCTTCGGCACGGCCTTCCGAGATGAGTTGCTGAGCGGCGCGGGTGTGGCGCAGCTCATCGATCGACGTGCCGATGATCACCATGATCTCCTCGAGGCTCAGGCCGGCGAAGCGCTCCAGCAGAATAGGAACGATCAGCTCCAGCAGTTCCGGTCGTCTGTCCAGAATGGCCTGACAGCGCTCTGGCAGCTCCGCTTCCCGGCGCACCGGCAGGGTGAGCAGATCCACCAATGGATCCATCGGCTTCTGCTGGCTGAGAGCCTCCAGGTCGAACCAGATGGCCTGATCCAGAAAGCCGCGCAGCTGCTGCGGCACCCGTTCAGGGCCGAGTCTCAGCCGTGCATGCGGGGTGATCACCACCACGGCCAGGTGCTCCACCCGCGGCTGTTGCTGCAGGAAGCGGAATGTTTCAGCCGCCAGCCGGTGCCGAAAGCCTGGATCGTTGTGCATCTGCACTTCCAGGATCACCACCGGCATCTCCCTCGTGCCTGTCTCCTGCAGGCGCGGCCACAGCACGCCATCGAGGCGGTGGCTGGTGGCCTTCAGCTCCGGCGCCGAGAAGCGATAGAGCCGGTCGGCTTCCGCCGCGGTTCCCGGAGTCGCGGCTTGGTCCCTGGCTGCACTGGCGCCAGGCAGCAGGGCCGTCACCAGATCCGGTGCGGACTGAAACACCCGGAAAAACCAGCGATCCGTCTGCAACCTGCCTCGCCAGGGTTCGGCGGCAAGGTAGCGGTCACGGCCGTGCCTGTCTGACGTGCGGAAGCTTCGGGATGCCAGCGCTCTGGCGGCCCTTGCCGGTTCGGGCCCGCCTGAACGCAAGCCCGAGCCCAGCGGCTGCGAGACATCCCGGGCACAACGCTTGAGGACAACGCCAAACGATAGACAGCTGCTGGCAATCTCCTGAACACCCCGGCCCGTTGGCGATGTTTCTGCTCAGCAAACTGCTGCCGCTTCTGGTGCTGCCCCTCGGCCTGGCGCTGCTGCTGCTGCTCTGGGCGGCGTTCCGAGGCGGCCGCGCTCCTGTGCTGGCGGCCCTGGGAATCCTCTGGCTGTTCGCCACGCCGCTCACCGCCGAGGGCCTCTGGCGTTGGCTGGAGCGGCCCTATCAGCGCCAGAGCGCTGCCGCCCTGCTGGCCCGCAGGCCAGGCCGCCCGATGGCACCGCCGGCCGCGGTGGTGGTGCTCGGCACCGGCCGCCATCCCGCCCCAGGTCCCGCCCGCGCCAGCGAATGGACCGACGCCGACCGCTTCTTCGGCGGCCTCGAGGCCTATCAGCAGCTGCGCGGCCAGGGGCTGCAGCCGCGCCTGATCTTCACCGGCGGCTGGTGGCCCACCCAGCCCCAGCTGCCGCCCGAGGGCGATGTGCTGCGCCAGCGCGCCATCGCCCTCGGCCTGCCCCCCGCCGATCTGCTCAGCACCTCCAGGGTGCGCAACACCGCCGAGGAGGCCCGTGCCGTCGCCGCCCTGGTGCCCCGCGGCGCCAGCGTCGTGCTGGTCACCTCCGCCTTTCACATGCCACGGGCCCGGCGCCTGTTCGAACGCCAGGGGCTGCGCGTGCTCCCCTATCCGGTGGACTTCCAGGCCAGTGGCGCCTGGGCCGGTTCGCCCCTCCGCGATCCGCTCAACTGGCTGCCCTCCGCTGATGGCCTGGCCCGCAGCAGCCGCGCCCTGCGCGAACTGATCGGCCGCAGCCTCTATCGCTCCTGGTGAACCCGCCGGTGCCCGCTGGGTCCATCCCACCCTCCGGCTCCTGCTCCCCAGCCTCGACGCTCCACGGGTGAAGCCGCCGCACCAGCCTCCCTCCATCGACGGGGTGTCCCAGGGCCGCCAGGTCCCCGGCAGGGCGCAGCCACGCAATCCGCTGGGGCTCACTGCGCTGCTGGCCGGCAGCGCCGCCCTCTGGCTGGCCTGGCCCTGGCTGCGCCCGGCTCTCTGGCCCGCTCGCGGCCCCGCCTGGCTGGTAGTGCTCGATGGCTATCACCGCCTCGATCGCGCCCTGGCCGTGCAGCGCCGCTTGCCGCTGCCGATCCTGCTGATCAGCTGCCCCGCCACCGGTCAGCCGACGCCGCAGCAGTGGCGACAGGCCCGTGCTCCCCTGCTGCTGCTGCGCCGCGGTAGCGACACCGCCGGCCAGATCGCCGCTCTCGCCCGCTGGCGGCCGCAGCTGCCCGGCGCTTCGGGTGAAGCCTGGCGCTCCCTGGATGCCCCGGCCGCGATCTGGCTGGTCAGTGATCCCGTCCACCTGCCGCGGGCGCGCCTGGCGGCCCAGATCGCTCTCGGATCCGCCGGGACCCGCGTGCTGCCTCTGCCCGCGCCGCCTCCCGGCAGCCCCTCGCCCGCCATCGCCGGGGGTGCTCCCCTCACGAGCGACTGGCCGCTCTGGCGTGATGCTCTGCGCATGCAGGTGTGGCGGCTCAGCGGCAGCACCGCCGCCTTCCTGCAGCCGGCTCTGCAGCAGCACAAGCACAGCCTCTGTTATGGACCTGCTCCTGGCCGCCTGGGCTCAGCGCGGCCCTGAGCAGGCCGAGCCAGGCCAACGTCCGGATCCACAGCGGCGAGCGCGACCCCCGTTCCCCTCCGTTGTCATCGAGGTCAGTTCATGCAGCGCTCAGCTCATGCAGAGATCAGGGCGTGCAGTGGGTCCGCATCCCTGTGCGGCGTTCGCTGCTGAGGTCGCTGCGGCGCCCCTAGGGTCATTTGCCGCTCTTCTGTTCACCTGGGTGACCGCCTCGCTGCGTGATTCCGAACCGGTTGATCCCAGTGCCCGCGGCGAGCATCCGGGAGCCCTGGGTCCGCTCAACCGCCGCCTGGCACGGCTGCGCCAGCGCCTGCCCGAACCCCTGCGTCCCTGGCTCCCGGCGATTCCGCCGCCGACCCCCCGCAATCTCTGGCTGCTGCTTGCGGGCCTGGTGGCGCTGCAGAACTGCAGCGTGTTTCACACCGCCCAGATGGATCGCTTCACCCTGCTGGCCGTCGTGCTCTGGGGCGGTGGCCTGATCTGCATCGAGGATCAGCTCGAGCAGCTGCGTCCCCAGCCGGGCTGGTTCGGCCTGTTGCTCGGCACCCCTCTGCTGCTGTGGGTGCTGGCCCGCACGGCCGCGATCGTCTCGGTCGACAATCTGTTGTTCGTGCTCGCCCCGCTGGCGGGTCTGGCGCTGACCCTGCTCTGTCTGCCGCTGCGCCAGATCGGCCGCTTCCGCGATCCGCTGCTCTGCCTTGGCCTGCTGCCGGTGTTCCGCATCCTGGGAGCGCTGCTGCCCGAGCAGCCCCTCAGCCTGTTCAGCGCCCAGATCGTCGGGGTCTGGCTGTCGATCCTGGGGCTGGATGTGCTCGTCGATGGGCGCAGCGTGATCCTGCCCGGTGGTGCCGTCGAGGTGGGCAATTCCTGCAATGGCTACGAAATCATCTCCCAGCTGATCTGCATTTCGGTGGTGTTTCTGCTGGCCTTCCCCGTGCGCTCCTGGCTCAGCCGGAGCACGTTGCTGCTGGCTGCTCCGTTGATCGCGCTGCTCTCCAACACCATCCGCATCGCCCTGCTGGCGCTGTTCTCGGCGATGGGGCCCGGAGCCGGACAATCCCTGTTCCGCTTCTTCCACGACGATGCCGGCTCGCTGATCTTTGCGGGGGTGGCGGTGTTTGTGTACGGCCTTCTGTACATGCATCTGCTGGAGCGTGAACTGGCGCCCCTGCCGGCCGGCGGCGAGGAGGAGTGATGCCTGCTCGCCCGCGCTCGGCGCGATCGATCCCCTCCCTCTCGACGGTTCTGCGATCCTCCCTGCTGCGATCCTCCCCGCCCGAGGCCCTGCTGCGCCCCTGGTTCGCGCTGCTGGGTCTGGCCTCCGGCGTCGCGGTGCTGCAGGTGCTGCTTCTGCCCAGCTGGCCGCGGGCTTCGGAGCTGCAGCAGGCCTCCCTGCAGCAGGCCCTGGCCAGGGCCGGGCTGACGGTCTCGCCGCTGCCCTCCAGGCCAGCGGAGCGTCGTCAGGAGCAGGCCTTCTCCAGCCAGCTGGGCTGGACGATCGCCCCGGGTGCTCAGCTGTGGATCGTCAACGGCGCAGTGCGACGCTACGAGGATCTGCAGATCGCCTTTCTGACCCGTCATCGCCCGGCGCTGCGCCTGCAGGGTCGTCAGCTGGATCGGCCGATGCCGGCTTCGGTCAGCGGCGTGATCCAGGGCCATCCAGCCGTGCAGACCTGTCTGGTCCCCCAGCATGAAGGCCCCGCCATGCCCGGCGTGACGCGCACAGCCCTGCTGCGCGCCAGCGATCCGCGTCGTCAGCTGCAGGGTCAGCTGGATCCGCTCACCCTGGCGGGTCGCTTGATTGGCCTGCTGCAGCCGCGCGCCTTCGCCTGCGTGCTGGTGACCCTGCGCAGCGCCGATGGGGCGGCCCTCCCCCCCGGGCTCTGGCCAAGGCTGCTGCCTGCTCTGCAGTCCGCCCTGTCGCTGCCGTCCGCAGCCGTGATCCCCGATCGAAACTCTGTTCCAGCCCGGCCTCAGCGACCATGATCCGCCGCCTGTTGCGACGGCTGATCACCCCGCCTGACCCTGAGCCCCCGAGCGACAGCCCACGCTCCATTCGTCTGATCCCCCCCGACCGGCCGCTGCCCTACAGCTGGGTGCTCACCGGCCGCCTGGCGGTGGGGCCGATGCCGTCCAGCGCCAGCCACTGGCAGCAGCTTGAGCAGGCCGGCCTGCGCGCTCGCTTCAGCTGCTGCTATCCGCAGGAGCAGGGACCGGTGCCGCCTCCGCCCCAGTGGCGCAGCGACGGCGTGCCCCTGCCCGATCACCGTCAGCAGGAGCCGCTCACGCACCAGCTCCTGGTCGAAGCCATCGTTCGGGCCGAGCGCCTGCTGCAGACCGGAGATCCCGTCTACCTGCACTGCATGGCGGGCATCGAGCGTTCCCCCCTGCTGGCCGTGGCCCTCACTGCCCGCCTGCGGGACCTGTCGCTGTTCGACGCGCTCGACTGGGTGCGCCGCTGCCATCCGCCGGCGATGCCGCTCGTCTCCCACCTGGAGCTGCTCGAGCAGCTGATGACCAGGCGGCTCTGAGTCCCGCCTGCGCCGTTGGATCGCCCGACGGGGCTCGGCCCTCCGCGTCGGCGCGGCCTGAATGGGCACTGCCTTCAGCGTTGGCGGTCGTTGCCGGAATCCGGATCGCGCTGGCTGTGCTGGCCGTCGCTGCCGTAGGAGCTCTATGGGCGGCGGCGGCCTCCGCTCAGCCGTTCGCCCAGCCAGCTCACAGAGCGCTGCAGTGCGTTGCCGCGGCGTCTGCCCGAGCGGCTGCGGCCCTGCGGGGGCGAGCTGGAGCTGCGGCGCTGGCTGGCCGTGGCCTCGTCGCCATTGGCACTGATCGTGTCCTGGTAGGCCTGCACCGCATAGCCATCGCGCAGGTAGCGGTTGCTGATGTAGTTGTTGGCGTAGCGATTCTGGCCATAGGGGGCATAGCCATTGCGGTGCAGGTAGGAATCGCGGCGGCGCTGCACGTAGCCCTTTAGACCGCGTTCATCGCCGCCGTAGCGGGACTTGTCATAGGCGCCGGCGTAGGCGTAGTGATAGTAATAACCATATTCATAGCCGTAATCGTTGAGGCGGCTTGGGAAGTTCACCTGGTTGCAGATCAGGCCGAGCACATCCACGCCGGTGGCCTTGATGCGGCGGCAGGCCTGCGGTGCCAGCTCGCGGCTCACTTTGCCCAGGCCCACCAGGAACAAGATGCCGTCGAGCTTTTCGCCCAGCAGAATCGGGTCCGCCAGCATCAGGCAGGGCGGTGCATCCCACAGCACGATGTCGTAGCCGCTCAGGCCGCGGATCTCATCGACCACCTCCTGGCAGCGGTTTGAGTTGAGCAGCCGCGCCGGATCGGGCGGCTTCGGGCCTGACGGCAGGATGTCGAAGTTGTCGGTCACCGTCTGAATCAGATCGGCGGCGTTGAGGTGGGGATCGGACAGCAGGCTGGACAGGCCCTCGCCCTGCTCGATACCCAGGTAGCGGCTCTGCATCGGCAGGCGCATGTCGGAGTCGACCACCAGCACCTTCAGGCCCAGATCCGCCAGGGTGCGGGCGAACACCGTCACCGCCGTCGACTTGCCTTCACCCTGGGTGGAGGAGGTGATGCCCACCATGCGGATGTTGCGGTCGGCCCGCAGCAGCCGGAAGGTGGTGAACAGGCTGCGCAGCGACTCCTTGATCGCGAAGCGCTCGCCGGCGCTCATCTTCGCCAGACTGCTGGAGATCTCGACGCCGGGCTCCAGCGGCAGATAGGGGATCAGGCCCAGCACCGGCAGGTGCAGCTCTCGCTCCGCATCCATCGGCGTGTGGAACACGTTGTCGGTGCGCTCGCGGATCAGCGCCGCGCCCACCCCTGCAAGCAGGCCGATCAGCAACGCCTGTAGCAGGTTGCGCTGAATGTTCGGCTCCACCGGGATGTCGGCGAATTCCGCCGGGCTGATCACCTGCCAGGGGGTGGTGGAGCGGGCCAGCTCCAGTCGGAAGTTTTCGCGCGCCTGGATGTAGGAGGTGTAATGCTCGCGCGCCAGCGCCAGGCGCGACTGCAGATCCTCGAACTCCCGCATCTTCTGCGGATTGCTGCGGAAGTTCTGGTTCAGCAGCAGGATCTGGCGGTTGATCTCATCCTGCTGAGCCACGTTGGCCAGCAGCTGCGAGCGCACCTCATCGGCGGCCTGGCGGCGCACCACAGGCAGTAGTTGATTCCGCTTCGCCAGGATCGACTGCACGATCGGCGAATCCTCGCGGTAGGTGGCCCGCGCCGCCGCCAGATCGGTCTCGAACTGGTTGAGCTGCTGCAGCGGCGTCTGGGCGCCGGCAGCGGCCTCGGCGCCGGCACCGCGCCCGGGGGTGGCGATGCCCTGGCGGCCCAGCTGCTCCACCGCAGTGGGGGCGCCGCTGGGAGACCACTGCAGTTTGCCGGACGCGATCGAAGCCAGCCGGCTGTTCAGCTCCACCTGCTGGGTCTGCAGCTGGCGCAGCTGCACCAGCAGCCCCTCGCGCGTGCTCAGGATCGCCTTGGCGTTGTCGGCCGGATCGAGGTTGTTGTTGCGCTCGCGGAAGCGCAGCATCTCGGTCTGCAGCTTGTCGACCCGCTGCTGGATCTCCGGCGCCTGGCGGTCCAGGAACTTGATGCCCGAATCAAGCGCCTCCTGGCGCTGTGTCAGCGAGAAGCGTGTGTAAATATCGGAAAGCTCGCTGAGGATCTGGCGGCCCTGCGCAGGGTTCGACCAATTGAGCGTGACGTTAAGGATATTTTCTGTCGTGGTGGCACCGCGGCCGGCTCCCACTGAGGCCGGTGAGATCGTCAGATTGTTGATCAGCTGACCGATGCCGATCCCCTGCTTCTCAGCCAGGGGCTGAATCAGCAGCGGGCTGCGCAGCAGCACCGTCAGGCTGTTCATGTCGGCGTTGAAGTTGCTGCGGGCGATCGCGCCCACCGTGCCCTCCGCCTGGTTGCCGCTGCCGGTGCGGGCCTCGAACGGGTTGCGCACCTGGATCTGGAAGCCGCCCTGATACACCGGCGAGAAGATCCGCTGTCGCAGTGTGTTGATCGCCAGCGCCCCGGTGACAACAGCGAAGGTGAACAGAAACAGGCCCTGGCGGCGCTTGATCGTGCGCAGCAGTGTGCCCAGGTTGAACTCACTGCCCTGATCGACAGGGGCCCCCATCGCCAGCGGCGATTCCGCCGGCACGGGGATCATGGTGTTGGGCATGGCTGAACCCCGTGCACCACTGAGCAGCGCCGCCTCGCCCGGATTGAACTCTGATGGCGCTCCCACCTGGGTCACAGTGTTGTTACGAGCCATGGGTTGAGTGATCTTAGGCCGGCTGACCAGGGCGGTTGCGTCCGCTGCTGCGGCTGGCACCGCCGCCGGTCCGTCCGTCAGATGCGCTGGCGCTGCAACGCCGATCCCGGTTGCAGCGTACGCGGTTCAGATCTGCTGCAGGGCCGCCGCTTTCAGGCACGAGGCTCTAATCCAGGGTCTTCACATCCTGACAAATTTGTTGTGTGGAATGAGCCGGCGCAGCCACGCCTCCCCTGTTCGGATCGCACTGCTCTGATCCTCCGGTTGAAGCCTTGGCCACCTGGCTGGCTGTTCACTGTCGGTAGGGTTGAGCCCCGTCAGCCCTACCCAGTCGCCGTGGCCTGCCCCCGACGCCCTCGCCCCGGATGCGCTGCACGCCGGAGATGGGCCTCCAGCCTGGCCGCCCTGCTCACCGCCAGCGCGCCGCTGGCCATCGGGTTCAGCGCCCGCGCCCAAACGCCGCTCGCCCTCGCGCCGTCCAGCGCTCCAGCCGGTCGCGTCGCCCCTGAGGACGCCGCGTCGCTGCCGGCCATTTACAGCGACCTCTACACGCTCGGCCCCGGCGATCAGCTGCAGCTGACCTTCCTCGATCCCTCGGCCAAGGAGGTGGGTGGCCCGGTGTCGATCCTGCCCGACGGCACCAGCACCCTATCCCTGCTCGGTTCGGTGCAGCTCACCGGCCTCACCCTGGGCCAGGCCACCCGCTGGCTCACATCTCTCTACGCCCGCTATCTGGTGCGGCCCCAGCTGGTGCTCAGTCTGACCTCGGCGCGCCCGGTTCAGGTGAGCGTGCTTGGTGAGGTCGGTCGCCCCGGCCTCTACTCCTTCGGAGGTGGCGGCGCCGGCTCCGGACCCGCCACCTCAACCGGTGGCGGCGGCGGCGCCCCCGGCGGCAGCCTGACCACGCCTGTCTCTGCCATCCAGGCCGCTGGGGGCATCACCCTCAACGCCGATATCCGTCGTGTCCTGCTGCGCCGCCTCGCCGGGCCCGGCGGAATGGAGAAGCAGACCGTGCTCGACCTGTCGCAGTTGCTGCAGGTGGGCAACCAGCGCATGAACCCGATCCTGTTCGACGGCGACACGCTGATCATCAGCCGGGCCGAGAAGCCGCTGCCCAGTGAGGTGATTCAGATCGGCATTTCCAATCTCTCCCCCGCCACGATCAACGTCACCGTGCTCGGCGAGGTGAAGACGCCTGGCACCATTGCCGTGCCGTCCAACACGCCGCTGCAGGAGGTCCTGATGCGCGCCGGCGGGCCGACGCCGTGGCGCTCCAACAAGGGCCGCATCGAACTGGTGCGCCTCAATCGCAACGGCACCACCACCACCGAGTTCTACGAGTACCAGCCCGGCAAGGACATCTCCCAGGGCTTCAACCCGCCGCTGCGTGATCGCGACACGGTGATCGTGCGACGCAGCTACTACGGCAAGACCGTGGATCTTGTGAACGAGTTGATCGCGCCGCTCACTTCAATTGTCAACACCTTCTATCTTTACGGCAACTACAACCGCTGACAGCAGACCCATGGGGCGGCGTCATCAGGCCCGGCAACGCTGAAGCCAAGCCGCAGGCAATCTCCCTCGCTTGTCGTTGTCCGGCCTCCGGAAACGCCCTCCCACTGTTTCCCTGCTGCTGATCGCCATGCCTCCCTCGTTCCCCGGGCTCTCCTCCAGGTCCAGCCTCCGTCAGCCCCACGTCATCCCCCTGGGCTCCGTTCTGGACCAGGCGAGCCGCAAAGCAGACGCGCTGGTCACGATTGGCCCCTGGCGGGTCGTTGCCATTCCGCAGCATCCAGCTCAGGTTCCGCCGAAACCACGCAATGGGCAGACGTGTGCGGCTGTCCGGGACCGGCGCGGATCGCAGCAGCAGCCCTTCCAGGAGCCAGGTCGAGAGCGTCCCGTTCACGACTTTGCGGCGTTCACAGGCGGAGTAGCCGCGCTGCACGTCGGGGACGTCGCGCTGAGCCCCGCCACACCCACGCTTCCTCAGAGCCTGGAGGCCCCACGCGATTCACCCCCGACCGAGCTGGTCCCTCGGGAGTCTCGGCGGCAGCGGCTTCAGCCTCACCCGGAGGCGGATGGTCTCAATTTTGAGCCCACAGGCGCTGCTCCGCTGCACAAGGTTCGGGTTCGCCGCTCGTTACCGCGTTTCAGGGCCCTGACTCAGGCGCCGCCGCTGCTCGCCTCCAAACGCGTTGACCTCCAGCCCCGCGGCTTGGTCAATCTCTCCGCGGTCTCCTGGGCGCTGCTCAGCCAGGTGTTCTGGCTCCCCCTGGTGGCGATCGATCAGCACGACCGCTGGGTTGCCCGTCAGCGGGAGGTCACCCCGCCGGGCCAGCCGCTGGCTCCCTCGCCGATCGCCCGCGCTCCTTCCCTCCTCAACGACCTGCTCGGTGCCGGACGACCGGTGCAGCAGCTGGCCGGGCATGCCCATCAGGTGGTCGGCAGCCGTCTCAGCCAGGCGGTGCGCGGAGCCACCGGCGGCGTCGGTGCGCTGCTCAGCAGTACAGGCTCCAGTGCTTCATCCCTGCTCGATCGCCCCTTCTCCGCGAGCCTCGAGACGCCGTCCCGCGTCGTTTCGTCAGGTGCCAGCCAGGACCTTCCCGGGCCGTCATCCCTCCAGTCGTCGCACGGCCTCCTGGGCCGCGCCTTCACCCGTGCCCAGCTGCTGGGTGGCCGCATTGGCCTGTCGGACCTTCAGGAGGGGCCGATGGCCCCCCTGGCCCTGGCTGAGCGGGGGTTGCAGCGCACCAGCTCCGATCCGCTCGCTCCGCTGCCCTCCCTCTGGCGTGAACCGATGCGCCAGGCGCTGCTGCTGCTCCCGGGCGCCCCGCGGCAGCTGAGTCCGGCGCTTTCCGTCATCGTTCCGAGCGGCGTCGTCAGCCGGCCGGTGGAGGTGCCGCTGGCACTCCAGAGCGATGGCTCGGTCGACGTGCTCAAGCCCCCCTCCGATCCCGCCGTGCTGCGCGAGATCGAGGGCTGGTCCCGCCGGCAGCGCTTGCCTTCCAGCGGCTCCGTGCAACCGGCGCTGGTGCATCTGCATCCGCTGCCGGCGGAGGCTGGCGCTCCCGAGGCGGCTCCCGGCCCTGCGCCCGCGCCCCGGGTCACCACGGCCGCCAGCCCGGTGCCGACCGTCAGTGCCTCCGGCTCCCCCTCGATCTCGCAGCCCCTGGTCCGTCAGACGCCTGCCCAGATGCCTAAGGAAGCGCCGATCCCGCTGCCGATCCTCAGTGAGACGGCCGCTCCCGCGCCTGGGCCGTCAGCGGGACCGTCCGTGTCGTCGTCACCCCAGGTTGTCGGCACTCCCCAGCTGTCCGCCCCCTGAACGTCGCGCTGGGCGCCACTGGCACGTCAGCTCTCTGGACTCAGCACGTTGGCGATCAGCTCAGGCTGGACGGCGAACCATGACCCTGCTGTCATGGTCCTGGCCGATAGGGCTCTTATGCGCCTCTGGCTCTCAATGGCCGCTGCCTAGCTGTCAGCAGCCGAGCGTGCTGTCCGTCCTCGCCGTCCCCACGCGCCGCCATGCCGACCAGCGAATCCGGGCTGTCCCGCAGGGCCATCGGCTGGGCCCTGCTCAGCCAGGCGATCTGGCTGCCTCTGCTGCTGATTGCCATGCATGACCGTTGGCAGCATGCGCAGCGGTCTCCCGGCTTGGCTACGCAGGCTGGGGAGACCCGCGGCCCCGGCCTTGGCCCTGGTGCTGCTCCCCCGCTGAGCCTTGGCGATGTGATCAGGGCCGCACCGTCAGCGGCGGCGCGCCTCTCCCCCCCACCGGCGGCAGCGGCGGCCGCTGCCGCTGCTCAGGCCAAGGCCTCGCCCGCTCCGGGATGGGTGCTGCGCAGTCCTGCCGCTGCCCCCACTCCGCAGCCACCCGCCGTCTCCGCCCCGACCCCCGGGGCTGCTGCGGCTGCCGCTCCAGGTCGCTCCGCGCCTGCCGCTCAGGCCGGTGTTGCCGCGCCGCCGGCAGCCGTGCGGCCGATGGCCAGTCCCTCGCAGCTGCTCGGCGGCAGCCTGGGGCTGCAGGATCTGCCGGCAGCGCTGCTCCAGCCCCAGGCTGCCTCCAGGTCAGGGGCGGTCGCGGTGCAGCCCGGTGGCGGCGTCCCAAGCCGTGCCGCTGGGGCCTCCGCACGGCCATCGCCGACCGTGGTTCGCTCCGATTCAGGAGCAGCCCAGCCGGCGTCACCTGGCAGGCGCTGAGGTGGTTGAAGTGGAAGAGGTGATCCCGGCGCCGCTGGCTGGTGCCGGCCGCTCGGATCACGTCCGGGCTGGCTGATCCCGCTTCAGTCC
>CAYNGR010000093.1:0-12355 GCA_964396755.1 uncultured Cyanobium sp. | reverse complement strand
CCTGGGCGCCGCCGTAGCTGATGCGGAAGCCGGTCATCACCTCGTCGAACACCAGGAGAGCGCCGTGCTCACGGGTGATCTCGCGCAGGCCTTCGAGGAAGCCCGGCTCGGGAGTGATGAAGCCGGCATTGCCGACCACCGGCTCGAGGATCACGCCGGCGATCTCACCGGCGTTGGCCGCGAACAGTGCCTTGACCGCCTCCAGATCGTTGTAGGGGGCCGTGAGGGTGGAGGCGGTGGTGGACTTGGGCACGCCCGGCGAGTCGGGCAGGCCGAGGGTGGCCACCCCGGAGCCGGCCTTGACCAGGAACATGTCGGCGTGGCCGTGGTAGCAGCCCTCGAACTTGATCACCTTCTCGCGGCCGGTGAAGGCGCGGATCAGGCGCAGCACGGCCATGCAGGCCTCGGTGCCGCTGTTGACGAAGCGCACCATCTCCACCGAGGGCACCGCCTCGATCACCAGCTCGGCCAGCTGGTTCTCCAGCAGGCAGGGAGCCCCGAAGCTGGTGCCCTTCTCGAGGGTGGCCTGCAGGGCGGCGATCACCTCGGGGTGGGCATGGCCGCAGATGGCCGGGCCCCAGCTGCCGACGTAGTCGATGTAGCGGTTGCCGTCGACGTCCCAGGCGTAGGCGCCCTTGACGCGGTCAAAGACGATCGGCTGACCACCGACGGATTTGAAGGCGCGCACCGGGGAGCTGACGCCACCGGGCATCAGCTTCTGGGCGGCGGCGAAGATCTCCTCGGAACGGGCGGTGTTGAGGACAGGTGCCGTGGCAGGCGCTGAAGGAGAAGCCGACAAGACGGGATCCGCGGACAGGGAGCTGGGAAGCGTTGAACATCTTGACCCAGCGACGAGCTGAATCGCCTGGCGGGTCACCTTTCGTCTGGGGAGCGCGATGCGCCGCAGGCCGCGCTCAGGATCCCCCGGCCGGCATCGCCCGCGGCAGCAGGGCCGGGATCCAGACGGCGCCGGCGGGGCGCCGGGCCTCGCACAGCCACCCCAGTCGCCGCCGGATCGCCGCGCCCCTGCCACACCTGCGCAGGTCGCCGCAGCCCTCCTCCCATCCCGTGGAGCTGCAGATCACCAAGGCAACACCACCCTCCCCCCAGGCAACCGCCTGGCGAGCGCAGCCGCCTGATCCACCTTGCGCCGCCATGCGTCGGCGGCAGTTCCCGCCGAGCTCGGTAGGGTCATGCCGGCCTGTTCGATGCCAGCCCTGCCGCGTGACGCCCGCACCGAGCCCGACAGCCAGCCCTGCAGCCACCGGCCAGGCCGAGCCCGACTGGGCAGAGCTCGAGCGCCGCTGCCGCGAGTTGCTGCCCGCGCGGGCCGTGGTCAGCGCCCGTCAGGAGCTGCTCAGCTACGACTGCGACGGCCTGACGCTGCACCGCTACCAGCCACCGCTGGTGGTGCTGCCGGAAACCACGGAGCAGGTGGCTGCGGTGGTGCGCCTCTGTCATGAGCGGGGCGTGCCCTTCGTGGCCCGCGGCAGCGGCACCGGCCTCTCCGGCGGGGCGCTGGCCGAGACACCGGCGCTGGTGATCGCCACCAGCCGCATGCGCCGGATCCTCGAGCTCGACCTGGCCAACCGACGCGTCACCGTGCAGCCCGGTGTGATCAACAGCTGGGTGAGCCGGGCGGTGGCATCCGACGGCTTTTATTACGCCCCCGATCCCTCCAGCCAAGTGGCTTGCAGCATCGGCGGCAACGTCGCCGAGAACTCCGGCGGCGTGCACTGCCTCAAGTACGGCGTCACCAGCAACCACGTGCTCGGCCTCGAGGTGGTGCTGCCCGACGGATCGATCACCACCCTGGGCGGCGAGCTGGCGGAGATGCCGGAGCTCGACCTGCGCGGCGTGTTCATCGGCAGCGAGGGCACCCTGGGCATCACCACCGCCGTCAGCCTGAGGCTGCTGCGCAGCCCCGACAGCGTGGCGGTGCTGCTGGCCGATTTCACCTCGATGGAGGCCGCCGGCGAAGCGGTGCGCCTGGTGACCGAGGCGGCGGTGCAGCCAGCCGGCATGGAAATGATGGATCGCCTTTGCATCGAGGCGCTCAACGATTACTTCGGCCGCGAGGAATACCCGCACGACGCCGCCGCGGTGCTGCTGATCGAGCTGGACGGCATCGCCAGCGAGGTCGCCGAGGCGGTGACCCTGGCCGGCAGCCTCTGCCGCCGGGCCGGGGCGCGCACGATCCGCGAGGCCCGCGACCCCGAGGAGCGGGCGCTGCTGTGGAAGGGCCGCAAGTCGGCGATCTCGGCCCTGGGCCGCCGTTTCCCCAGCTATTACCTGCAGGACGGCGTTGTGCCGCGCGGCGTTCTGCCGCGGGTGCTGGCCGAGATCGAGGCCCTCAGCGCCCGCCATGGCCTGCCGGTGGCCAACGTCTTCCACGCCGGTGACGGCAACCTGCATCCGCTGATCCTCTACCGCAATGGCGAAGCGGGGATCGGCGATCGGGTCGAGGCGCTGGGCGCCGCGATCATGGAGCTCTGCCTGGAGGTGGGCGGCAGCATCACCGGCGAGCACGGCGTCGGCATCGACAAGCGCTGCTACATGGACTGGATGTTCAGCCCCGAGGATCTCGAGACGATGCAGTTGGTGCGCGACGCCCTCAACCCGAGCGGCCTGGCCAATCCCGGCAAGCTCTTTCCCACCCCCGCAGGCTGCGCCGAAGCCGCCGGCAGGCAGCGGCGCGAGCCGGGCCTGGCGGGCCTGGAGGTGTTCTGAGCGGCCAGCGACGCCGCGGCACCGGCGCAGCAGCCCGCACGGCTGGCATGGCTGAGGGGGACGCTGCCAGGAGGCGACGCCGATGAGCGAGGCGATCAGCACGTTGACGCGGCTGGCTGCCGTGGCCGGCGCAGGCCTGGCCGCGGGCTGCGTCAACGCCCTGGCCGGCGGCGGCTCACTGATCAGCTTTCCGGCATTGATCGCCGCCGACCTGCCGCCGCTGCTGGCCAACGTGACCAACACCGTGGCCCTGGCGCCTGGCTACCTGGGGGGCGCTCTGGCCCAGCGGCGGCAGCTGCAGGGTCAGGGCAGACGCCTGGCGCTGCTGTTGCCCTGTGCGGCGGCGGGGGGGCTGTGCGGCGGCCTGCTGCTGCTGATCAGCGACCCGAGCCTGTTCGAGAAGCTGGTGCCCTGGCTGCTGCTGGGCGGCTCGCTGCTGCTGGCTGTGCAGCAACCGCTGGGCCACTGGATCCGGCGCCAGGGGGGCGACAGTGGCCAGCGCGAGGACCTGGCGGCGGCGGCGGTGGTCGCCGCGGCGATCTATGGGGGGTACTTCGGCGCGGGCCTGAGCGTGATCGTGCTGGCGGCGCTGGCCGTCACGCTGCCGGATGACCTCACCCGCCTCAACGGCCTCAAGCAGGCGATCGCGCTGGTCTGCAATCTGCTGGCCGCCCTGCTGTTCGCCCTGCGGGCGCCGCTGGCCTGGGGAGAGGTGGGCGTGATGGCGCTGGCCGCGCTGGCGGGCGGCGTGCTGGGCGGGCGACTGGCCGAGCGGCTCGATCCGGGCCGGCTGCGGGGTGTGGTGGTGGCGATCGGGCTGACGCTGGCGGTCGTCTACTGGCGGCGCTGAGGGCCGGCGGGCGCTGCGACGACCACGCCGTCGCCAGAAGGCCATCACCGCCTGACGGCCCTGACGTCTGCCGGACGATCAGCCTTCAACGGGCCGTCTCAGGCATTCCCCGGCGAACAGCCGGGGAACCGGCTGACCCAACAGCAGCGTCCGGCTCTGATGCCGGCGCCCAGGCCTCCACCCGGCCGCCCCTCCACCCGTGGTCACACGCTCAGGGCCGGCGGGATGCGGCGGACCCGACTTCGCTGGCGGCTTCGGCAACCAGTCGGGCCGTGCTGGAGCCGCAACGCCCAGGACGCAGGGCTGGCATCAGGCCCCGGCCCTGACCCAGGCAGAGGCCGCCGACCGACCGATCGCGCCGACAGACCCGCCAGGACGCCCGAGCGGACCCGAGCGTTCGTTCCGGAACCAGAGGAGGCAGCGGACGGACACCATGGACGTCGCCAATTTCCCGACCCACAAACCGTGTTTTAGGCTGACCGAATTCCTTCCCGCCGCCGGCCGTGACCCTCGACGCCACGCGCAACTTCCTGGAGGTTGCGGCCAGCCCCCCTGGTCTGATCACCCTGGCGGTGTTCGCCGGCTCGATCGTGCTGTTCATTAGCGGCGCTCTGGCCCCGGAAGTGGTCGGTCTGCTGGCGGCAGCCCTGCTGGTGACCTTCGGGGTGCTCAAGCCGGACGAGGCCGTGCAGGGCTTCGGCAGCCCGGCCCTGATCACCCTGATGGGCCTGTTCGCCGTCTCGGCCGGCCTGTTCCGCAGCGGCGGACTCGATCGCCTGCGCGCCCTGATCGGATCGGACGCCATCCGCAGTCCGCGCCGCATGATCACGCTGCTGGTGGGCGTGGTGGCGCCGGTGTCCGGCTTCATCCCCAACACCCCGATCGTCGCCACGCTGCTGCCCGTGCTCGAAGGCTGGTGCCACCGGCGGCGGGTCTCCCCCTCGAAGGTGCTGCTGCCCCTGTCGTTCGCCACGGTGCTGGGCGGCACGATCTCGCTGCTGGGCACCTCCACCAACCTGCTGGCCAGCGATGTGAGCCGGCAGCTGGGCTTCGGCTCGCTGGAGCTGTTCAGCTTCACCGCCATCGGCATTCCCGTCTGGCTGCTGGGCGGCCTGTACATGGTGCTGGTGAGCGACCGACTGCTGCCGGACCGGGGCCTCGACGGCGACGACCTGCTCGGTGGCCTGGCCCGCGAGGGCTATCTGACCGAAGTGCTGATCCCCCAGGATTCCGAACTGATCGGCCAGACGCTGCACGCCAGCCGCCTGCAGCGCCGATTCGACGTGGACGTGCTGGAACTGCAGCGGGGCCAGGAGATCTTCGGAGCCCCACTGGCGGAACGGCTGCTGCAGGGAGGTGACCGGCTGGTGCTGCGCTGCAACCGCGAAACCCTGCTGCGGCTGCAGCAGGACCACACGGTCGTGCTCTCCCCCTCCGGCGAGCAGGAGGAGGCGATCCAGGAGCTGTCGAAACCGGAGATCACCACCCAGCGGATCGTCGAGGTGCTGATCCCCAATGGCTCCACCCTGGCGGGCGCCAGCCCCCGTGATCTGCGCTTCCGGCAGCGCTACAACGCCACCCTGATGGCCGTCCGGCGCGGCAACCAGGTGCTGCGTGAACGCCTGGGCTGGGTGGTGCTGCAGGCGGGAGACGTGCTGCTACTGCAGGCACCGGTGGATGCGATCCGGGGCATGCAGGCCAACAACGACCTGGTGCTGCTCGATGAGCTGGAGAAGGACCTGCCGACCACCAACCGCAAATGGGTGGCGGTGATCGTCGCCGGCCTGGTGATCCTGCTGCCGCTGTTCAAGCTGCTGCCGCTGATGGCCGCCGTGCTGCTGGCGGTGGTGATCATGGTGGCCAGCGGCTGCCTGCGTCCGGGCGAGCTGCAGCGGGCCGTGCGCTGGGACGTGATCCTGCTGCTGGGCTCTCTGTCCTGCTTCAGCGTCGCCATGCAGAAGACCGGGCTGGCCGAAGCCCTGGCGGGAGAGCTGCTGCACTCGCTAAGAGGCTGGCCGGCCTATGGGGTGCTGCTGGTGGTGTTCCTGCTCGCGCAGCTCTTCACCGAAGCCCTCAGCAACGGCACCACCGTGGTGCTGCTGATGCCGATTGCCACGGAACTGGCCAAGGGCCTGGAGCTGCCGCCGATGGCGTTCATCTATGCCATCACCTTCGCGGCCAGCCAGAGCTTCCTGACCCCGATCGGCTACCAGACCAACCTGATGGTGTTCGGCCCGGGGCGCTACCGGTTTCTCGACATGACCCGCTACGGCGCGCCGCTGACCCTGGGGCTCGCCGTGGTCGTGCCCTGGTTGATCTGCCGCCAGTTCGGCCTGTGAGCCGCGGCCGCCGCCGCGCTCAGCTCAGGCCCCTCGCGCCGAGCGGTGGGACATGCCGTTGATCATCGCGGGCTGACGGCGATAGAGGGGATCGAGCCAGCAGCGCGGCAGGCTCTCGCCTGAGGGGAAGCGCAGCTCCGCCTTGGCGAAGTGGTGCGGATCCTGAAGCTCCTCTCCGCCATGGATGCGGCCGGCCACGACGGAGGCGAAGGGATCCGCCAGCTGGCGCAGATCGAGGATCTCGACCAGGGGAGCCTGCTGATCGAGGCTGTCGCCGTGCTGATGCAGGGTCAGGAACATGGGGGCTGGGCTGTGGGCAAGCCGTGACAGATCCCCCAACCATGGGCGGGCTGCCTGACGAAGGGGAGACGCAGGTGTAGATCCTGGGCAGATTGAGTGCATTGCCTCCGCACGCCCCATGGCCCACCACCAGATCCTGATCGTCGGCGGCGGCGCCGCAGGACTCACGGCCGCCAGCCAGCTGAAGCGGGCCCGGCCCCAGCTGGAAATCGCCCTGCTGGAGCCCTCCGACCAGCACGACTACCAGCCTGGCTGGACCCTGGTTGGGGGCGGTGTGTTCAGCCTTGAGGAGACCCGCCGGCCGGAGGCCTCGCTGATCCCCGAGGGGGTGCACTGGATCCGCGAGGCGGCCGCCGGCTTCGATCCGGCAGCCAACAGCATCACCACCACGGGCGGCCAGACCCTCAGCTACGACGTGCTGATCGTGGCCACCGGCCTGCGGCTGCGCTGGGAGGCGATCAAGGGGCTGCCGGAGGCCCTCGGCAAGGGCGGCGTGTGCAGCAACTACTCCCGCGAGCACGTCGAATACACCTGGCAGTGCATCCAGGGCTTCCAGGGCGGCAACGCCGTGTTCACCTGCCCGCCGATGCCGATCAAGTGTCCGGGGGCGCCGCAGAAGATCGCCTACCTCGCCGACGACGTGATCCAGCGCGATCCGGTGGTGGCCGCCAACAGCAAGGTGATCTACGCCACCGCCACACCCGGCATCTTCGGCGTGCCCACCTATGCGGCGCCGCTGCGCGAGGTGGTCAAACGCAAGGGCATCGAGGCTCTCTACAGCCATGTGCTCACCGAGGTGCGCCCCGAGACGCAGGAAGCGGTGTTCCGCGTCATTCCCGCCAGCCCCAGCCGCGACGAGGGCGAGGAACCGTTCGACGCGGTGATCCCCTACGCCCTGCTGCATGTCACCCCGCCGATGACGGCGCCCGACGTGGTGGCCTCCAGCCCGCTGGCGGCCGCCAGCGGTTTCGTGGAGGTGGATCAGTACAGCCTCCAGCACAAGCGCTTCGCCAATGTCTTTTCGCTCGGCGATGTGTCGGGCATGCCCAACTCCAAGACGGCCGCCGCCGTGCGCGGCCAGGCACCCGTTCTGGTGGCCAACCTGCTGTCGCTGCTCGACGACCAGCCGCTCGAATCGCGCTACGACGGTTACAGCTGCTGCCCGCTGATCACCGGCTACGGAAAGGTGATCATGGCGGAATTCAACTACGAGCAGCAGCCGGTTCCCTCCTTCCCGCTCGATCCCACCCAGGAGCGCTGGAGCATGTGGGTGGTGAAGAAGAATGTGCTTCCCTGGGTCTACTGGAACCGCATGCTGCGCGGCTTTCAGCACGAGCGCAAATTCATGCCTGGCGCCAGGACCAGCGGCGTCTGAGAGCACTGGCAGCCGGCGGTGGGCTGAAGCCCTCAGACCCCGATCCTCGAGGGACCGCCGGCTGCGGACTCAGACGAGGGCTCTTCACTCCTCCCCGCAGGGTCACAGGCAGCAGCAGCGGCGACCTTTTCTCCATGCTGCGGGGATGGGCACCCTGTCAGGGAACACTCCAGCGCTCCCCATCCCCCCAACCGGCAGCTCCCATGACGCCCGCCAGGCCTGATGCGGGCCGCCCTCAGAGGAACGATGGAGAACGCCGCTCAGCGCCGGAGGGGATCCGGTGTCGTCGTGGCCTCCATCGCGTGGGCCCGGCTCCGGCTCTGACGAGGTTGGTGCAGCCCTCGAGACGCTCCTGCCCCGCCGCTCCACCGGCTCGGTTCCATGCTGATGCCAGGGTTCAGGGCGGACACCCTGCAGCGCGGCCGTGACCCCATCCCCGGATCGCCTCCCGTTCAGCCGGCCCCGGACGGCCACCGCTGTCCCCTCCTGGCTGGGCGGGCCGATGGCCCCAGGCCGGTTCCGCCTGGCCCTGGCGCTGCTCTGGCTGGCGGCCCTGGCCCTGGCGCTGACGGGCCTGGCGGGGCCACCGCTGCTCGACTGGGATGAGGGCATCGTGGCCAGGGTGTCGCTCGAGCTGAGCCAGACCCCATGGCCCCAGCGCCTCTGGCCCAGCTACTGGGGCGAGCCCTACCTCAACAAGCCGCCGGGCCTGCACCTGCTGGTGGCCGGCGCCATCGACACCTGGCGGACCCTCAGCGCGGCCCCGGCCACGGCCCTGCCACCGGTCTGGCTACTGCGGCTGCTGCCAGCCCTGATCAGCTCGCTGCTGGTGCCGCTGCTGGCGCTGCTGCAGTGGCGCCTGCGCCCCGGCGATCGGCTGACGGCCCTGCTCACGGGCGCCATCGCCCTGACGCTGCTGCCGGTGCTGCGCCACGGCCACCTGCTGATGCTGGATGGCTGCCAGCTGGTGGCGATGACGCTGCTCTGGTGGGCGGTGCTCGGCGCCGACGGGCGGCCCGGCCGCGGCTCGGACCCCGACCAGCGCAGCGACCATCCGGATGGTCTGGACAGCGGGCTGCAGCACGGCCCGCAACAGGGCCTGCCAAGCCACCCGCACGGCGACCCGCCACAAGCCCCATCGAACGCCCCATCAGGGCAGCGGCTGAACCAGCAACACAGCGGCCTGCAGTCCAGCCGGCGAACCAACCTGCCGGATGGGTTGGTGGCGGGCCTGGCCGCCAGTGCCCTGCTGCTGCTCAAGGCCCCCGTTGCTTTTCCGGTTCTGGCGGGGACGCTGCTGCTGCGCCTGCTGGAGCGAGACCTGAGCCGGCGCGCCTGGAGCCAGCTGGCCCTGGCGGTGGTCATCGGCCTGCTGCCGGGGCTGGCCTGGCATGGCGGCCACCTGCTGGTGCGCGGCGACGACGCCCTGCAGATGTGGCTGGGCCAGGGCTTCGCCCGCGTCGGATCCGCGATCGAGGGCAACAGCGGCGGACCGCTGACGCCGGTGCTGGAGGTGCTGGAAGGGGGCTGGCCCTGGCTGCCGCTCTGGCCCTTCGGCATCGCCCTGGCCTGGCGACAGCGGCGCACCCGGGCCGGCCTCTGGTGTCTGGGGCTCACCGTGCTGTGCGCGGCGATGGTGCTGCCGCTGCGCACCCAGCTGCCCTGGTACAGCCTGCTGCTCTGGCCGCCCTTCGCCCTGGTGTGCGCGCCGGTGCTGGCCTGGCTGGTGCGCCGCGACCGGCCGGAGCATCCGCCGGGATCGGCCGTGGTGGCGCAGATCCCGCGGTTCTGGATGCTGCTCGGGGCGCTGCTGCTGCTGGCGGGGCTGGCGGGCCTGCTCGCCGCTGTCCTGGCAGCAGGAATGCCGTCAGAGGGGACCTTGGCCGCGGAGATCCCGGCGGCAGCGTCTGTGCCGGGCGATGCCACTGCCCGGGGGCTGAGAGCCGCCGGACTGGCACTGGCCAGCTCGCCGCTCAGCAGCCTGGCCCCCTCGTCTCTGCTGCTGGGAACCGGCCTGTTGCTGGGCGGTCTTTGGCTCTGCAGCGCGGAGCGTCAGCATCGCCGCCAGGGCCTCGGACTGCTGCTGCTGGCTGACTGGATGGCGCTGGTCCTGCTTTTCGCATCACCCCTGTGGCTGTGGGAGCTGAACGAGACCTGGCCGGTGGCCGATGGCCTCACGCTGCTGCAGGAGGCCGGCGCCGGCCGCGACGGCGGCGAGGTACGGCTCTGGCGCCAGGGCGAGCGGCCCGGCCTCAGCTGGTATGCGGGCATGCGCATCCGGCCCGAAGATCACGTCAACCTGCCCCCTGGTGAAAGCGTCTGGTTGCTGGGGCTGGAGTCGGCCCAGGCTCCGGGGCTGCGCTGCCAGACCCTGGGCCGCCGCGGTGCCCTGCGACTGGAGCACTGCCGGGCGGTGGATCCCATCGGCCGGCAGGAGCGCACCTCCCTGCCTTGACCAGAGAACCCTCATCCCGCCGTGAGGCGCCGTCCTGTGCGATCGGAGCCGCGTGGTCAGGTCTGTGGAGTGGGCAACATCGTGGCCAGGACCCTTGGAGTTGGTCCATGCCGCGTCTGCCTGACCAGCGACGCAGAAGCCTGAGGGCTACGGCTCCAAGACCCGGGAGCTTGGGATGGCAGCTCGGAGACAAATCGGCGGGTGGAGGCCAGAGGCTGCCGAAGGGACCGTGCGGGCCGCCGATGCGCTCCAGCGGCAAGACGGCCGATTGATAATGGCCTGGTCCCCGATATTGGGTTAGGGGTGCGCCGCCAATGAACACCCCCTCTTCAACCCCACACGATGGAGCCCCTCCGGCAATGGGAATCGGGCCTGAGCTCCGCTGCGGCATCCAGGTCGACAACCTCCCGGAAGCCCTGCGGCACCAACTTCTGCCGGCCCTGGAGACCCTGGTGCACCGGGTGCAGCCGGAAGGCCTCTGGCTGTTCGGCAGCTGGGCACGGGGTACGGCCAGCCGGCGGTCGGATGTGGATCTTCTGGTGATGGGCCTGGAGCACTGCCGTGTGCTCGACGCCTATGACGCGGTGCTGGAGGCCTTGCAGAACTGCCGGCTGCCGTTGCAGCCGCTGGTGGCCACGCCGCAGCTGCTGGCCCGCCATGGCGATGCCCCCTTCTGGCGCACGGTGCGCCTGGAGGCGATTCCCCTGCTGGAAGGCAGCCACTTCCCATGAGCCTGGAAAGCGCTCGCCAGAGGGCCAGGCTCTGGCTGCTTCAGGCCAAGGACGATCTGCGTGCGGCCCGCTTGCTCGAGGCTGGTGGCCAGCCGGCGCAGGCCTGTTTTCTGGCCCAGCAGGTGGGCGAGAAGGCTCTCAAGGCTCTGCTGGCTGCGGAGGATCGAGACCTGCGCAGCCATTCGCTCACAGGGCTGCTGCGCGAGCTGGGCGACGGGTCGGCCCAGGACTGGCAACGGCAGGCCCGCCTGCTCGACAAGCTCTACGCCCCCACGCGCTACCCGGATGCCCTGGGCGATGAGCTGCCCGCCGATGTGTTCGGTCCTGAGGACGCCGCTGCCGCCCTGCAGGCGGCGTCCGCCTTGCTCGACTGGGCGGGTGAGCGACTGACATGAGGACCTGGGCAGGATCTGCAGTGGACGCCCCCTCCCCCTGGATCCCCTGGATGCGCCGCGCCCTGCAGCTGGCGGCGCTGGGGACGGGCCGCACCAGTCCCAATCCATTGGTGGGTGCCGTGGTGCTCGATGCCAATGGCAGCCTGGTAGGCGAAGGCTTCCATGCCCGCGCCGGGGACGCCCACGCCGAGGTGGGCGCCCTGCGCCAGGCGGGCGAACGGGCCCGCGGCGGCACCCTGGTGGTGACGCTGGAGCCCTGCTGCCATCACGGCCGCACACCCCCCTGCTGCGAGGCGGTGATCGCGGCCGGTGTGGCGCGGGTGGTGGTGGCGATGGGCGATCCCAACCCGCGCGTGGCCGGCGGTGGCCTGGCCCAGCTGCGCGCCGCCGGCATCGAGGTGATCGAGGGCGTGCTGGAGGCCGAGGCCCGCGCTCTCAACGCTCCCTTCCTGCATCGCCTCGCCACGGGGCGTCCCCTGGCGATCCTCAAGTGGGCGATGAGCCTCGATGGCCGCACCGCCCTGCCCAACGGCGCCAGCCAGTGGATCAGCGGTCCCGAGGCCCGGGGCTGGGTGCATCGGCTGCGGGCCGACTGCGACGCGGTGATCGTCGGTGGCGGCACCGTGCGCGCCGACGATCCGCTGCTCAGCAGCCGCGGCCGGCGCGATCCCGAACCCCTGCGGGTGGTGCTCAGCCGCGGTCTGGAGCTGCCGGCCGAGCGACGCCTGTGGGACACCACCGCGGCCGCCACCCTGGTGGCCCATGGACCAGAGGCGCCCGAGGAGGCACGGGCGGCGATCGATCGGCTCGCCAGCGGCGCAGCGGACACCGGCGAACCGCGGCGAAGCAGCGAAGACAGAAGCTCACCACAGGACGTCTCCGTCCCGCCGGCGCAGGCAGGACGCGTCCCGGCCGGCCGGGGGCTGGAGCGTCTGGAGCTGCCCGCCTGCGAACCCCGGGCCCTGCTGGAGGCCCTGGCGGCACGGGGCTGCAACCAGGTGCTCTGGGAATGCGGGCCGGAGCTGGCGGCCGCGGCCCTGCGCCAGGGCTGCGTGCAGCGGATCGCCGCCGTGGTCGCCCCGAAGCTGCTGGGGGGAGTGGCCGCACGCACGCCGCTGGGCGATCTGGGGCTGCAGAGCATGGACCAGGTCGCACCCTGGCAGGAGGGTGAGTTGAGGCG
>CAYNGR010000092.1:6350-12426 GCA_964396755.1 uncultured Cyanobium sp. | reverse complement strand
AGCAGTACTTCCGCCCTGAGTTCCTCAACCGTCTCGACGAGATCATCGTCTTCCGCCAGCTCAGCCGCGACGAGGTCAAGGACATCGCCGAGATCATGCTGCGCGAGATCTTCGCCCGCATGCAGGAGAAGGGCATCCGCCTGTCGGTCACCGAGGCGTTCAAGGAGCGCCTCGTCGAAGAGGGCTACAACCCCAGTTACGGCGCCCGTCCGCTGCGTCGTGCCGTGATGCGCCTGCTCGAGGATTCGTTGGCCGAGGAGTTTCTCAGCGGCCGCATCGGTGAGGGCGACGCTGCCCTGGTCGATGTCGACGACAGCAAGCAGGTGGTGATCCGCAAGCAGAGCGAACTCAGCCTGCCGGCCCTGGCCACCGCCGGCGCCTGATCGGTCCGTCCGATCTCTGCTCTCTCGATCGGGGCGGCCAGCTGGCCGCCCCATTTTTGTGTCTGGAGTCCGCGCGCTGAGGCGTTCGCCTGAGCCTGGATCTCGGGCAGGGCTGCCATCGCGGCATCAGCTCCGCGTCCCCTGCGCCAGCCCTCCCGTCCGGGCCGGCAATGCCCCCGCTCGGCCTTGCTGCAGCAGGCGCATGCAGGGGGAGTCCGGTTGTCGCCGGCTCACCCGCCGCGGCTGCCAATCGCTTCACTTCTACATTGGTTGCTTGACATCAATGCGCGCCGGCATGGTTTCCATCAGCGGTGACCCCCAGTCCACCCTGGCGGCGGAGTCCCTGGCCGATCCGGCTCCGCAGCGTCAGCAGATCGCCCCGGCCCTGGTGCTGCGCGGCGAGGGTGCCTGGCGCCAGGCCTTGCCGGCCATCGCAAGCCTCGGCCGCCGTCACCTGCTACTGGGCCGCAGCGCCGCCACCGCGTCGCTGCGCTCCGCACTGGCGGCAGATCTGCAGGGGGCCGGCCTGGCCGTCAGCCCGGCGGAGCTGCGCCATGACTGCTGCGAGCAGGACCTGCAACCCCTGGCCGAGCTGGCTCGCGCCCGCGACTGCGATGCGGTGATCGCCGCGGGGGGCGGCAAGGTGCTCGATGCCGGCAAGCTGCTCGCCGACCGGCTCGGTCTGCCCTGCATCACGGTGCCCACCAGCGCCGCCACCTGTGCCGGCTGGACGGCGCTGGCCAACCTCTATTCACCCGAGGGCGCCTTCCAGAGGGATGTGGCGCTGCAGCGCTGCCCCGACCTGCTGGTGTTCGATCACGGCCTGGTGCGCCGGGCCCCGGCTCGCACCCTGGTCAGCGGCATCGCCGATGCCATGGCCAAGTGGTATGAGGCGTCGGTGAGCAGCGGCAACAGCGGCGATGCCCTGGTGCAGATGGCCGTGCAGATGGCCCGGGTGCTGCGCGATCAGCTGCTGCTGGAAGCCGAGACAGCCCTGGCCGAGCCCGGCGGTGAGGCCTGGGTGCGGGTGGCGGAGGCCGCGGCGCTGACCGCCGGCCTGATCGGCGGTATGGGCGGCGCCAGCTGCCGCACCGTGGCGGCCCATGCCGTGCACAACGGTCTCACCCAGCTGGCTGCCAGTCACGGTCAGCTGCATGGCGAGAAGGTGGGCTTCGGCATCCTGGTGCAGCTGCGGCTGGAGGAGCAGCTGGGCGGCAACCGCCTGGCGGCCCAGGCCCGCCGCCAGCTGCTGAGCCTGTTCGATCGGCTCGCTCTGCCGCGGGATCTGGCCCAGCTCGGTCTCGCCGGGGCCAGCCTGGCGGAGCTGCAGCAGGTTTGCGCCTTCGCCTGCCGGCCCGATTCCGACCTGCATCGCCTGCCCTTCCCCGTCGGTCCTGATGAGCTGCTGGCGGCCCTGGTCAGCACCGGCGCTGAGTGCTGCCTGTCGTGACCACAGCCATCCCACCCTCAGGCGACGCCTCGACGCAGACACCCGCTGACTCCAGGGCGTTGCTGGAGCAGCAGGCCGGCCAGCTGCTCGATCCCCTGGCTCGCGATCTCGCCGCCGCCGTGCAGTGGTGGTCCCTGCCTCAGCTGCCGCACACCTGGCCGGTGGCGGTGCTGGGCGATGGGCCACCGCTGTTGCTGCTGCACGGCTTCGACAGCTCCCACCTGGAGTTCCGGCGGCTGGCGCCGTTGCTGGCAGCGGACCACCGCCTGTATGTGCCCGACCTGTATGGCTTCGGCTTCTGCCCCCGGCCGGAGCAGGCGGACTATGGCCCCGCCGCCGTGCTGCAGCATCTCGAGCAGCTGCTGGAGGCCATTGCCGAGCGCGAGGGGGATCGGCCCCTGGGTCTGATCGGCGCGTCGATGGGCGGATCGGTGGCGGTGGAGCTGGCGCGCCGTTGCCCGCAGCGGATCGAGCGGTTGCTGCTGCTGGCTCCAGCGGGCCTCACCGGACGTCCGATGCCGCTGCCGCCCCTGCTCGATGGCCTGGGCGTCCGCTTTCTGGCGCTGCCGGGCGTGCGCCGGGGCCTGTGCCGCAGCGCCTTCGCCCAACCGGACCGCGATGTGGGTGCTCCCGAGCTGGAGATCGCCTCGCTGCATCTGCGCTGCCCTGGCTGGGACCGGGCCCTGGCCCGCTTTGCCCGCTCCGGCGGCTTCGCCGGCTGCGGGGACCCCCTGCCCAGTCAGCCGCTGCAGGTGCTGTGGGGCGCCGACGACCGGATCCTGCGGCCGCCGCTGAAGCGGGCCGCCCTGGCGCTGCTGGGCGAGCGCGTCGAGGAACTGGCCGACTGCGGCCACCTGCCCCACATCGACCAGCCGCAGCTGGTGGCCCAGCGCTGGTTGGCGGCCGCAGGTGAGGCGGCCCCAGCCGCCGCCTGATCGCCAGCCCGCCAGCCCCTGCTGAGGGCTGGCGCAGCCAGCGGGCCTCCCATCTCCGAGGCCGGAGCAGGGCGATGCGCTCTGCCAGTGAGCCGGATTTGGGCGGGTCTGCCCCTAGGCCGATCGCGGTGCTCCGCTGGCCGGGCGGGACCACAGCGCTGAGCGCTGCTCACAGCGCTCGCGTCAGGCGCCGCCGGCCTCCAGCCAGGGCAGCAGCCGCTGCGCCAGCCATTCGCCGCTGCGCCAGGCCGCCTCGAGCCGCCCGAACCCCTCCGTGGCGATGGCATCGCCGCACAGGGCCAGCCTGCTGGCGGAGCAGAGCAGCAGCTCCGGATCCAGCCCCGGCGGCAGCGGGAAGGCGCCGCCCCACAGCATCCGTTGGCGGCTCCGGATCGGCGGCAGATCGGCGCCGCTGATCCAGGGCGCCAGGGCCTCCACCAGGGCGCTGCTCAGGGCCTTGATCTGAGCGTCCGCGGCGTCCGGGCTGGCGCTGTCCATGCCGTTGGCCAGCCGGCCGCAGCCGACCAGATCCGCCGGGCGGGCGTGGATCACCACCCCGCAGCGCCCGTCAGAGGCCGGCTGCAGCGAGATCCGCTCCAGTCCCCAGCGTTGCCGGGCCGCCTCGCTGAACCACAGGTGCCGGAACGGCAGCGCCCGCCAGGTCTGGGCCGCTCCGGTCTCCAGCCGCAGCAGCAGCGCCAGCCGCGGGTCGTAGTGCAGGCCGGCGATCGCCGTCAGCGCCCGCGTCACGGCAGGGTCCTGCAGCTGCCGGTTCGCCGCCGCCAGGGGCACCTCCGCACAGCCCAGCAGCGCCCGGCAGCGGGGATGGGCCAGCAGCGTTCCCGAGAGCACCAGCCATTCGCCCTGCGCCAGGGGCTCAGCGGCGGCATCGCCCAGCCGCCACAGGCCATCGCCGCGATTCAGGGTCTCAATGCGCCGCCCGTGCAGGCGCTCCACCGGCGGGGCTCCCTCCGCCGCACCGCCGCTGTGGCGGGCCTGCTCGGCCAGCTCCAGCATCCCCGCCGCCAGATCCGCCATCGCCGGCCAGCCCCGGTAGAGCTGACCCTCAGCGGCCAGCGGGCCGGGGCGGTCGCTGAGGCTGCCGTCGCCGTCCAGCTGCCTCAGGGCCGTGCCGTTCTGGCCAGGTATCGCGTCGGGCGGCGGCCAGGCGCGCAGGCAGCCGGCCTGCAGCAGGGGCCGCAGCAGAGCCGGCGCCTCTTCGCCCTGCAGGTTGAGGAAGGGGGCGCCGTGATCGAGTGTCCACCTGGGGTCCTGGCGGCAGGGCCGGCTGGCGGCGCGGCCGCCCACGCCCCGGCCCGCTTCCAGCATCCGGATCGGCCCGCGCCAGCCCAGCCGGCGCAGCTGTGCGGCCAGCGCGCAGCCGGACACCCCTGCCCCGACGATCAACAACGTGCCAGCCGCAGGGCTCATCGGACCCCTCCCCCGGCGCCTTGGCTGGGCTGACGTTGCTCCACCTGGGTTGCTCGGGGCGGGACTCCAGGCTCCAGCATCCCGCAGCTGCCACCAGAGCGCCGTCGGATGCGCAGCGACCACAGCCTCCCGGATGTCGGCGCGCCGCCCGGCGGCTGTCTGTCGTCGGCAGCCTGCAGCCCTGCTCTGATAGAGAGGCGCCAGCGATTCCCCGAGCGGCCCATGGGCGACGGCCCCCCTGCTGATCCCGCCACCACTGCGGGTGCCGACAGCGCCGCGGGCGGCCCGGTGCTGCGGCTGCTGGCACGGGGCCTGGAGCTGTGGCTGCGTCAGCAGTGCCAGGCGATCGAGGAGCTGCAGATCCAGCTGGAGGGCAGCGCCGCCCAGTTGATGCGCGGACGCCTCGACGGTGTGCGCCTGCAGGCCCGGGGTGTGCGCTTTCAGGAGCTGCGCTTCGAGCGGGTGGTGTTGCGCAGCGCGCCGATGCAGGTGCGCATGGGTGCCCTGCTGCGCCAGCAGAGTCTGCGGCTCGAGCACCCGTTCGAGATCAGCGGCACCGTGGTGTTCAGCGCTGAGGGGTTGAGCTGCTCCCTGACGGCACCGCCCTGGAACGCTCTGGGTGATGCGCTGGCGGCCGAGCTGCTCGGCCAGGCGCCGTTGGCTGGCCTGCGCTTCGATGCGGAGCGTCTCATCCTCTGCGGTCGCGACAGCGACCAGGGGCAGCCGTTGCAGCGCCCCACGCGCCTGCTGATCGAGGACGGGGGCCTGCTGCTGCGCGCCGAGGCGGGGGGGCCCGAGGGCACGGCTGATCTGTCCCGGTTGCCCCGCGACGCCAACATCCGCTTCGAGCACGCCCAGGTCAGGGGTGAGGAGCTGGAACTGCAGGGCCGGGCTCAGGTCTCCACCTGAGGCCGGGGTCGGCTCTGCCCGGCTGCCGCCATCGGGGTGGCGCCGCCGCCTGGCAGCCGTCAGGATGCGGCACGTTCTCGCACTGCCGAGCTGGTGTCACAGCCCCTTTCCCGTCGCGTCCTCGCTCTTGTTCTGGCCGGCTGCGGCAGCCTGGTTGCCTCGGCGATGCCGGCCCTGGCCGCTCCCTACCAGAACACCCTCAAGCTTCAGGGCGTCACGTTCAAGGTGGATGCGAAAGGCGAGGGCTCCACTCAGCAGCTGACGGTGCAGACCGAGCGCGACGGCAAACCGCTGCCGCTTCAGAAGCTGACAGTGGACGCCACGGTGGTGGGAGCCGAGGTGGAGGATCTCAACGGTGATGGCCTGCCCGAGCTGTTCGTCTACGGACAGAGCGCCGGCAGCGGCAGCTACGGCTCGGTCTGGGCCTGGAGCGTCAGCCGTCGGGGATCGTTGCTGCCGATCCGCCTGGGGGCCATGAGCTCGAAGGATTCCAGCGGCTACCGCGGCCACGACACGTTCGCCGTGGTCGAGACCAGCCTGGTGCGCCGCTTCCCGATCTATCTCCCTGGCGACACCAACGCCCGCCCCACCGGTGGCACCCGCCAGGTCACCTACAAGCTGGTTCCCGGCGAGGCGTCGCTGCAGCTGCGGCCGGTGAACTCCACCAAGTTCTGACGCGCGGCTGGCTGGCCCGCCGGTCTGAGCCGGGATTCCTGCCCACGCCCCAGACGCGACGGGCGCAGGCCGCTGGCGCCGCGACCGGCGCTGCTGTCGCGGCACCCGGGCTCAGCAGCGACCTGTCGCTGCTGTCCATCCCTGATCGCCGTCCCTGATCGCCAGCCCTGCGGTCGTCGACAGTCGCCGCCCCGGCCCTGCCACGCAGAGCCGCCGGTGCGGTTGCCGGAGGGAAAGCGGGGCTGCGGGCGGTCAGGGGCTGATCCGTGCTGAGGCCCTGCGGCTCCCTTGGG
>CAYNGR010000092.1:0-6250 GCA_964396755.1 uncultured Cyanobium sp. | reverse complement strand
GGGGCTGCGGGCGGTCAGGGGCTGATCCGTGCTGAGGCCCTGCGGCTCCCTTGGGCCGACCTCGAGGCCAGAGCGCCCCTGGTTGTCGCCACCTGGCGAAGGGCTCAACCGCGCTGCACCAGCGGCAGCACCAGGGTCACCAGCGAGTAGACCACCGCCGGCACGAACAGATAGCTGTCGATCCGATCCAGCACGCCGCCGTGGCCGGGGATGACATCGCCGGAATCCTTGAGGCCGGCGTCGCGTTTCATCATCGATTCGGTCAGATCACCCACCAGGGCGAACAGGGCCACCACCACCCCGAGCAGGCCTCCCAGCAGGGCTCCCCAGCGCCAGCCCAGCCACAGGCCCCCGGCGGCACCGACGACCATGGCGCAGGCGAGCCCACCCAGGGCTCCCTCCACCGTCTTGCCGGGCGAGATCGGTGAGAGCGGATGACGGCCGAGCCGGCGGCCGATCACGTAGGCACCGATGTCGGTGGCGACGATCAGGAAGCAGGCCAGCAGCGTCAGCGCCAGACCGGAGCTCCAGGGCAGTCCCACCAGCGCCACGCTGCCGGACAGGTTCGGCGCCAGCGATGGATCGGCCAGATCGCGCAGCTTGATCCAGTGGCTGGGCAGGAAGCCCAGATAGAACAACCCGAAGATCGAGGCGGCGATGTCGGCGATCGTGCCGGTGCGCGGCTGCAGCAGCAGCCAGCCGCAGATCACCGCCCCGGAGGCCGGCAGCACCGCCGCCGCCACATCGCCGGCCACCCCCGCCCCGAGCAGGCCGCCGGCGCCGGCGGCCTGGGTCGAGAGCAGCAGCAGCTGCACCGCCACCAGCGTGGTCTTGGTGGCTGGCCGCATGCCCTTGAACTGCGCCATGCGGAAGAACTCCAGCAGGCCCAGATGCACGATCACCCCCACCGCCACGGTGAACCACCAGCCGCCCAGCAGCACCACCACGGCGCCGAAGCCGCCCACGGCCCAGCCGCTGGCCAGTCGGGCGAGGGAGGTGGCGGCGCGGGGGCGGGAAGGCAAGGAGGGTAAGGAGGGGCGGTTCAGCGTTCGGCGGCGATCACGAACAGCGGTTCGGCCGCGGCCAGCTTGGCCTGGCTTCCACGCCGCTGCATGCGATGCACCGTGGCCTGCACCACCTGCACATCGCGTGCGCCGAGCTGGGCGAGCGTATCGCTGGCATCCACCAGCCCCTCCAGGCTGACGGTGCTGATCACCAGCCGCCCCTCGGGCCGCAGCGCCTGCCACACCGCCCGCAGCACATCCACCAGCGGGCGACCCACCTCCAGCAGCACCCGGTCGGGATCGGGCGGCAGTTGATCGAGATCCGCCGGAGCCCGGCCCAGGTGGCTGTGCAGGTTGGTGATCGCGAAGCGTCGCCGGTTGCGCTCCAGCAGCTCGACCGCATCCGGATCGCGTTCGAGCGTGTGCACCGCTCCGGCGGGCATCAGCCGGGCGATCTCCAGGGCCAGGGCGCCGGTGCCGCCGCCGATGTCCCACACCAGCGAGTCGGGCCGCGGCCGCAGGTGGGCCAGCAGCATCACCCGCAGCTCCATCGGCGTCGGCGCGAAGCCCGGGGCGTCCTCGAACACGCCGTCCGGCAGACCGGGAGTGACGAAATCCCAGCGGTAGCCCTCCGGCTCCTCGCGGGCGCCGTCGCGGGGCCGGGGCAGCGGGCCGGGATCAGAGGGTGCAGCAGGGGGGGAGGTCATGGCCTCCGGGGGCAGGCAACGGGGCGTCAGGGGCCACCCTGTCACGGCTGCCGCTCCGCGCGCCCCTCCTGTCACGAACTGCGCCTCGGCTCCGCCGGCCGCTGCCGTTGAGCCACGTCGCTCCCGCCGGCAGCTCCGCTCGGCGCCTCCACCACCGCCAGGGTGTCCGCGATCTGACCGGGCCAGAGGCGGCGTTGCTGCTCCAGCCAGGTGGCGCGCTGCGCATCGATCCGCTCTCCGGGCACCAGCAACGGGATGCCGGGGGGATAGGGGCAGAGCGGTTCGGCCGCCAGGCAGCCGACCGCGTCCGCTAGCGGCAGCTGCCGTCGCGGCGCCCGCCAGGCCTGGGCCAGCGGCAGCTCCGGGGCCGCCACCAGCGGCAGGGGCGGCGGCGTGAACGGCGGCAGCGGATCCGTCGCCAGGGCCCGCCTCAGCTCCGCCAGATGTCTGGGCAACAGGCGCTCCAGGCTGGCGGGCGGATCCTGTCCCAGGGCGAAGGTGAGGCAGCCCGGCTCGGGCAGCTCCGCCACCACGCCACGCTCCAGCAGCCAGGCATCGGCCTGCAGCCCTGAGAAGCCCAGCGGAGCGGTGCACAGGGCCAGCCGCAGCGGATCGTCGCCCGCCAGCAGCGGCAGGCCCATCGCCTCCAGCCGCCGTCGCAGCCGACCGGCGCGCGCCTCGGCCTTCCGGCGGCGCCTGCGGCCAGCCTCGCTGTGCAGCTCCTCGAGCGCCAGGGCGGTGGAGGCCAGCAGCAGGGCGCTGGGGCTGGAGGTCTGCAGCCACAGCAGCGCCCGTTCGATCGCCTCCGGCCTCGGCTGTTCCCCCTGGGCCAGCAGCGCCGCCCCCTGTGCCAGTCCGCCGGCGGCCTTCTGCGGCGACAGCACCGTGAGCTCGGCGCCGGCCGCCACCGCCTCGCCGCGGCCGTGGGCCTGATCCACCAGCACCGGCAGACCATGGCGGTGGGCGATGCCGATCAGGCCGGCCAGATCGGGCATCAGGCCCTGGTAGGTGGGCGCCACCAGCACCAGGGCGGCCACCGGTCCGCTGGCCAGGGCCGCCTGCAGCACCCGTTCGAGCTGGGCCGGATCCGGCGGCAACCACAGGCCGGAGAGCGGATCGAAGGGCAGGCTGTAGAGCAGCGGCTCCAGCTGGGCGAGCACGCAGCCGTGCAGCAGCGAGCGGTGCAGATTGCGGGGCAGCAGCACCCGGGCGCCCGGCGGGGCCAGGGCCAGCAGAGCCGCCTGCAGCAATCCGCTGGCGCCATTGACGCCGAACCAGCAGCGGCTGGCGCCGAACAGCTCGGCGCAGCGGGCCTGGCTGTCGGCGACGGCCCCCTCGTGCTCCAGGGGCCCGCCGAAGCCCGGCAGTTCCGGCAGATCCCAGCTGCCAGGCCGGCGCCGCAGCAGGGCAGCCAGTTCCGGTGTCAGGCCGCGACCACGACCATGGGCGGGCAGATGCAGGGGCAGCGCCGCTGGCGGAGCCTGCAGCAGCGTGAGAAGCGGATGGCCCCGGAGGCGGCCCATGGCGGCAGGCAGGCGGTTTCTAGAGTCTGCGCAGCCGCAGGACTCCTCCTGCCCCGCCAAGTTTTTTCCGTGGCCCCAAGCTCTCCGGTCGGCCAGGCCCTGGCTTCCGCCGTCGATGCGCCCGCCGCTCCGCTGCCGGCCACGGATCCTCAGCCGCCTCTGCCCCGCTACGACCCTGCTGTCGATCGCCGCTGGCTGCTGCTGCGCCCCTGGATCTGGATTCCGCGCCTGCTGGTGATCCTCTGGACCCTCGGCAGCCTGGCTCTCAGCCTGATCACCCAGGGCAACAGCCGCGACCAGCGGGTCCAGCGCCGCCTGGCCCAGCGCATCCTCACCAGCCTCACCAGCCTGGGGCCCTGTTTCATCAAGGTCGGCCAGGCCCTCTCCACCCGCCCCGATCTGGTGCGGCGCGACTGGCTTGAGGAGCTCACCCGGCTGCAGGACGACCTGCCGCCGTTCTCCCACGAGCAGGCGATGGCGACCCTGGAGCAGGAGCTCGGTGCTCCCGCCAGCCGCCTGTTCGCCGTCTTCCCCGACTATCCGGTGGCGGCCGCCAGCCTCGGCCAGGTCTACAAGGCGAGGCTTCACGATGGCCACTGGGTGGCGGTGAAGATCCAGCGGCCGGACCTGCCCTTCCTGCTGCGCCGCGATCTGGTGCTGCTGCGGGCCCTGGCCCTGCTGGTGGCGCCGCTGCTGCCGCTGAATCTGGGCTTCGGCCTGGGCGAGATCATCGATGAGTTCGGTTCCACCCTGTTTGAGGAGATCGACTACCGGCTCGAGGCCGACAACGCCGAGCGCTTCGCCCGTCTGTTCGCGTCCAGCCCCCAGGTGACGGTGCCGGCGGTGGAGCGTGCCCTGTCGGCCCGGCGGGTGCTCACCACCACCTGGATCGAGGGGGTGAAGATGCAGAGCCGTCGCGAGCTTGAGTCCCATCTGCTCGATCCCACCGCCCTGATCCGCACCGGTGTGATCGCGGGTCTGCGGCAGCTGCTGGAGTTCGGCTACTTCCATGCCGATCCCCACCCCGGCAACCTGTTCGCCCTGCCCGGTGAAACCGACGGCATGGGCCATGTGGGTTATGTCGATTTCGGCATGATGGACTCCCTCAGCAATGAGGATCGCCTCACGCTCACCGGTGCGGTGGTGCATCTGATCAATCGTGATTTCGAGGCGCTGGCCCAGGATTTCGTCACCCTGGGCTTCCTGAACCCCAGCACCGATCTCACTCCGATCATCCCGGCGCTGGAGGAGGTTCTGGGCGGCACCCTGGGTGAGGACGTCGGCAATTTCAACTTCAAGGCGATCACCGATCGCTTTTCGGAGCTGATGTACGACTATCCATTCCGCGTGCCCTCGCGCTTCGCCCTGATCATCCGCGCCGTGGTGGCGCAGGAGGGCCTGGCCATGCGGCTCAACCCCCAGTTCCGCATCATTCGCGTCGCCTATCCCTACGTGGCCAGGCGGCTGCTGGCCGGCGACACCGCCGAGATGCGCGAGAAGCTGATGGAGGTCATCTTCGATCGCCAGGGCCGCCTGCGGGTGGAGCGGCTGGAGAATCTGCTGACCGTGGTCGAGAGCGATGCCGGTTCGGCCGCCGAGCTGTTGCCGGTGGCCCGAGACGGCCTGCGGCTGCTGCTGGGCCGACAGGGGGGCAGCCTGCGCCAGCGGCTGCTGCTGTCGCTGGTGGCCGACGACCGACTCAACACCGACGATCTGCAGGCTCTGTTGCAGATGCTCGGCAGCCGCTTCTCCCCCCGTCGTCTGGCGGGCGACCTGCTCAACCGCCTCAATCCGCTGGCGGCCTGAGCCTGAGCCGTCCCGGCGCCCGGGGCAGGCAGCGACAGGATCACCTGGATCCGGCGTTGCAGCAGCAGCGCTCCGCCGGGACGAGCCGGGAGGGATTCCGTTCAGAAGAGCGCCGTCGCGCAGCGGCCGCCTCACGTTGCGACCCCGACATGTCGGCAGCCCCCTTTAGGGTCGGGGCCCCACCGAAACCGCCGCCCGCCCGTGCTGCCGCTCGTCGCCCCCGCTGCTCTGCTCCGCTGTGTTCCCCTGCTGGCGGAGGCCGCGCCGATCTCCATGGCCCAGGCCCTGAGCGATCAGGCGTCCGGCGATTTCGGCGACCTCGATGCCGCCGAGATCCTGCTGGAGTTCGCTCCTCTGAGTCAGCCTCCTTACGGCCTGGCGGCCTTCGGTCTGGCCATCGGCGTGCTCTGCGGCCTCACCTTCTCCCGGATGGTGAGCCTGCGGCTCGACGGCTGGAAGCAGGATCGCCTGGCCCTGCTGCCCCTGGCCCGCCCTGAGACGGTGCTGCCCTGGCTGGGCACGATTCTGGGCGTGACCCTGTTCATCGGCGGCAGCCTGCAGGTGTTCGGCTTCAGTGGTGGCGCCGCGCTGCTGGTGGCCTTCGTGCTGTCCCTGGCCACCGCCGGAGCTCTCTGGGTGCAGCTGACCCGGCTGATGAGCCAGGTGGAGGCGGGCAAGTTCCGCGCCGTCGACTTCGACAACTTCGACGAGTTCTTCTGAATCCGTGGGGCGCAGGTGCAGCCGCCATGCATGGCAAAACCCCCGCTGCAGCTCGACTCGGCCGCCGCGGGGGCTTGCTGTCTGCGGGGGATGCGCTGCCTGAGGGCTGGGGCCGCGATCAGGCGACCAGGTAGGCCTCCAGCACCGGGGACTGGTTGCGGATGCCTTCGAGGGCCCGGCGCTCGAGATTGCGGGTCTTGTCACGGCTCATGCCCAGGGTGCGGGCGATCGAGGTGAGGCTCATCGGTTCGTTGCCGTCGATGCCGTAGCGCATCTTGAGCACCTTGCACTGCAGTTCCGGCAGCTGCTCCAGCAGGGCGCGCAGATCACCCTTGAGACACTCGCCATCGACGAGCTCATCGGGCCGGACGCCGTCACAGGCCAGCAGATCGAGCAGTTCGGTGTCCTCGCTGTCGCCGATGCGGGTCTCGAGGCTCACCGGCTGGCGGGCGCGCCAGAGCAGATCCTTGACCTCCTCCTCGGGCAGCTC
>CAYNGR010000091.1:10086-12437 GCA_964396755.1 uncultured Cyanobium sp. | reverse complement strand
CCCCCCTACCTGGACACACCAATTCTTAAGCTGACCGTGGGGCGCGTGCGAAACATCAGCCACCGCCGCCGGCCTCTGTGAGCATAAAGCCCTTATGCGCAGGGCGCATAAGGGCCGCAAGTCAGGGCCGTCGCAAGGCTTGCGAAGCCAGCACGAGCCCTGATGAACCGGGGCCTGCCTCAACCGCCACGCCGGCAGCGCCCCCCCGGACGCCCGGAAGCAGCCAGGCAACTGTCCAGACCTACAGCGATCCCCTGTCAGGAGACGCGGGGCGCGTGCATCGCACCAGCTGCCGCCGTGTCTCCATCCCTTTTTAACCCGTTTCGGCAGTGATGGGTGTTTCGACGCTGTCAGACAGCAGACCCGTCGGTATGCACACTGCGCATGACCTGCAGAACGCTACGGGCCACCCGCCTCGCTCCACCCCAGAGCGCCTCACCGGCACCGCAGGACGCTGCACAACTGCCGAACAGCGGCTCCGCCGACGCCAGCCATCGGCCCCTGGCAGCCTGGAGAAGGAGTCTGGTGTCCTCCGGATGCTGCCCGCTGCCCCCCTCCGCCCGCTGCGCCAGGCGCTCCGCACAGCCTCAGGATCGATCCGCCGCCACGATCCGGCCGCCACAGCCGCCGCCGTGCTGCTGGCTGGAACCGTTCTGCTGGCCGCAGCCATCGGGATCGCCCTGCAACGCGAAGCACCGATCCGCCATCGGCAGGCCGGCCAGCCCGCCGCCGGCAAGGCCGCAGAGACCGAGGAGGCCGCTGCCAGCTCCCCACTGCAGGCCCGCCAGCTGGCCCTGGTGATCAACGCCTCCGATCCCCTCAGCGAGGCGATCGGGCAGCACTACCAACAGGCGCGGCAGATTCCCGCCAGCCAGGTGATCCGGGTGCGCTTCCCGCCGGGGCCCGAGCTGCCGGTGGCCGACTTCCGGCGCCTGATTCCCCAGGTGCGCCGCCAGACCCCTGCCCACGTGCAGGCCTACGCCCTCGCCTGGGCCGCCCCCTGGCGCGTGGGCTGCGTCTCGATCACCAGCGCCTTCAGCTTCGGGCGCCTGCGCAGCGGCTGCCTCGACACCTGCCGCGCCACCCCCGCCAATCCCTGGTACGCCCGCGGCGACATCCGCCGGCCCTGGAGCCAGCTGGGCCTGCGCCCGTCGATGCTGCTGGCCGCCACCAGCCTTCCCCAGGCCCGGGCCCTGATCGCTCGCGGCCTCGCCGCCGATGGCAGCGCCCCCCCGGGCACCGCCTACCTGCTCAGCAGCAGCGACCGGCTGCGCAACGTGCGCGCACGCCTGTATCCCGCCACGCGCCAGCTGCTGGGGTCCCGGCTACAGATCGGCATCCTGCACAGCGACGCCCTGCTCGGCATCCGCGACGCGATCGCCCTGTTCACCGGCCTGCCCTCCGTGCCGGACCTCAGGGGCGGCCGCTTCCGGCCCGGCGCCGTGGCCGATCACCTCACCTCCAGCGGCGGCAGGCTCACCGGCCGCTCCGGCGGCTCGCGCGACGGCGGCAACGGCCAGATGAGCGCCCTGCGCTGGCTGGAGGCCGGCGCCACCGGCAGCTACGGCACCGTCGTCGAACCCTGCAACCTCACCAGCAAATTCCCCCACCCGGGCCTGCTGCTCACCTACTACCGCCGCGGCGACACGCTGCTCGAGAGCTACTGGCGCAGCGTCGCCATGCCGGATCAGGGGGTGTTCATCGGCGAACCGCTGGCTCGGCCGTGGCCGGCGCGGCCTGGCTCCGCCCATCGCGAGGGCAGCTGAACCGCAACAGGCGGTCAGCCCCGGCTCAGATCGGCCGATCCAGCAGCTCCGGCGCCAGCTCGGCGATCAGCCTCTGGTTCGCCCGCCGGTTCGCCGCCGTGTCCCGCCGCTGGACGCGGAGTAACCCAAGAAGGCATCGAGCTTGGAGATCGCGCGCTTCAGCCGCAGCCGCTCGTTCTCCAGCCTCACGCGATCTTCTTCCACCCAGACATTGCCACCCAATGCCGAGATCAACCAGGAGAGCCGCTGACGCCAGGTAAAAGGCGGCGTAGCTCCAACCCAGCAGGGTGAATCCGGCAATCGTGTCACTCGCATCGGTTCCATAGAAACGCAGCGGCGCTGCCAGCGAAAACAAGAATGTGGTGGTGGCGCGCGTCAGCAAGGACAGCAGTTCCAGCATGGCGGATCCGGCTCGCAGCGTGGGCTCGGGGCAGACACAGGTCCCCTCTCAGACCGTTCCGCGAACAGACAGGAGCCCCGGGCAGACAGGGCCCCGGGCAGACAGTGCTCCGCTCAGGCAGTACCCCGCTGAGCCAGTGCTCCGCTCAGAGAGGGCCGCGGGAAGACAGAACCCCCGGAAGACAG
>CAYNGR010000091.1:0-9986 GCA_964396755.1 uncultured Cyanobium sp. | reverse complement strand
GAGCCAGTGCTCCGCTCAGAGAGGGCCGCGGGAAGACAGAACCCCCGGAAGACAGAACCCCCGGAAGACAGTGGGCTCAAGCGGCCTGTGGCCTCCCCATCGCTTGTTCCACCAGCCATCACACCGCCTCTCGTGGCCTGGCTTCCAGGCTGGTTTCAGGCCTGGGGTCCTGCCGCAGGCGCAGGAATGGCGACCGCAGCGGATCGTCCGGTCAGCGGCCGGCGCCGCGGCTGCGGGCCACCTGCAGGGCACCCTGATGCCAGGCCCAGGCGTGCTCGATGATCGCCGCCAACTCCGGATAGCGCGGCCGCCAGCCCAGCTCGCTGTGGGCCTTGCCGGCGGCGGCCACCAGCTGGGCCGGGTCGCCCGCCCGCCGCGGTGCCACATGGGCCAGCAGGCCCCGGCCGGTGACCGCCTTGGCGGTTTCAATCACCTGCTGCACCGAATAGCCGGTGCCGTTGCCGAGGTTGTAGATCAGCGGCTCACGCGGCGCCTCACCGCGCTCACGCAGCCGCAGCAGACGCTCCAGCCCCAGCACATGGGCATCGGCCAGATCACTGACGTGGATGTAATCGCGGATGCAGGTGCCGTCGGGCGTCGGGTAATCGTCGCCGAAGATCTGCAGATAGGGCCGCTGACCGCCCATCACATCCAGCACCAGCGGGATCAGATGGGTTTCCGGGTTGTGGTTCTCTCCCAGATCCCCTGCCGGATCGGCGCCGGCTGCATTGAAATAGCGGAAGATGACGCTCGGAAGCCCATAGGCGCGGGCGAAATCATGCAGCAGCTGCTCCACCATCCACTTGCTGCGCCCGTAGGGATTGATCGGGTTCTGGGGATGCTCCTCGGTCATCGGCACCTGCTGCGGCACCCCGTAGGTGGCGCAGGTGGAGGAGAACACGATCGGGATCGGCGCCTGCGCATTGCCGCCAGGCAGACGGCCCGCCTCCACCAGCGCCTCCAGCAGCGTCAGCGTGTCGCCGAGGTTGTTGCGGTAGTAGCGGGCCGGATCGCTCACCGACTCGCCCACATAGGCGTAGGCGGCGAAGTGCAGCACCGCCTCGATCGAACGGCCGGCATGCGCCGTTCCCTCCAGCTCCGCATGGGACCCATCCAGCAGCGCCTCGAGCAGCGCCCGATCGCCCACCTGGCCCACCACCAGAGGCACCTGCAGCACCTCGCGCACGACCTGCGCATGGCCGTACACCAGGTTGTCGAGCACCAGCGGCTGATGGCCGGCGCGGCTCAGGGCCCGCACCGCATGACTGCCGATGTAGCCGGCGCCGCCGGTGACGAGAACCCTCACAGGCGCACCTCTGTGCCCGATTGCCGCCGGCCAATGTAGTCGGCGACCGTCTGCGTCAGACCCTGCGGCAGTGGCGTCGCGGCGCGCCAGCCCAGGGCCGCCAGCCGGCTGACATCCAGCAGCTTGCGCGGCGTGCCATCCGGGCGGCTCAGGTCCCAGACGATGGAGCCGCGATAGCCCACCGCCTCGGCCACCAGCCGCGCCGCCTCGGCGATGGTCACATCGCTGCCGGTGCCCACATTGAGGAACTGCAGATCGCCACGGCCCGGCTGCCAGCGCTCCAGGCAGAACAGCACCGCCTCGGCCAGATCATCGACATGCAGGAACTCGCGCCGTGGCGTGCCGCTGCCCCAGCACTCCACCTGCGGCGCCCCCGCCAGCTTCGCCTCGTGGAAGCGGCGGATCAGAGCCGGCAGCACATGGCTGCCGGTGGGGTGGTAGTTGTCGCCCGGCCCGTACAGGTTGGTGGGCATCAGGCTGATCGCATCGAAGCCGTGCTGCAGACGCAGCGCCTGGCACAGCTTGATGCCGGCGATCTTGGCGATCGCGTACCACTCGTTGGTGGGCTCCAGGGCACCGCTGAGCAGGGCCTCCTCCCGGATCGGCTGCTCGGCGAACTTGGGATAGATGCAACTGCTGCCCAGGAACAGCAGCCGCCGGCAGCCATGCCGCCAGGCGCTCTCGATCACGTTCGTCTCGATGCGCAGGTTCTGCAGCAGGAAATCGGCCGGGGCGCTGTCGTTGGCGACGATGCCGCCCACCTTCGCCGCCGCCAGCACCACCACCGTCGGCCGCCAGGCCGAGAACCACGCTGCGGTGGCGGCCTGATCGCACAGATCAAGCTGGCTGCGGGATGCCGTCAGCAGGGCGCCACCACCGGCCTCGCCATAGCCGCTGGCCTGCAGCCGCCGCAGGATCGCCGAGCCGGCCATGCCGCGGTGCCCCGCCACGAAGATGCGGTCGTCCGGATGGATCAGCACTGGCGAGGACGCGGCGGCAGGCGTCAGGCTCATCGGGCCGTGACCTGGGGGGGATTCTCCATCGGCGCCGCCACCTGGAAGCCCTCGCGCCGCAGCAGCGCCTCCTTGGCGGCCTCCTCACGGTCATGTTCCACCATCTCCTGCACCAGCTGCTCGAGGGTGGTGGTGGGACGCCAGCCCAACCTGTCATGCGCCTTGCTGGGATCGCCCAGCAGCGTCTCCACCTCGGCGGGTCGGAAATAGCGCGGATCGATGCGCACCACCACCGCTCCGGTGTCGGTCCGGTGGCCGGTTTCCTCGATGCCGCTGCCCTGCCAGTCGATGCCGCCCCAGCCCAGCGACGCAGCCGTCAGCTCGATGAAGCGACGCACCGATTCCTGACGGCCGGTGGCGATCACGAAATCCTCCGGCACTCCGCTCTGCTGCAGCATGCGCCACTGCATCTCCACATAGTCGCGGGCATGGCCCCAGTCGCGCCGTGAATCGAGATTGCCCATGAACAGGCAGGGCTCCAGCCCCGCATCGATGCGCGCCAGACCGCGGGTGATCTTGCGGGTCACAAAGGTTTCGCCGCGGCGCGGACTCTCGTGGTTGAACAGGATGCCGTTGCAGGCGTACATCCCGTAGCTCTCTCGGTAGTTGACGGTGATCCAGTAGGCGTAGAGTTTGGCGACGCCGTAGGGGCTGCGCGGATAGAACGGAGTGCTCTCCTTCTGGGGCACCTCCTGCACCAGCCCATACAGCTCGCTGGTGGAGGCCTGGTAGATGCGCGTGTGATCGATCAGCCCCAGAATGCGCACCGCCTCAAGGATGCGCAGCGTGCCCAGCGCATCACAATTGGCGGTGTATTCCGGGCTCTCGAAACTCACCGCCACATGGCTCTGGGCACCGAGGTTGTAGATCTCATCCGGCTTCACCTGCTGGATGATGCGGATCAGGTTGGTGGCATCGGTGAGGTCGCCGTAGTGCAGCACCAGGCGCGGATCCTGCTCGTGCGGATCCTGGTAGAGATGATCGATGCGATCGGTGTTGAAGCTGCTGGAACGCCGCTTGATGCCATGCACGGCATAGCCCTTCTCCAGCAGCAGCTCAGCCAGATACGAGCCGTCCTGGCCGGTGATGCCGGTGATCAGAGCCGTCCTGTGGGAGCTGGTCATGGGCGCAGGCATAACACCGCTCGGAGCGGACGGGTGAACGGCAGGGGTCAGAGGAAGCGGTACTGGCGCAGGCCGTGCACGCCGCTGGCGCGGGCCTGGCGGCGGCTGAACTGACTGACGGTGGGGTTGCCCTCGACGCGGATCACGCCGGTGGCCTGCTCCCACAGCTCCCGCGGCACCGTGCTGAGGCTGTAGTCGTGGCGGTCATGCCGATGCACATGCCACCAGCTGGTGGTGCCGCAGTCATCGCACCAGAAGCATTCGATCCACTCGTCGCTAAGCGGCAACACCCGCCGGTAGGCCGCCAGCAGCTCGTCAGCGCGCCGCTTGCTCAGGCCGCGCAGCATCAGCTGGCCCACATCGGTGACATACAGGTGGTGCTTGGGCGAGACGCTGAAGAGCTTCTGCTCAGGATGCAGCGGGCAGCGCAGCTCACGGCGACGGGCGCGGCGACGCGGGCGCAGGGCCGCAGCTGCGGCAGCGGTCGCCAGGGCGGTCTCTGCATCGGCGTCAGGCCCAGGACCATCCTGATCGGCCAGGCGGTGGGCGCTGTCGCCGGGCTCCGCGGCGGCCGGCCCGGCCTTCTCCCAGGGGGCGCCGCGCTGGGCGGGGGCCTCAGCCATCAGCGCGGGGGGCGCCTCAAAGCCCAAAGAGGCCGCAACGTGGCCAGGACTGGACGGCGGTTGCTGCAGCGGACTCATGGGTGACGAACGCTCCTGAACCGGGTGGACGCGAAGAACACAGGCCCGGAGCGAGCACCTGCATCCTGGCGGGGACCAGCCGGCCTTGGCGTGGCGAGGTTCGACCAAGGATGGGCGGCGGGCCGCGCCGGCGACTGCGGCTGCAGCGCATCCAGGACGGATCGCCCGAGGCGGAGCTGCAGGCAGGATCGGCATGACGCGGAGAGCCGCAGCCCCCCGGGCAGGCCCCGCCCCGGCACCGGCGGTGTCACAGGCCGGGGCGCGGCCAGGGAGCGCACAACCAGCCGATGCCGAACGCCACAACGCCAATTCGCGAACGGCTGGTCAGCGCGCTGCGGCTGCATGGGGTGCAGCTGCGTCGAGAACGGCGGCCTGCCGGGCGCATCAAGCGGCGAACCGCTGCTGTGCATCAGCGCGGCCCCGGTGCTGTCAGAGAAGGCCTCCACGAACAACAGGCTGACGGCAGTCGATCTGCCTGCAAGCAGAGGTTCAACAGGCAGCCATCCGAGCAGCAGCGGTTCACCCGGTGCCGTCACGGCTGCAGCGGTTGTGAGCCGGTTCGCCATTTGAAAATTCAAGCACGTCCGTCGCAACTTCCGCCGGACGCGCCGCCTGCAGGGGGGCGGGTGCCGGGCGGTTCAGAGGCCACGAAAAAGGGGGCCCCGCAAGGCCCCCACAAGCTTTAGAAGGAATCAAATTTTGGAATCATCTATTCAGAAAGGCTTCCGAAGCAAATGAAAAACCTTTTCGACGAGAGCGGGCTGGAAACAGCGATGCACCCAACTCTCCGCAACCTATGAGAACGACGTTGCAGCTCGGACTGGGACGGTGCGAGGACAAGAAACGAACGAGCCGTTTCGGGCTGAAGATTTAACCGATCCCTACAGGAGAGAGCGAAGGGCAGCCTGTCCTCGCCAGCGATCCGAGCCAATCAGTCGCGACGACCGCCACCCTGGAGGGCGATGATCAGGCGCAGGATGAAGATGAACAGGTTGATGTAGGTGAGATACATCCCCAGAGCACCGGCCAGATACTGGTCGTCGCTGTAAGTGCGGGGCATCGTGTAGAAGTCCACGAAGGCCGCGCCGACGAACAGCACCGTGCCGAAGCCAGCGATCATCAGCTCGAACGTACCGCCGTGGAACATCCCCGGCGCGAAGATGCCGCCGACGATCTGCACGAGCATGGCGATGACCAGGCCCAGGATGCCCAGGCCGACGACGCCGCTGAGCGCCTGACCGACGCTGTCGCTCATGCGGCGGCCCATGAACGAGGCGGCCACGAAGGTGATGCCGGTGGCCAGGGTCGCCGTGCCGATGGCCCCGACCCCGGCGACGCTCAGGGCGTAGGCGACGATGCCGCTGAGGGTGAAGCCGGTGATCAGGCTGTAGGCGGAGAGCAGCGGCAGGGCCGTGCTGTTGTTGCCCTTCAACGCCACGTTCTGGGCGACGAAGAACAGGATGAAGTTGCCGATCAGCGCCACCCAGAACAGCGGCATGAAGCCGGCGGGGTTGCTGCTGATCAGGGCCAGGCCACCCATCACGCCGGCGGCGGTGAGCACCATGCCGCCGCCCACGTAGGGCAGGGCCTTGTTGACCACGTTGGGGCCGACAAGGGCTCCGCGCTGGGCCTCCTGAATCGCTTGCTGGAAATTGCTGCTGGCCGGCATGGCGCAGAGGGAAGTCAACTCGCTACATCCTGCCAGTCGCGATCGGGTTGAGGGAGGCACCTCGGTTCGGATCTCCCCATGAAGCCAGGGCCCTGGCTCAGCCCTTGTCGCCGCCGGAGTCGGCCCGCGGCCAGAGCAGCACCGCCAGCAGGGCCACCGCCGTGCCGATGCACGACTCCAGGAAGCGCAGCAGGGCATTGAGCAGCGGGCTCAGCTTCGGATCGAGGCTGGCGGTGACCATCACCACGATCACCGTGATCGCCGCCAGCCGGCCATGACTGGGAATGTCGACCGCCGAGCAGAGCAGCACCGTGGCGAAGATCGCCACGGCCATGCCGAGCGGATGGAAGGGCAGCAGCGACAGATAGACAGCGCTGGTGATCGCGCCGATCGCCGAGCCGAGGATGCGCAGCGACGCGGAGGAGACTGCCTCCTGGCGGGACATCTGGGTGACGACCACCGCCGAGATCGCAGACCACAGCCCACCAATCCTGGGGAGGTAGCCGGCGAACAGGCCGGTGAACCAGGAGCCCAGCAGGTAGGCCACCAGCGCAGCCACGGCGATTTCAGCGGGAATCCGCAGGCGTTCTTCGGGTCGGGTCATGGTTCGGATCGGGAGGGCCGGCTGTCGGGTCGGCGCGGGGCCGGGGCAGGCTGCGACCGGGAATCGCGGCGGCCATAGGCCTGCACCAGCCGCTGCACCAGGGGATGGCGCACCACGTCGGCCTCTCCGAAGCGGCAGATCGCCACCCCCTCCACCCCGGCCAGCACCTGCTCGGCCTCCACCAGCCCGCTCAGCTGGCCGGGCGGCAGGTCGATCTGGGTGACATCACCGGTCACCACCATGCGCGAGTTCTCGCCCAGACGGGTGAGCACCATGCGCATCTGGGCGCAGCTGGTGTTCTGGGCCTCATCGAGGATCACGAAGGCATCGGCCAGGGTGCGACCGCGCATGTAGGCCAACGGTGCCACCTCGATCACTCCCTTCTCCTGCAGCGCCTCGGTGCGCTCACGGCCCAGCAGCGTGTGCAGGGCGTCATAGAGAGGCCGCAGATAGGGATCCACCTTCTGCTGCAGATCCCCCGGCAGAAAGCCCAGCCGCTCGCCGGCCTCCACCGCCGGCCGGGTGAGCACCAGCCGCTCGATGCGGCGCTGCTGCAGCAGCCGCACCGCCTGCACGGTGGCCAGAAACGTCTTGCCGGTGCCCGCCGGCCCGATCGCCAGGGTGAGGTCGGAGCGCTCCATCGCGTCCACGAACCGCTTCTGGCCGAGGGTGCGCGGCCTCAGGGCGCGGCCGCGGGCGCTGGTGGCCAGCACCAGCTGATGCAGCTCGCCGTAGCTGTCGCTCTGGCCCTGATCGAGGGCATGCAGGGCGGTCTGCAGATCCACCGGCCGGATCGGCTCCCCCGCCTGCCACAGCGGTCGCAACAGCTCGAGCAGGGCCAGCACGCGCTGCTGCTGGGCCGGCCGCCCCTGCACGTGCAGATCGAGCCCGCGCAGCACCAGCCGGGCGCCGGTGAGCGCCTCGATGCGGCGCAGCTGCGCCTCTGCGTCGGCGGCCAGGGCCAGGGCCGCCTGCGTGGACGGCAGCGGCAGCACGGCGCCGCTATCGCCGGCGGGGGCTGACTCAACCCCCGCCGGAACAGCAAAAACTGCCGCCGCACGGGACTCGGCGCCGGCGACGACAGTTGGGACCGCGGCTGAGCCGTCGCGGTCCGTGGTGGGGGGCTCGGGCGGCAGCGTGCTCAGGACTCGCTGCTGTCGGCGTCGGCGGCAGGGGCTGAGGCGGCTTCAGCGGCAGCAGCCGCAGCAGCGGCCTTCTCCTCGGCGGCCTTGGCGGCTGCTTCCTTGGCGGCGGCCTCACGGGCAGCGGCCTGCTTGGCCTTACCGACGGTTTCGGCCGGGCGGATGGTCTTCTCGATCAGACCACCCTTTTCAAGCAGCGAACGGACGGTGTCGGTGGGCTGGGCACCCTGGCTGAGGCGAGCGCGGATCGCCTCGGTGTTGAGACGGGTCTCCTTGGTGCGGGGGTTGTAGAACCCGAGCTCCTCGAGCGGACGGCCATCGCGGCGGGACGTGCTGTTGGTGGCCACGAGGCGGAAGCTCGCTTCCCGCTTCTTGCCAAACCGCTTCAGGCGGAGCTTGATCATTGAGGCCTTACCAGGAGAAGGGCAAAGGGGGAGTGTAGCCGGTGGGGTGGCCTGCACCCCCGATCGACCCGCCCGGCCAGGTGCCCGGACCGTTCAGCGGGTCTGCCGTTCCGGCCTGCGCGGAGCCCTTCAAGCCGCCGCCCACCCAGAGATCCCCTCTCCGCAGAGACCGGCGGAAGCCCAGGCAGCAGCCGTCCAGACGGCCGACGTCCAGACAGCAGAGGCGTCAGGCCCCAGCGCAGGCTGTAGCAGGCACGTCTGACGGGAGGCGCCTTGGGCAGGAGGCGACGAAGGGCCTGCAGCGGGCGCAAGGCCCCTGGGACTGGCACGGGCACAAGCGATCCCCCCGGCACGACAGGTCGCGGCGGCAGGCGGGACCCGGCAGCTTGCCTGGAGGCTCCACTGGACGCCCCTCACGAGGGCCAGCGGCGCCCGGACGCCCATGGCTGCCCAGGCCGCCCTGGAGGCTCCTGGCTTCGCCACACGGGCGCTGGGTGGGGACACAGCGACGTGCGTCACGGGGTTGCTCGGGTCAGCGGGGCGGTGCAGCCGGGACCGGCCGTCCGCACCAAAGCGCTCCCCCGCTGCGGATGCTGCCGGACACCAGCACCGGGGCCCTTCGGGCCGCAGCAGGAGGCCTAGGAAACCGTGGCGAGCCCTGGCGAGAGCCCGTCTCCGGGGCAAGGCGATGGCGCGGACCACCGCGGCGGAACAGCAACGCTCTGGGACGCCGCAGCTGTGCAGCGACGTGTTGGGGTGCCGCGACGGAACAGCTGAGCAGCGGGGCCCCACGGGCATCGACCTGCCACCGCACAACGAAGTCCACGATCCCGCCGGCTGGCACGTTCCCCGCGACGGCCGACCAGCCGGGTGCCGGCTCAGAGATCGGCGAAGCCCTTGCGGTTCTTCTTCGGCTTGGGCGGGCGCGGCGCTCCACCCCGGCCGGCGGGAGCTCCCATGCCAGGCATTCCGGGCATTCCCGGCATGCCGCCGCCCATCCCCGGGAAGCCGCCCATGCCGGGCATCCCCATCCCGGGCAGGCCCATGCCCGGCAGGCCGCCACCCCGGCTCATCTGCTGCATGAAGCCGCGCATCTGCTGGAAGTTCTGCAGCACCTTGTCGACATCGGCGGGCGTGTGGCCGCTGCCGCTGGCGATCCGCCGGCGGCGTGAGGGACTGGCGGCCAGCAGATCCGGATCGCGGCGCTCCGCCTCGGTCATCGAGCCGATCATCGCCTCGATCTTCTTGAGCTGCTGCTCACCCTGCTTGAGCATGCCGTCGTCGATCTTGTTCATGCCCGGGATCATCTTCATCAGCCCCCCAAGCGAGCCCATGCGCTTGATCAGGCGCATCTGCTTGACGAAATCCGAGAAGTCGAAGCTGGCCTCCTGCAGCTTGCGCTGCATCTGCTCCACATCGGCCAGCTCCACCTCCTTCTGGGCCTTCTCCACCAGCGTCAGCACATCGCCCATGCCGAGGATGCGGCTGGCCATGCGCTCCGGGTGGAACGGCTGCAGCGCCTCCACCTTCTCGCCGGTGCCGATGAACTTGATCGGTGCGCCGCTCACCTTGCGGATCGACAGAGCGGCGCCACCGCGCGAATCACCGTCGAGCTTGGTGAGCACCGCGCCGGTGAGCCCCACCTGCTCATGGAAGGCGCGCGTCAGCTCGGCCGCCTCCTGGCCGATCATCGCGTCGACGACCAGCAGCACCTCATCGGGCTTCACCGCCTCGCGGATCCGCACCATCTCCTCCATCATCGACTGGTCGATCTGCAGGCGACCTGCCGTGTCGACCAGCACCGTGTCGAAGCCCTCCGCCTTCGCCTTCTCCACGCCGGCGGCGGCGATCGCTTCAGGCTTGGCATCAGCGCCGAGGCTGAACACCTCGACTCCGATCTGGCGGCCGAGGGTCTGCAGCTGATCGATGGCCGCCGGCCGGTAGACGTCGGCGGCCACCAGCAGCGCCTTGCGGCCCTTCTCCTTGAGGTGCAGGCCCAGCTTGGCGGTGGCGGTGGTCTTGC
>CAYNGR010000090.1:0-12481 GCA_964396755.1 uncultured Cyanobium sp. | reverse complement strand
AGATGGCCAGTGACAACAAGTCGCTGGGCACCTTCCGCCTCGACGGCATCCCCCCCGCTCCCCGTGGCGTGCCCCAGATCGAAGTCACCTTCGACATCGATGCCAACGGCATCCTCAGCGTCACCGCCAAGGACAAGGGCAGCGGCAAGGAGCAGAGCATCTCGATCACCGGTGCCTCCACCCTCAGCGACAACGAGGTGGATCGCATGGTCAAGGATGCCGAGGCCAACGCCGCCGCCGACAAGGAGAAGCGCGAGCGCATCGACCTGAAGAACCAGTCCGAAACGCTGGTGTATCAGGCCGAGAAGCAGCTCGCCGAACTGGGCGACAAGGTGTCCGCCGACGACAAGGCCAAGGTGGAGAGCTTCACCCAGGAGCTCAAGCAGGCGATCGAGAAGGACGACACCGCCACGATGAAGAGCGTGCTGGAGCAGCTCCAGCAGGCTCTCTATGCCGCTGGTGCCTCCGTCTACCAGCAGGCCGGAGCCGACGGCGACGGCGCCGCCGCCCCGGGCGGCAACGGCAACGGCACCGGAGCCGCCGGCTCCAGCGCTGCCGACGACGTGATCGACGCCGAGTTCACCGAGAGCAAGTGAGCCCCGCCTGGGTGGTCGCCGGGCTGAGGAGTCGCCTTCAGCCCGGTTGAGCCGCTCCGGACAGCGAACCTGCAAGGCTGCGCCCCGCCCGGGCGCAGCAGTCGCCCCCTTCCAGGGGGCTTTTCATGTCCCCGTCACCGCCGTGCCGGTGCCACCGCCAGCGCGATGGCAGCCGGCCTCGATGCCAGCGACCAGGCGGCCGCGTCGCCGAGGCTCCATCAGCGGGGAGCAGCAGCCGATCGCTGCACCTGCGGTAGCCGAACCCACGGCTGCCGCAGGATGGCTCGGCGGAGGTGGCAGCCCATGCGTCATCGCCTCGAGGCGAACCGCTAGGCACAGCGCTGGAATCCGAAGGCGGCGCGGCCATGGTGCGTCCTCAGCGGCGGCCGCCGAGGCACCAGAGGCTGGCGCCATCCGGCGCTGCCTTTCCGGTGCAGCACACCATCAGGGCGGCTCGCCGCTGCCGGAGCTCGCCTGCCTGGGCGCCACCTGGGACAGGGATCGCCGCCGTCATCGAGACGGGCGCACTCCCAATCACCGGCCTGAGCCACTGCAGATGGCCTCCGCAGGCCTGGCGCCTGCCCCTGCTGCGCCCCATCGTCCGCCCGTCTATCCGGCGGCCCAGCCAGAACAAGATCCGGCAGCGGCGGCGGGCGTAGCGGGTTTGCAGCAACGGGGTTCGCAGCAACAACGATGGCGGCAAGCGGAGCTCACGCTGCGGAGTTCACGCTGCCGCGCCTGTCGATGCGGCCTGAAACCTGCGGCCTGGCGGCGGGTTTCAGGCTGCAGATCGATCAGCCGCAACCGGCCTGGGCGGCAGCCGCCAGCGGTGCAGCAAGAAGGCAGCCCTGACACCGGCTGGGCCGGCCTCAGGGCTTCAGGGTCTGCAGCGCTGTACGCGCCTTGGCCAGCACCGGCGACGGCAGGCTCACGTAACCCAGGCTGGGCGCCTCCGCCTGAGCGGCATCCGAGAGGGTGTGGTTGAACACCTTCTGGATCGTCGGCAGCTTGCCGGCGTTGCCCTCGGCATACAGCAGGATCCAGCTGAAGGTGACGATCGGATAGCCCGCGCGGGGATTGGCATCGCGACCGGTGAGGGTCTCACCCAGATCGATCGCCGCCAGCGCCTTCTCCGCATTGGCCGTGCTGGGCGGCAGGGTTTCGCCGCTGGCGTTGGTGAGGCTGGCGGCCTGCAGCTCACCGCGCACGTAAGCGGCCTCCACGTAGCCGATGCCCCCCTTCACCTGGCTGAGCTGGGCAGCGACGCCCTCATTGCCCTTGGCGCCGACCCCGGTGGGCCAGGTCACCGCCTTGCCATCGCCGGGACCGGCCTTCCAGTCCGGGCTGATGGCGCTCAGGTGTGCCGTGAAGTTGGCGGTGGTGCCGGAGCCATCGGAACGATGCACGACGGTGATCGCCTGCGGGCTGCAGCCCAGCTCGCTGAAGTTGCGGATCCGGCCCAGGAAGATCTTCGCCAGCTGCTCCTGGCTGAGAGAGAGGCTGCAGCCCTTGTGGTTGTAAGCCACAGCGATGGCGCCGGCGGTCATCGGGATCTGGCGCACGCCGCGCTTGACCTGGGCGATGTCGCCAGCCTTCATCGGCACGTCGCTGGCCGCGAAATCGACCGTGCCGGAGACGAACTGGCGCACGCCGGCACCGGAGCCCACCGACTGGTAGTTGACCCGCACCCCCTTGCCCGCCAGCTCCTGGAACCAGCGTTGATACAGCGGAGCCGGGAAGGAGGCGCCGGCGCCGTTGAGGCTGCTGCCGCCGCAGCCGCTCAACAGCAGGGCACTGCCGGCCAGGGCCAGCGGCAACGCCAGCCGGCTGCGGCCGTGGCGCGGGGCCGGCAGGCAGACCGGTGCGAAGCCGGAGCGACGCGGAAGACGGCGGGCGATGGCCATGAGGCAACGGGGATCTGCGGCAAAACCTACGTCGGGCCCTGTCCCGCCTCGATCCGCTCGCACACCCATTCGGCGCTGGCCGGTGCCAGCAGCACGCCGTTGCGGTAGTGCCCTGCCGCCAGCAGCAGACCGCCACCCAGGTCCTGCAGCAGGGGGGCGGGCTGGCCCTGAGGCCTGGCGCGCAGCCCCTGCCATTGGCGGCAGAGGCGTGCCCGGCCCAACCACGCTGGCGCCTCACCAGCCAGGTCACGCAGCGAGGCCAGCGCCTCGGCCGAAGCCTGCTGACCGGGCTCGAGGGTGGCCCCCAGCCACAGCCGCCAGGGGGCGGCGGACGGCGCAGCCGGGGCAGGGGCGCGCAGGATCAGGTTGCTCCCCCGCCAGACGACGCTGCCAGGCCAGCCCTCGGCCCCGGGCCGATCGGACGGATCGAGCTCGAGTTCAAGCGCCTGGCCGAGCACCGGCTCCAGCCGCGCCGGCGTCGGCCGCAGATCCTCCGGCAGCAGGGCCATGCTGCCAAGACCTGCCGCCAGCACCAGCCATTCGGCCTCAAGCGCCTCGCCCCCGATCAGCCGCAGGCGCCAGCCCGGGCCGCAGCGCTCCAGCCCCGTGACCCAGGCCGGGCGTCGCTGCAGGCCCGCCTCGGCGGCATCCTGCGCCAGAGCCTCAAGCGCCGCCAGCGGATCAAGCTGGCCATCCATCGGGCTGTAGACACCCGACAGGGCCGCCGCCGGCAACGGCAGCTCCAGCCCGGCCAGCCGAACCCGATCCCAGGCTTGCAGATCCTGCACCGGATCGGCCTGACGGCGGCGCGGATCCTGCAGCAACGCCTGCTGACGGGCCACATCCTCGGGGCCGGAAGCCAGCAGCAGCAGGCCGGGCCGCCAGGGAATCGGCCGGCCGCGCGCCTGCAGCTGAGCCCGCCAGTCAGCCCAGAGCTCCAGGCTGCGCTGCCGCAGCCGCCAGCCGCGGCCACTACTGCGATGAAACACACGGGCCATCAGCACCCCCAGAGCCGCCTCGCTGCCCGACGCCAGCAGCGACGCATCAGCCCCAGGCCGATCAACGGCAGCGCCGCCATCGAGCAGCAGCACCCGGTGACCGCGGCGTGACAGCAGCCAGGCACAGCAAAGCCCCACCAGGCCGGCGCCGATCACCACGACGGCGCGGCCTGACGGGGCCAGCTGGTTGCGATCGGATCCAGGGGCCCGCATCGGCGGAGACCCGGCCGGGAACTCAGATCTGCTTGAGCTCCTGCTTGACCTGCTCAGGCAGCACCTGGGCGTAGAGACCGAAGCCGCTGGCGACCTTGATGTAGGCCTTGCGCAGGGCCTCGCCGTCCTGCAGGCGGGCCGCCTCATCCAGCTCGGCCAGGGCGGCCTTGAGGTTGTTGGCGCGCTTGGTGGCCTCGGGGCGATCAGCCGGCAGCAGGCGCTGGTTGATGTAGAGCATCTCGCGGCTCACCTCCTGCATCGGACCGTGGATCAGGTTGCGGGTGAAGGTCCAGTCCTTGTCGTTGACCAAGGCCGCCAGGTCCGGCAGGCGGTCGCGGGCTGCCAGGAACCCCTCGGCCTGGCGGGTGATCGTCGCCATGTCGGCGGGGCTGATCGTGCTGGGGGCCTTCTTGGCCGCGGCGGCCTCGGAGGCCAGCAACGAACTGCCCAGGGCGACCGACAACACCAGCATCAGTGCAAAACGCAGTGCACGGCGCAGCAGGGCGCCGATGGCAGAGATGGGCTGGGAACGCAGGGCCATGGTGCAGCGGCAGCAACGAAGGGTGCGGTGGGGGGACTGTACCGAGCCCCTCCCGCCCTCAGGCAGCCTCTGTAGCCGCTCGCAACGGGTGGACCGCCTGACAGACCTCGCGTCGCTGGCCGCCATACCAGTCGCCACCCGGACCGCGCAACGCCAGTGACGTCGATGGCGCGGATCGGACGGACGACACCGACGCTGCAGGCCACTGGGCCGGCAGCAGGCTATGGATGGTTCGCTGCCTGTGGAGTCACGCCCTCACCCATGCCTTCTCCCACCGCCATCCTGCAGATGATCTGCCCGGATCAGCCCGGACTGGTGCGCGAGCTGTCCGGCTGGGTGGCCGCGAACGGCGGCAACATCGTGCATGCCGATCACCACAGCGATCCGGGTGCGGGCCTGTTCCTGAGTCGCATCGAATGGCAGCTGGAGGGCTTCGGGCTGCCGCGCGAGGCGATCTGCCCCACGGCCGCGGCCCTGGCCGAGCGGCTGGGCGGCGAATACAACGTTCACTTCTCCGACACCCGCCCTCCGGTGGCGATCTTCGTGAGCAAGCAGGACCACTGCCTGCTCGATCTGCTCTGGCGCACCCGCACCGGTGAGCTGCCGATGCAGGTGGCCCTGGTGATCAGCAACCATCCCGATCTGCGCCCGATCGCCGAGGAGTTCGGAGCCCGCTTCGAGCATGTGCCGATCAGCACGGCCAATCGCCCCGAAGCCGAGGCACGCCATCTCGAGCTACTGGCCGACCACGGCATCGAGCTGGTGATCCTGGCCAAGTACATGCAGGTGCTGACGCCGGAGTTCCTGGCGCGCTTCGATCCCCCCGACGCCTTTCACCGGATCATCAACATCCATCACTCGTTCCTGCCGGCCTTCCAGGGGGCCCAGCCCTACCACCGGGCCTGGGAACGAGGCGTCAAGCTGATCGGCGCCACGGCCCACTACGTGACCGAGGAGCTCGACGGCGGGCCGATCATCGCCCAGTCGACGGTGGCCGTCGGCCATCGCGATGAGGTGGAGGATCTGATCCGCAAGGGGCGCGACTGCGAGCGGCTGGCCCTGGCGCGGGCGGTGCGGCTGCATCTCAAGCGCCAGGTGATGGTCTACCGCGGCCGTACCGCCGTGTTCGACTGAAGCGGTCGCGAACGCGACCGCCGACCGGCCGAGCCGGAAGCGCGACTCAGGCGGGCGGACCAACCATGGCGGCCAGAAGGGGGGTGCCTCCAGCAAGATTGACAGTGCTGTCCGCCGGCTGCCCCTGATCTCCCTGGCCGCTCTCGACGCCCGTCTGCTGGCGCATCGCCCCGAGGATGCCAGCCCCCTGGGCTGGCGCTGCTTCCAGCTGGGCCTGGCGCTGCTGGCCAGCAGCGCCCTGCTGGCAGGTCTGCTGCTGTTCGTGGCGCTGCTGCTGGGCAGCCGCCGGCGCACGCCGCCCCTGGCGGACCGGGCCAACGGCGTGCTGGTGGTGGCCTCGATCCTGATGCTGCTGGGCTGCCTGAGGGCGGAGAGCGGCTGGCTGGCCTGGGTGGGGCTGGGGAACTGGCTGCCCTTCTTCTGGGCCTTCTGGGGGTATCAGCCCTACCTGGCCACGGCGGCGGCCCGACGCCGCACGGGGCTGATGCTGCTGGCCGGCAGCGTGCCGGTGATCGTCACCGGCCTGGGCCAGCTCTGGCTGGGCTGGGACGGCCCGCTGCAGCAGCTGAGTGGATTGATCATCTGGCACCTGCATCCCGGCGGCAATCCACCGGGACGGCTGTCAGGGCTGTTCGACTACGCCAACATCGCCGGCTCCTGGCTGGCCCTGGCCTGGCCATTCGCCCTGGCGGCCCTGCTGCAGCCGAGGCTGCAGCAGCCGCTGCGGATCGCAGCGCTGCTGATCGCCGCCAGCCTGGCAGCCGCCCTGTTCCTCACCGATTCGCGCAACGCCTGGGGGGCGCTGCTGGTGGCGCTGCCGCTGGTGGTGGGGCCGGCCAGCTGGGTCTGGCTGCTGCCGCTGCTGCTGCTGGCGGTGGCCCTGATCAGCCTGGCCAGTCTCGGCGGGGTTCCGGAACTGCTGCAGGCTCCGGCCCGGTCGCTGGTGCCGGAGGCGATCTGGGGACGGCTCAGCGACCTCCAGTTCGCCGGCCACCGACCGCTGGCGATCACCCGCCTGGCGCAGTGGCAGGTGGCCGTCGGCCTGATCGCCGAACGGCCCTGGCTGGGCTGGGGTGCGGCCGCCTTCAGCCTGATCTACCCACGCCGCACCGGCCACTGGCACGGCCATCCCCACAACCTTCCGATCGATCTGGCGCTCAGCCACGGCCTGCCGGTGGCCGTCCTGGTGGTGGGCCTGGTGCTCTGGCTGCTGATCGGCTCAGCCAGGCGCGGCATGGCCGGCGGCGCCGTGTTCGAACGGGCCTGGTGGGCCTCCGCCCTGGTGCTGGCCTGCCTGCACGCCACGGACATTCCCTTCTACGACAGCCGCATCAACGTGGCCGGTTGGGTGCTGCTGGCGGGCCTGCGCTGTGCAATCGCCTCACCGCCACGTGGCTCAGCCCGCACGCAGACAACCCCCGGCCAGCCCTGAGGCCTGCCGGGGGCGTTGTGCGAGATCTCGGTTGAGGCCGGGTGGAGGATCCCGTCGCCTTGAGCAGCCGCTGGCGGACAGCACCTCCAAACCCCACCGGCGAGCGGCGGCGATCAAGACCGCCGCCTGCGCAACACCGACATCGTGCCGAGACGAGCGACTACAGCCAGACGATGTCGTTGCCGGTGATGCCGCTGACACCCTCGAGCAGGGCGACCATCTCATCGCGGCTGGACCCGGAGGTCTCGAGCCGCCCGGTGCTGTTGCGATCCCAGTAGAGGGTCAGCGCACCGTTGGCGACGGACGGCAGATACACACCCCTGCGCAGCTGCAGCTTGTCTTCCCCGGTCCTGAAGTCGATGATCCTGGCGTAGTCCCTGGCGCCCACGTCGCCATTGAGACGATCGTTGTAGAAGACACCGCGGCTGTCCCCCAGAACGAACACATCGGCACCGGCCTGACCGGTAAGCCGATCGATCTGCCCGGTGCCCAGCGCGCTCGCGGTGGTGCCGCTGGCCAGCACGCCGGTGAGGCGGTCATTGCCGGCGCCGCCTGTGATCACATCACTGCCCGTCGTTCCCCACAGGGTCTGATTGGTCACCACAGGCGTCTGAGAGCTGTCCTGGATGGTCAGGCTCAGGTCGGCCAGCTTGGTGGTCAGCGCGGAGTCACTGAAAAGCGTGAAGCCCATCAGCTCATTGCCCTCCGTCGTGGCATCGGCAAGGACGCTGAGCGTCAGCGCAGCCTTGCCGGAGGCATCGGTCGAGACACTGCCGCTCAGAGAGCTGAGGCCGGCGAAGTCGGCGCTGCTGATGCCGGTCCCGGACAGGCGCCAGTAGAGGGAGGAACCCTGAGCCACGTTGGTGGTGGCAATGGCGATCGACACCGACGAGCCCTCGTTGACCGCACTGCCCACGACATTGGTCAGGCTGAGTGTGGCCGTCGGCGGCAGCGGCGCCGGCGGCGGCGGCGTCTTCGCCAGGTTGGTGACCAGCTGGTCATAGGTGGTGGCGACGCCGTTGAACGACAGGTTCTCCAGACCACTCCAGACCTGGTCCACATCAGCGCTGCCAGAGACGCGCGTGAACAGCAGTGAACTGCCGGAGAGCGTATAGCTCAGCAGATCGAGGGACTCACTGAAATAGAGCCAGTCGCTGCCGGCATCCCCGTAGTAGACATCGGAGCCGAGGCTGTCATGGAAGCTGTCATTGCCGCCGTTGCCGCGGAACGTATTCGCGACCTGGTTGCCATAAAAGATGTCGCCACCGCTGCCGCCATTGGCGGCCTCGATGAAGGTGCCCGCCGCGATCGTGAGGTTGCCGGTCTTGCCACCAATGCTGGAGATCGACGGCGCGCTGGAGCCGGGCTGCGAAGGAGCCAGATTGATCAGCTGGTTGGCCGAGAAGTTGCTGACATCCAGAATGTCGTAGCCGCCGCCATCAGCCAGGGTGAACGCGCTGGTCCCGGCGTAGGTGCTGAACTGATTCCAGATCTGACTGACGGAGGCGCTGATGTTGGTCCCGACGCCGTAGGTGGTGTTACCGAGGAAGGCCTTGTCGGTGCTGTAGCCCTGGCCGCGGTACAGGTCGTTCAGCGCGATCCAGTCGACCGCCATCGGCGTGTGCAGCCAGGCGAAGGAGGCGCCGGTGTTGGGGTTCTGCGTCTGATCCCAGTAGGACATCATCGTCGCCTGCCAGGAATCATTGGTGAACTGAGCCGAATTGGCGTAGCTCAGCGTCGTACCCGTGTAGTTGTACAGGCCCTGATGACCGAGGCCCAGCGCATGGCCGACCTCATGGAAGATCGTCTGCGGCGTATAGGTGTTGTAATTGGACCTGCCGTCGTACCAGTTGCTGGCGATGTTGATCACGCTGTAGTCGATGACCACGCTTGTCTGGGCGCTGTTGGTGTACCAGCCAGACGCCATGTAGGCATAGGCACCGGTGTCGTTGTCGGTGAAACGGATGTCCCCGCCGGCGCCCGTGACCTCCCGGAAGGTAATGCCCAGCGAAGCGGAATAGAGCTTGAACACCTCACGCGTCAGCGCCTGGCGATCGGCGCTCAGACCATCGCTGTCGTTGGCCCAGCCGGTGAGGTTGTAGGTGAGCACCCCAGCCTTGGCCGCCGTTCCGGAACTGGCGAGGTTGTATCGGCGGGTGAAGGTTCCAGCCTGCTGCCAGTAGCCAACTCTCAGGTAGTCCGCCAGCGTCTGCAGGCTGACCATCGACATCGCGCTGGTGCCGTCGGTGGTGCCACCGGTCGCCGTGGCACTGCTGTAACCCAGCGGCGATCGGACGGAGCCGTTGCAGACCGGGCAGGTGCAGCGGGCGAAGTGCACGGGAGCATCGCCGGCGTCGCGCGCGTCAAGATCGACCGACGGCTCGGAGGGCTGAACAGAGCGGCCGGCCCGGCTGGCACCGGCGAGGGCCAGGGTCAGACCATCACGCGAGACCAGGGCAGCCGGAAGCGTGACACCAGCCGCGTTGCCAGAACCGAGCGCCACGCTGACGCTCTCCGGGTCAGAACGACCGGGCAGACCCGAACCGGACGCGCTGCTGGTCAGAACAGGATCCACGGGGACACCCCGGAACAGGACCTCCGGAGCGGCGAAGTCGGTTGCAACAGGGGAAAGCCTTGCCATGATTCGATACCGATAAGAAGGAGGCAAACGGCCGCAGCCCTCCCTCCCCCCCTGCCGCAGGCCTCAAGCACTGGCGGCCGTAAAGGGAACGGTGAAGACGTGCGGTGTGAGAAATCGCTGCTGCGACCTCGCCAGGGGTTTCAGTTCTTCAATGCACGCGGCACACGGCTCCGTGCAGGCGCACAAGAATCCGACGAGCCGTCGACGACGACGACCCACTAAAGTGATGAAGGCGCACAAATCCGTCAGAGCCGCAAAGCGACTCCAACGGCCGAACCGATTGCAGAATGTGGTGTCAGCCCATGACAGGCATGACGCCAGGCCACGATGCAATCCAGCAACCCTCCCATGGCGGGAATGGCGGCAGAACGCAGTGCTGGAAGGCGATCAGCTCCGTCTAAGGGAGACCGCGGATCCGGCTCGGAGACCTGAATTCAGCTAACCGGGGGGTCAAACCCTGGTGTCAGTTTCAGCCAGCCTGGCTGCGATCACTGTTCGCAGCGAGCGGATCGGCCAGGCGGTGAAGCGGGAAGGTGAGAAGACATGGAGTTTTACCTCAGGAGAGGGGGCGTTCCCACCGCCAGGAGTCCGATAGGACAGCAAGGCACAAGGTGGGCTCATTTCCCACCTTAATACGTGTTTCGCTTTTAGCGCCACCCCTTGCCAGCGGCGGCTGGTGGGCCCAGGACAGCAGCAGCTCCTCAGCAGGCCCGCAGCGCCCCGGCCAGCAGCCTGCACCAGGCCCCCGCTAATTCCGAGGCGCGGCCCCCCGGCCGGACACCGATCAGCTGCCACGTTCAGCTGCCACAGGGAAGCTCAATCCGCAGCGGTGCTGACCAGGGCGAGCGCCTCGGCGCGATGCCGCTGCAGGGTGCTCAGGGGCAGGGGCCCCTGCAGGTGCTGCCAGGGCAACCGCCGCTGACTGGACCAGCCCTCATGCACCACCTCCTGCCAGGCCGGCGGAGGCGGCAGGGTGGACAGCTCGCGACCACCGCGCGGCAGCGATTCACCGGCACGCACCGCCTTGTAGGCCTGCTTCCAGCCGCCGAGGCTCTCCTGACTGCCACGCACGGCAGCGATCACCGGAGCCAGGCGACGATCACTGCGCGACAGCAGGGCCTGGATCACGCTCCAGCCATAGCTCTCGGGCCGCAGGTCGATGCCCTTGGGCTTGAGCCGCTTGGCCAGCAGCTTGAGCCGTTTCTCTGCCTCTGGCCTCACCCCTTCCCACTGGAACGGCGTGTGGGCCTTGGGCACGAAGGTGCTCACCCCCAGGGAGAGCCGCAGCCCGGGCGTCGCCTTCCTGAGCGCCAGCAGCAGCTCGGCGGTGGCCTCCACATCGGCCTCCTCCTCAGCGGGCAGACCCACCATGCCGTAGAGCTTGAGCCCCGTCAGTCCGCCGTCCTTAGCGTGGCGGGCAGCGGCAAAGATCTCCTCGCTGGCGAGCTTCTTGTTCACCAGGTCGCGGATGCGTTCACTGCCGCTCTCGATCGCGATCGTCAGCGACCTGCTGCCGCGCTTGGCCAGGATCCGGCCCAGCTCCGGCGTGACGGTGGCAGCCCGCACCGAACTGACGCTGACGCGCGTGCCCTCGAAACGGTCCTGGTCGAGCCAGCTGAGCAGATCGGCGAACTGGGGGTGCTGGGTGACCGACGCCCCCAGCAGGCCGAGGCGCTGGGTGCTGGTCAGCCCCTTCTCCACCGCCGGAATCAGACCATCGTCCAGGGACGGGGTGCGGAACGGCAGGGTGAGATAGCTGGCCAGGCAGAAGCGGCACAGCTCCGGGCAACTGCGCACCACCTCCACCATGTGGATCGAGGGCCAGGCCGCCTCCGGGGTGATCACCGTGGAGTGGCTGAGGGTGTTGCCGCGCCAGGTCTGCTTGGCCACCGTGGCGGGGATGCCGCCTTCTGTTGGTTCAACGCCCAGCAGCTCGCCCTCGCTGCCGTAGCGGGGGGCGTAGAGGCTGGGCACGTAAACGCCCGGCACCTGGGCCAGCTGGCGCAGGCGCTCGGCCCGCGGGGCCCCGCGGTGCTCCTGCACCGCATCCACGAAGGCCGGCAGCAGCAGCTCGCCATCGCCCAGCAGCACCGCATCGAAGAACGGCGCCAGCGGTTCGGGGTTGGCGGTGAGCACCGGGCCGCCGCCGAACACGATCGGGTCGCCGTCGCCACGATCGGCCGCCCAGATGGGTATGCGCTGCTGCTCGAGCAGATCCAGCAGCACCGGCCCATCCAGCTCCCAGCTCAGCGAGAGGCCGAACAGATCCAGGGCCGGCCCGCGGCTGCGGCTGCCGCCGTGGGGCGGATCCCCCTGGTCGGTGAACAGGCGGCGCACATCCACATCCGCCCGCCGGGCCAGGGTGGCCCACACCACCTGGTAGCCGAGGCTGGTGATGCCCACGCTGTAGGTGCTCGGAAAGGCCAGCACGGCCCGCAGGGCCCCGGCTTCGGGCACGGCGGGCTCAAACAGCAGGGTTTCCTGGTTCAGGTGAGACGCCGGATGGTGAACTCCAGCGTCTCACCACGGACGACCAGCCTTACCAGCCCGACCAGCCCTACTTGCCCGCAAGCGCGGAGAGGGGACCGATCAGGCCGCCGATGGCGGCATTGGCATCGGCAGCGGAGGGGGTGCCCTTGGCGAAGGTGCTGGTGATGCCTTGAGCGGCGGTTTCGATGCCGGTCCACTTGTCGCCGGCCAGGGGCTTGATCACCGGTGCGGCCTTGTCCCAGATGGCCTGGAAGCCACCCATCGATGCCGTGGCACCGGCCAGGTCGCCTGCGGCCACCTTGCTCTGCCCTTGCTTGAGCAGATCCAGCACAGGCGCCACCGCTGGGCCGATCGCCGTTTGGACGGCACCGCTGGCGGCGTTGGTGGCGGCTTCTTTGACGCTTTGGCTGGCCTGATCACAGCCGGTGAGCACCAAACCGCCAGCCAGGGCGACGGCGAACCCGCTGCTGATCAGAGAAAGGCGACGCATGGGAAACCTTTGCAAGGCAACATCCGGACGCTAGGCAGCCCA
>CAYNGR010000089.1:0-12602 GCA_964396755.1 uncultured Cyanobium sp. | reverse complement strand
AGCGCTTCGATGGCTTCTCGATCGGCTCCAACGACCTCACCCAGCTCACCCTCGGGCTCGACCGCGATTCCGCCCTGGTGGCGGACTTGTTCGATGAGCGCCACGCCACGGTGAAGGAGATGATCCGCCTGGCGATCCGCACGGCCCATCGCTGCGGCCGCAAGATCGGCATCTGCGGTCAGGCCCCCAGCGATTACCCCGAATTCGCGCGTTTTCTGGTGGAGGAGGGCATCGATTCGATCAGCCTCAACCCCGACGCGGTGGTGCGCACCCGGCTGCGGGTCGCCGAGCTGGAGGGGCAGCTGGCGGGCTGAGCTTGCTCTGCTGGTGGCCTCAGCCCACCGGCAGCTCGTAGGCGACGCCGGGCACCGGCTGAATCAGGCGGGCGCTGCCGCCGCTCGCCTTGGCGACCGTGTCGCTGGCCTCCTCGAGGCTGCCTTCGCTGCGAAACATCCCGGCGATCACGCCGCTGAAGCGCACATCGCCGCAGGTGGTGCTGGCCAGCACGGTGGTGGGCTGGAAGAGCTCCAGCAGCTCAGGCAGCACCTGGCGGCCGCGCACGAAGGCGCCGGCCAGGGGCAGACCCAGATCGATCACCGGCGTGATCACCGCATCGAGGCGACGGGGGCTGAGATCGCGGGCCAGGAAGCCGTGCGGCTCCAGATAGAGGCTGCCGCCGGGGTGTTCCAGCAGGTAGCCGTTCTCCGTCTGAGGCACCGGGGCTCCGGCGGTGGCGGTGATCGTCAGGGGGCCGAACTGATGGCGGCTGCCGGCGGGCAGGGCCGTGACCGTGGTGAAGCCCAGCTGGCGGGTCCGGGCCGCCGCCGATGGCGAGCCCAGCACGGGCAGGTCGCGGGGCAACAGCGCAAGGCTGGGCGGGTGGCAGTGATCCGCCAGGCCCTGGGTGAGCAGCAGCAGATCCAGCTGCTGGGGAGGGGACAGCGGATCGGCCAGCTCCCCCTTGAGCAGCCAGGGGCCGGGCGGGAACACCAGCGGACCCTGCAGCCAGGGATCGACCAGCACCCGCAGGGGTGGCTGTGAACCGGTGGGATCCTGAAACTCCAGCAGCCAGCCGTTGGCGCCGCCGTAGGTCGCCGAGAGGCTCATGCCAGGGCCAGAGATGCGTCGCTGGCGCTGGCCGGCACGGGACCGAAGCGCCTCCAGACCAGCCAGGCGTGGGCCGAGAAGCGCACGGCGCAGAGCACGGCCAGGCCCATGCAGAGGGGGCAGTGCATCAGGCCCATGGCGAAGGTCCAGGCGTGGAGTCGCACCAGGATGGCACCTCCGGCCGGGCTGCGGCTGTCGCGTGAACAGGAATGGATGCAGTGCCGCTGTCGGATTCCTGCATTCCCTCCCTGGAGGCCGGCCAGCCCGGGGCTGCGCGTCATCACGACCGGCAGCCACGCCAGGGCAATGTCTTGGGCCAGGCGGCTGCCCCGTTCAGTTGATGCGGCAGAAGATGTCGTAGTAGTTGTCCTTCTTGCCGCTGGTGGCGAAGCGCAGTCCGGCCCGCAGGGCCAGGGCACGGTTCTCGCCGGCGCCGTGATGGTTGCGCGAGTCGTATTCGTGGTCGCCCAGCATCGAGGCGGCCGTCAGCATCTCTCGGATGTCCTGGTTGTCGAACACCATGTTGGGGATGGCCCCGAGGATTTTGCCGGCGTAGCAATCCGCCTGCAGTTCGATCCGCAGCGAATTGCCGCCCGCCCGCTGCAGCAGCCCCGGGGTGCTCGCCTGCAGGTGATGGGCGTACTCATGGGCGGCCACGTAGGCCACGGCGGCGTCGCCGACCTTCTGGGCGAGCGACTGCATGAACGGCTTGCTGAAACAGAGGGTGCGGTTGCTGGCGCGGTAATGGGTGCTGCGGCACCAGCGGGCGACGACCGGCGGCGCCTTGGCCTGCCGACCCATGCTGCTGGCGGCCTGGCGCACCACCTCGGCGATCAGCGACTCCAGCGAGCCCTTCCACTCGTAGCCGGCCCGCGCCGGAGCCAGGGGCAGCAGTGCCGTGATCAGGCTCAGCAGCAACAGCAGCGGCGGGTGGGCTGGGCGCATCGATGAACGATCCCCGGGGGGTGAAGGCTGGCGTGGGCTTCAGCTGGCGGCAGCCGGGGCTGTCCGGTGGGGAAGTCTGCCTGCGGTGGCGCCGACCTGCCGCCAGGACTCCGGTTGCGGAACCGTTGCGTACCGGGCCGGGCCCGGCATCACGGCGTATAAGAGGGGCTCCCGCGACCCTGCCGCGATGCTCCCCCGGTGCACCCCGCTGCCGGCCGTCCTCTGCAGTCTTGTGCTGCTGGCAGGGTGTGAGCGGGCGACCCCCCAGGCGAGCCCGCCGCTGCCGGTGGACGCGATCGACCTGCGCCCGGCGGCCTTCCGGCAGGAGGTGGTCACGGTCAGCACCCTCGACGCGGTGGAGGCGGTGCAGCTGGCGGCGCAGGCCGGCGGTCGCATCGAGCGGCTCACCATCCGCCAAGGCGATCGCGTGCGTCCCGGACAGCTGCTGGTGGTGCTTGATCAGACCCAGCTGCAGGCGGAGGTTCAGAGCCTGCGCTCCCGCGAGGCCAAGGACCGCCTGAACTATCAACGCTTCGCCTTCCTGGCCAGGGCCGGCGCTGCCAGCGCCATTCAGCGCGACGAGCTGCGCCAGGCCTACATCGAAACCAGCGCCAGCCTCAAGGCGAAGCAGGCGGACCTGGCCTTCCGCGACCTGCGCTCGCCGATCGGCGGCGTGATCGGCGATGTGTCGGTGAAGGTGGGCGATGTGATCCGCGCCGGTGATCCCTTCACCAGCGTGATCCGCAACGGAGAGCTCACGGCCCGCATCGAGGTGCCGGCCAACCTGCGCAACCGGGTGCGGCCCGGGCAGACCGTGATCCTCGAGGATCCCGGCAGCAGCGAGCCCCTGGTCAGCGGTGTGGTCGATTCGATCGATCCCAGCGTCAACGTCGGCAACCAGGTGCTGCTGGTGAAGGCCACCTACGACAACCGGGACGGCAGCCTGCGCAACGGCCTGCGCGTGCGCACCCGCCTGGTGCTCGACAGCCGTGCCCAGCTCGCTGTTCCCGTCGGTGTCGTGACCCGCTCCTCCGGCCAGAGCTATGTCTGGCGTGTCGGCACGCTGCAGGAGCTGGAGCGCGACCCCGGCCAGGCGCCGCTGGAGCGGCTGCGCAAGCTGCCCCCCGGCAGCCTGTTCGCCCTGCAGACCCGTGTGCAGCTGGGGCCTCTGCAGGATGGCCGCTATCCGGTGATCAGCGGGCTGGACGCGGGCGCCCGGGTGATCCGCAGCAATCTGCTGGGCCTGCGCCACGGGCTGCCGGTGCAGCTGGCCCCGGGTTCCGCCGCTGCCGGGCCGGCCGCCTCCCCCCGCTGAACAGAGACCGCTCCGATGTCCGCCTCCGATCGCTTCATCCTCAGGCCGGTGCTGACCACGGTCTGCAGCCTGCTGATCGTGATCGCGGGCCTGATTGCCCTGCCGATCCTGCCGATCGAGAACCTGCCTGACATCGCGCCGCCGACGGTGAAGGTGAGCGCCCGCTACAGCGGCGCCGATGCCGTCAGCGTCGAGGAGGGTGTCACCTCGGTGCTGGAGCAGCAGATCAACGGGGTGGAGAACATGGAGTTCATCACCTCCACCAGCGCCGCCGACGGCAGCAGCGCCATCAGCATCGCCTTCGCCAGTGGCACCGACGGCGCCATCAATCAGGTGAATGTCCAGAACCGCGTGGCCCTGGCGGAACCGCAGCTGCCCAGCGAGGTGCGCCAGGCGGGGGTGACGGTGAGCAAGGCCTCCAACTCGATCCTGCTCGTCTACAACCTGGTCGGCAGCGATCCGGCCCGTCCTTACAGCGTCGAGACGCTCAGCGGCCAGCTGGATCAGGGCCTCACCGATCAGATCAAGCGGGTGCGCGGTGTCGGCGAGATCACCTACTTCGGCAACCGCCGGCTCGCCGTGCGGCTGTGGCTCGACCCTGATCGGCTCACGAAGCAGAACCTCAGCGCCGCCGATGTGGTGGCGGCGCTGCAGAGCCAGAACCGTCTGGTGCCTGCCGGTCAGGTGGGCGGAGCGCCGGCCCCCGATGGCCAGCCCTACACCTTTTCAGTGCAGTTGCAGGGTCGCCTGCTGCAGAACGAGGAGTTCGAGAATCTGATCCTGCGCAACACCGGCGATGGCGCCTTGGTGCGTCTGCGCGACGTCGGTCGCGTCGAGCTGGGTGGCGAGTTCTATGACATCAGCGCCACCGATCTGCGCGGTGTGCCTGCCGTCGGTCTGGCCGTCTATCAGCTCAGCGGCAGCAACGCTCTGGAGGTGTCGCAGGGGGTCAAGCAGGTGCTCGAGGAGTTCGAGGCGGGCCTGCCGCCGGGGATGAAGCTGCAGAAGATCTACGACGTCACCGATTTCATCAGCGCCTCGATCGCGGGCGTGACCGATTCGCTGCGCGACGCGGTGGTGCTGGTGGTGCTGATTCTGTTTCTGTTTCTGCAGGACTGGAAGGCGACGCTGGTGCCGGCGATTGCCATTCCGGTGGCTCTGGTCGGCACCTTCGCCTTCGTCAAGGTGTTCGGTTTCAGCCTCAACCAGCTCACCCTGTTCGGGCTGGTGCTGGCCACCGGCCTGGTGGTGGATGACGCGATCACGGTGATCGAGGGCACCGCCACCCGCCGCGCCCAGGGCCTCACTGCCGTCCAGGCGGCCAAAGCCACCATGGAGGAGCTGTTCGGGGCGGTGCTGGCCACCTCGCTGGTGCTGTTCGCGGTGTTCCTGCCGGTGCTGTTCTTCCCGGGGGCCCCCGGCACGATCTACCGCCAGTTCGCCGCCACGATCATCTTTTCGATCGCCATCTCCACCTTCAACGCCCTCACCTTCTCGCCGATGCTCTCGGCGCTGCTGCTCTCACGCCAGGACGAGCAGCCGACCCGCAAGGTCTATGCCATCGCCGGTGCGCTGCTGGGCTTCGTCTATGGCCTGCTGGTCAGCGGCGGCGGTGTTCTGACGGCGCTGGCGATCCTGATCGTGGCGGCGTTGCTCGGCTACTGCCTGCGCAGCCTCACCGGTCTGCCGCTGCTGCTGCCCCTGTGCGGGGTGGGCGCCGCGGCCGGCCTGCTGTTCGCCGGTCTGAGCAGCCCGGTCCTGGTGCTGCTGTTCAGCGGCATCGGCGTCAGCGCCGGCTGGTTCACCCCCTGGATCTTCGAGCGCTTCAACGCCTTCTACGGCCGGGCCGAGCGCGCCTATGGCGGTGCCCTTGGCGTGGTGCTGCGCCATCGGGCTCCGGTGATGGCCACCTTGCTGGGCGGCATCGTGCTCACCGCCGTGGCCTTCAATGCCATTCCCTCCGGCTTCGTGCCGGTGGAGGACCAGGGCTATGCGATCGGCATCGTCCAGGCTCCGGAGGGGGCCTCCCAGGACGTCACCCGACGCATCAACGAGCGGGTCACCAAGATCCTGGATCAGGAGGAGTCGATCACCGCGGCGGCCGTGTTCAGTGGCGCCAGCCTCGATGGCAACGCCCCCAACCGCGGACTGTTCTTCTTCGGCACCACCAACTGGGATCAGCGCAGCTCTCCGGATCAATCGATGGAGGCGATCGTGGCGCGGCTCAACCGCAACTTCGCCGAGATCCGCGATGCGCGGGTGATCACGATTCAGCCCCCCTCGATTCCCGGCTATGGCAATGCCGGCGGCTTCGAGTTCCAGCTGCTCGATCGCAGTGGCGGTGGCCTGGCACTGCCGCAGTTCTTTGAGGTGGCCGGCCGCCTGATCCAGCAGGCCAATGCCCACCCGGATCTGCAGCGGGTGTTCACCCAGTTCAGCCCCGAGGCGCCCCAGCTGAAGATCGAGGTCGATCGCGCCAGGCTGGCCTCGCTGGGCATCGACTTCGCCCAGGCCATGCAGGCGCTGAGCCTCAATTTCGGTGGCGCCTACATCAATGACACCTTCCAGGAGGGAAAGGTGCGGCGCGTCTACATCCAGGCCGATGCCCCCTACCGCGCCACGCCGCAGCGGCTCGACGAGCTGTATGTGCCGGACGCCAAGGGCAAACCAGTGCCCCTGTCGGAGTTCATCCGCATCACGCCCAGCACCGGTCCCGCGGTGATCCCCCACTTCAACCTGTACCGCTCGATCAGGGTGGAGGGTGAGGCGGCCCCGGGCCGCAGTTCCGGTCAGGCGATCGCGGCGATTCAGGGTCTGTTCGACCGGCTGCAGATCCGGGGCGTCAGCTCCGACTGGACCGGCCTGTCGCGCGAGGAGGTGAAGGCCGGCTCCCTGGCGATCGTGATCTTCGCCCTGGGCATCCTGGTGGTGTATCTGGTGCTGGCGGGGCAGTACGAAAGCCTCAGCGATCCGCTGATCATCCTGATGACGGTGCCCACCGCCATGCTCGGGGCGCTGCTGTTTCTGGCACTGCGCGGTGAGGTGCTCAACATCTATGCCCAGGTGGGCCTGGTGATGCTGATCGGCCTGGCCGCCAAGAACGGCATCCTGATCGTGGATCTGGCCAACCAGCGCATGGCCGAGGGGCTCTCCGCCATCGAGGCTGCCCGTGAGGCGTCCCAGTCACGCCTGCGCCCGATCGTGATGACCGCCATTTCGTCGCTGTTCGGCTTCCTGCCGCTGGTGCTGGCCAGCGGCGCCGGTGCCCGCAGCCAGACGTCCCTGGGCACGGTGGTGTTCGGCGGGCTGCTTGCCGCCACCCTGCTCAGCCTGTTCGTGGTGCCGGTGTTTTACGTGGTGATGAAGCGCTGGCTGGGCGGTGGCGGTGGGGCTGGTGGCCCGTCCGAGAGCAGCGCCTCCGGCACGCCCGCCAACCCATGAGGCGCCGCCCGACTGGCAACGGCTCGGCCCGGGTGCTGTGGTCGCTGATCGGCGGTTCCCTGCTGGGACTGGCGGTGGGGTTGCTGCTGCAGGCGGCGATGCAACGCACGGCGACGCCGCTGTCGCCGCAGCGGGCCTTCTGGCAGCTGCTGCTGCTCAGCGCCTCCGGCGGTCTGGTGGGCTTTGCCCTCAGCGCCGTGTCGGCCCTGCAGGCCAGCAATCCTGATCCCGCCTATCACCGGCCGCGCCGGAGTCTGCGCCCCTCGAGCCGCAGGCCGCCCGGCCGCGGCTGAGTCGTTGCGTCGTCCGGCTCGGACCGGGCCCCTGGCAACGGGACCGCGAACACAGAGGCGGCCGCGGCCGGAGGGACTGAATCCCGTCCGGCCGCGGCCGCCCGCTGTCCGTGCCGTTGTGCCCCTCAGCCTTGTTCGTCCTCGTCGTGGGCGAAGCGGTTGTAGAGGAAATCGAGAGCGCTGTTGCGCAGCTCGTAGTACTTGGGATCCTCCATGATGTCCTCACGGCTGCGGGGCCGCGGGAAATCGATCGTGAGGATCTCGCCGATGCCGGCGGCGGGGCCGTTGGTCATCATCACGAGGCGATCGGCGAGGAACAGGGCCTCGTCGATGTCGTGGGTGATCATCAGCACCGTGCACTTCTGGGTGTTCCAGATCTTGAGCAGCTCCTCCTGCAGCTCCTCCTTGGTGATCGCATCGAGCGCCCCGAAGGGTTCATCAAGGATCAGCACTTCCGGACGGATCGCCAGGGCGCGGGCGATGGCGACACGCTGCTTCATGCCACCGGAGATCTGGGTGATCTTCTTTTCGGCAGCAGCCGTCAGGCCCACCATCTCGAGATGCTCCATGGCAATGTCGCGCTTCTCGTGCTCGGGCAGATTCGGTTTGACCGAATCGATGCCCAGGTAGACGTTTTCATAGGCGCTCATCCAGGGCAGCAGGGCATAGCCCTGGAACACCACCATGCGATCGGGGCCGGGCTTCTCGATGGGCTTGCCGTTGAGCAGCACCTGACCCGAGGTCGGGGTGGCGAAACCGGAGACCATGTTCAGCAGGGTGCTCTTGCCGCAACCGGAGTGGCCGATCACGCAGACGAATTCACCCTGGTTGACGGTGAAGTTGACGTTCTCCAGCACCGGATAGGGACCGGCGGGGGTGGGATAGACCTTGCCCAGCTGCTCGAAGCGCAGTAGGGGGGCCGTGCCCGCCGGGGTGGCGGCGCTGGGCTGATTGAGAACGGAGGCGGTCATGGTGGAGAACTGGCGAGGGGGGACTGGAGCGAATCAGGCCGCCAGCGGACGGGGCACACCGAGGGGGATTTCAGCGACGCTGAAGTCGCGATGCACGCTGACGCTGTTGAGGTAGCCGATCGGATCGTTGCCATCGAAGGGGCGTCCGTCGAACAGCTCGATGGCGCCGCGCTGGTAGCTGACGTCCTCGATGCCGAGTTCGCGCGCCGCCGTGCTGAACACGCTGATGTTGCAGATCCGCTCGAGGATCTCCACGTAGTTGCGCGGGAAGGGAATCTCCGCCCAGCGCGCCAGCTGGGTGAGGATCCACAGGTGCTCGGTGCGGCTGGGTCGGTTGACGCCGGCGCCGAAGAACAGGTGGTGCGGTTCGCCATGGGGCGCGAACTGGCCCTCACCGTTCTGGGCGGCGCCGAAGCTGATCAGCTCCTTCTTCATGCCCAGGTAACGGCGGTCGGAGAGAAGCTCAGCCATCTCATCCCAGTGGGCGGGATCGGCGCAGAATTGGCAGGCCTCCAGCAGCGCCTTGGTCAGGGCGATGTGGGTGTTGGGGTAGGCCAGGGCCCAGTCCTCGCGCACACCCAGCACCTTGCCGGGGTGGCCGTTCCAGATCTCCAGGTCACCCACGATCGGCACGCCATGACCTTCGCGGCTGGCGCGCAGGTTCCAGGGTTCGCCGATGCAGTAGCCGTCGATCGAGCCGTCCTTGAGGTCGGCCAGCATCTGGGCCGGCGGCAGGGTCTGCAGGTGAACGTCCTTGTCGGGATCGATGCCGCTGGCCGCCAGCCAGTAGCGCAGCAGCAGGTTGTGCATCGACGCCGGATGCACGATGCCGAGGGTGTGGGGTTCTCGCTCATGGCTCTGCAGCCAGGCGCGGTAGTCCTCCACCGAGCGAACGCCCTGCTCGGCCAGGCGTTTGGCGAGGGTCACCTCGTTGCCATTGCGGCTGATCGTCAAGGCGGTGACGATCGGGGTGGGATCAGCGCCATGGCCGCCGGCGGTCATCCAGGTGGGCATGCCCGAGGGCATCAGCGCCGCGTCGAGAGTGCCGTCCATGAAGCCATCGGTGACGCCGCGCCAGCTGGTTTCGCGCACCAGATGCACCTCATCGAGGCCGTGCTTGGCGAAGAAGCCCTTGGCCTCGGCGATCGCCAGCGGTGCGCAGGCGGCCAGCGGGATGAAGCCCAGATCGAGGTTCACCTTCTCAAGGCCGTGAGCCGCCAGCACCTTGTGGGGCTTGGCCTGCCACTGCTTCACCCGCTTCTGGCGGTTGAGGAAGTAGATGATCTCCGAGCGCAGGCTGTAGTAGCTCGGGTGATGCACCACGGTCATCCGCTGGCGTGGCCGCGGGATGTCCACCTCGAGGATGTTGCCGATCTTCGAGCCGGGGCCGTTGGTGAGGCAGACGATGCGATCCGAGAGCAGCACCGCTTCGTCGACGTCGTGGGTGACCATCACCGCAGTGAGCTGGTGCTCATTGCAGATCTGCATTAGCTTCTCCTGCAGATTGCCCCGCGTCAGAGCATCCAGCGCTCCGAACGGTTCATCAAGCAGCAGCAGTTTGGGCTTGATCGCCAGGGCGCGGGCGATCGCCACTCGCTGCCGCATGCCGCCGGAGAGTTCGCGGGGCAGCTTATGGCCGGCGTGTCCCAGGCCCACCATCTCGATGTGTTCCTGGATCAGTGAGGTGCGCTCCTCGGCCGCGAGGCCAGGAAACACTTCATCGATGGCCAGGGCGATGTTCTGCTCGACCGTTAGCCAGGGCAACAGCGAGTAGTTCTGGAACACCACCATCTTGTCCGGCCCGGGCCGCTTCACCGTCTCGCCATCGACGAGCACGGTGCCGCCGGTGGGCAGATCGAGACCGGCGATCATGTTGAGCAGGGTGCTCTTGCCGCAGCCGGAGTGGCCGATCAGGGAGATGAATTCGCCCTTGCGGATGTCGAGATCGATGCCCTTGAGGGCCAGGTAGTTACCGCCGCCGCTGAGGGGAAAATTCTTCTCCAGCTCCTGAAGGTCGACGAGGGTCGCGGGTGTCATGGTTGCGCAGGCAAAGGGGATCAGGGAGACAGTTGCAGGGCCCACCAGCTGAAGCCGACCACCATGCCGCTCATCAGCACGAAGCGGACCAGCAGGAAGGAGAGCATGTTCTCGCGCCGGGTGATGGCACGATCGACGGTGCTGAGGCGGTTGGTCAGGGGGACGAGAAACTCAGGTGTCTGCATGGCGCTGTGGGCAAGGTGGGATGGGCCGGAAGGGCTCACTGACCCGGGGAGATGCGCTGTTGCAGCCAGGCCATCAGTCGGTCAAGGATCAGACCGATCGCGCCAATCCAGATGACGCCGAGCACGATGTCGGAGACGTAGCTGTTCTGATAGGCGTCCCAGATGAAGAAGCCGATGCCGGGGGTGCCGGGCATCACGATCTCAGCAGCGATGATCGCCAGCCAGGCCAGACCGATGGAGATGCGCAGACCAGTGAAGATGTAGGGCAGGGCCGACGGAATCAGCACCTTGGTGAAGAAGCGGCGGCTGGACATCTGCAGCACCAGTGCCACGTTCCGGTAGTCCTGAGGAATCTGGCGCACACCCTCGGCGGTGTTGATCAGGATCGGCCAGATCGAGGTGATGAAGATGACGAAGATGGCGGCTGGCTGGTTGTTCTGGAACAGCACCAGGGCGATCGGCACCCAGGCCAGCGGGGCGACCATGCGCAGGAACTGGAACAGCGGGTCGAAGGCGCGATCCAGGCCTTTGTTGAGACCCACGGCGATGCCGGCAGCGATGCCGACAATGGCGGCAAGGGTATAACCGAGGGCCACTCGGCTGAGGCTGCTCATCGAGTGCAGGAACAGACCCTTGTCAAGGCCGCCGCGATCGAAAAAGGGATAGAACAGCAGATCTCGGGTGCGCTCCTCGGTGAACAGGCTGAGCGGCCCGGCGAGTTTGGTGAGGCCGAGGCTGGCGCTGAGCTGCCAGAAGAGCAGGAAGCCGCCGATGCCGAAGATCGGTGGAAGGATGAGCTTGCGGTTGGTCTTCCACCACAGAGCCAGACCCGAGGGAGTCGTGCGGTCCCCGCGGTTGGTGGTGGATGCGCTGCTGGTCGTCATGGAACAGATCCTGGAGAGGGATGGAGAAATGAACTGGCGACTGAAGAAGAACGGGGCCAGGCGATGGGGCCGTCATGGCTGGGGCCCTCGTCGGCCTGGAAGACGAGGGCCCGTTGAGATCAGTTCTTGATCTTCAGAGAATCGAGATAGGCCTGGGGATTCTCCGGGTCATAGACGATGCCGTTGAAGAAGGTCTCCTTGCCGCGACTCGACCCCGTCGGGATGTCCTTCTCAGGGACACCGACTTCCTTCGCCGCTTGCCGCCAGAGGTCTTCGCGGGTCACCTTGTCATTGAGCGCCTTGGCCTGTTCGATCGTGTCAACCGTGCCGGGATAGAACTTCCAGCGCAGAGACTCGATCAGGAACCACAGGGTCAGGCTCTTGTAGGGATAGGAGATGACCCCACGATCGCTGCTCCAGTACAGCGGTCCCAGCTTCGTATCGTTGACGGGGGTGCCCTGAGCACCGATCTTGTACTGGCCCTTGAGTGATTCCTCGAGCACCTCTTTGGGCACGTTGTACCACTTCCGCGAGCTCAGGATCGCTGCCGCCTCGCTCTTGTTCTCTGGCTTGTCGAGCCACATCTGAGCTTCGATCAGACCCTTGAGCAGAGCCACCGCTGCCTTGGGGTGCTTGTCGACCCAGTCGGAGCGGACGGCCAGGTATTCCTCCGGGTGCACCGGCCAGATCTGGGAGGTGGTGGCGGCCAGGTAGCCGATCTTGTCGCGGGCGATCCGCGACGGCCAGGGGTCACCCGTGGAGAAGGCCTCCATCGTTCCGTTCTTCATCCCCTGCAGGGTTTCCGGGGTGGGCACGGTCAGCAGTTCCACGGCCGTGTCGGGGTTAACACCACCGGCGGAGAGCCACCAGCGGATCCAGAACTCCTGGTTGGCCTTGGGGAAGGTGTAAGCAGCGCGGAACTTGCGTCCTTCCTTCTGGCTGAACTTCTCAAAGAAGCCAGGTGACGACTTCGCCAGATCGGCCGTCAGATTGGCATCCTTGACCGATTCGGCGGCGGCGATGCCATTGCCCTGGCTCATCAGCATCGCCAGGATGACCATCGGCACTTTCTTGCCGTTGGTGAGTGCCCCCTCGGTGATCATCTGGGGAATCGGCAGCTGCCACTGACCACCATCGATGCCGCCGCCAGCGGAGCCGAGCACCACGTTGTCGCGAGCGGCGCCCCAGTTGGCCTGCTTCAGCAGTTTCACATCAAGTCCGTTCTTGGCGAAGAAGCCCTTCTCCACGCCGATCACCAGCGGAGCGGCTTCCAGGATGGGCAGGAAGCCAAGGCTGATGGTCTGGGTTTCCAGGCCGGCATTGGTCGCCACCGGAACCGGGCTGGTTCCCTTGGCGCCTCCAGTTCGATCGGGAGGATTGCCGAGACACCCTGTCAGCACGATCGTGCTGGCGAGGCTGCCGCT
>CAYNGR010000088.1:0-12606 GCA_964396755.1 uncultured Cyanobium sp. | reverse complement strand
GTCTGATCGGGGAAGTAGTTCTTGAAGTTGGTGGCCGACGTCAGCAGATTGATGTCGGCCGCGAAGGTGACCCCCATCGTGAACAGGCCGGTGACCACCGCCCGCGTGCCACGCAGTTCAGTGCTGTAGGTCTCCCCCCGGCCGACGATCTGGGCCACGGGACCCGCCACCTTCTTGGAGCGGCTGTCGAACAGCAGTGCATCCGAGCGCTGCAGCAGCAGCGGATTGGCCTCCAGTTCAGGAATGCGCAGGGCTGGATTCTCCGGCGACAGCCCGAAGATCAACGCCTGTTTCTGCTGGCGCGTGTCGCGATTGATCCACTCGCTCAGGCCGATGTACAGCGGCGTGACCGCCTTGACGCCCTGCACCCCGAGGGCCTGGCTGAGGCGGGCGCGCGGGATGTTCAGCTGCTCGCCCAGGTAGAGATAGCGGTTGCTGACCATCACCAGCTGGCCATTGATCCGCTGCAGCGGCCGCTTCTGGCTGTCGTACAGGCCGCCGGAGAGCCCCAGCTGGAAGAACACCAGCACATTGGCGAAACTGACGCCCGCCAGCGCCGCCACCAGGCGCATCGGCCGGTGGATCACCTGCCGCCAGGCCAGGGGTGTGCGACGCAGCAGGCTCATCGGGGAGTCCTCATGATCCAGGCGCCGCGGCGGCACCGGCCTGCTGACGGATCAGGGCCTCCTGGCGCAGCCGCTGCTGCTGCTTCTGGGCGTCCGTGAGCGGCTCGAACAGCACATTGACCTGCAGATAGTTGATGGTGCTGGCGATGGCTGAGGCCTGCGGTCCCAGACCGATCTTCACCTCCACCACACGCCGGTCGAGATTTTCACCCGCCTCGCCTGTGAACACCGTCTGGCGACTCACCTGGCGGGCGATCTCCACCACCGTGCCGGTCATCTGCCTGCCAGGGAAGCCATCGGCCGAGATCACCGCCTTCTGGCCCAGGGCGATGCCGGGACGATCGGTCTGGTACACCTCGGCGATCACCCCCATGCGGCTGCTGTCGCCGATGTCGAGGATGCCGTCGTCCCCCACCTTGTCGCCGGGGTGGGCATAGACCTTGAACACGGTGCCGCTGAACGGCGCCAGGATCGTGGCCTTGGCCAGCTCGCTGCGGTTGCGGGACAGATCGGCGCGCTTCTCGCCCAGTTCCGCCGCCAGCGTGGCGCGGTCGGAGAGGGCCTGATCGAGATTGGCGCGGGCGGTGCTGGCGAGGGTCTGGCGCCGGTCGCGCTCCTCGGCGCTGCTGGCTCCGCTCGCATACAGGCCGCTGTAGCGGCGCAGCTCCACCTCAGCCTGGGCCAGCTGGGCGCGCGTCTTCTCGATGACGCTGTCCTGGCTGGTGATGCGACGCTCGGCGGTGGCGATCGCGGCCTGCGACTGGCGCACGGCCTGCTCGAGGGAGTCGGCGCTCGCGAGGATCGCCAGCGGCTGCCCCTGCCGCACCTGTTCACCGTCCTTGACCAGGATGCGGGCGACCGGGTCATTGGCCAGGCTGCTCGGCACCGACAGCTTCACCACCCCATCGAGCGGCTCGACCCGCCCCAGAGCGGCGATGCGGCGCGGCAGCAGGGCAGGAGGAGCCGCCTGCCGCTGGCGCTGCTGGCGTTGGTTGTGCAGCCACCAGCCCCCCCCGGCCAGAACCAGCAACAGCACGGCCAGCAACGCCGCAAGGCGGGACGGTCGAGAGGCGGATGCGGGCGACGACGGCGCAGGGGCTGCCGCAGCCGGCGGATCCGGTGGCGAGGGGGGCGAGCTCATCCCGCAGGCGGCCAGGGCGAACCCGGGTTATAGGCCCGCCGGGCAGGGGCGACCAACACGCCCCCGGCCGGCCCCTCCAGGCTGGTCCGGCCCGAGGCCGGCCAGCCCCTCAACGACGGCACTGGCTCAGCCGTAGACCATCCAGGCGGGGTTGGCTGTGGAGCCGTTGTTGATCGTGAAGGATCCCAGATTGGCGCCCGCCAGTACAGCGATCAGCTCGTCACTGGAGTTCTGGTTGCTGACGGTGTTGAGAGCGCCGTTGCTGTTGCGATCCCACCAGATCTGGGTGTCGCTGCCGCTGTTGCGACTGAAATAACGACCACCGGCGACGCGCAGCGTGTCCTGGGAGGCATTGAAATCGGTGATGCGCAGATGATCGTTCAGACCTGTGCTGCGGTTGTTGGTGTCGTTGTAGAACACGCGCAGGGAGCCTGAACGGGTCTCGCTGAGCAGGAATTCATCAGCGCCAAGCCCGCCGGTCACCACATCGAGCTGGCCGGTCCCCAGGGCAGACGCAGTCGTGCCGCTGGCCAGGGCGCCGCTGAGCCGCTCGAAACGATTGTCAGCACCGGTGATGCTGTCGCTGGCGGCGCTGCCCCAGAGGACATTGGTGTCAACCAGGGAGATGGTCTGGCTGGCCACCACGGTGGTCCCGGAGAGGAGCTCGAACAGGGCGGATTCGGTCGGCTCGATGTCGTTGTCAGCCACCACACCAAGCGAGAAAGACGCCGCGGCAGCGGTGACCGTGACGCTGCCGGACAGGGCAGCCGGCGAGACATCGCCCGCGCTGACACCCGCACCGGAGAGACGCCAGTTCAGGGGGGTGCCATCGGCTACACCAGTGGTGCTGATGCCGATCGCCAGGGTCTGGCCCTCCTCCACCGATGTGGCGGCGGAGAGGCTGTACGTGGGCGGCAGATCATCGTTGCGGATCGTGCCGGTGGCGCTGCTGGGACTGCCGAAGGTGTAGCCACTGCCACTGACCACAGCGACGACCACGGTTTCGTCCGCCTCGATGCTGCTGTCGGCAAGGGGAGTGACCTGCAGCGTGGCGGTGTCGGACCCCGCGGCGAACAGCAGGGACCCGGCACCAGCCGCCACCCCGGTGAAATCGCCGCCAGCGCTGGCCGTGCCGCTGACGTTGATGTTGATGCTCAGCTCCGCATCGATGGGGCCGCTGCGGCTGAACGTGAACGACAGGGGAGTGCCGGAGTCCTCATCCACGCTCGGCGTCGACACCGCGACGCTCACCACAGGGGTGCCGGAGGGCACGGGTTGCCCCTGATACACGAGATCGACGATGTAGTCGCCGAGGCTGCCATAGGTGTCCTCCAGATCGGGCGAGGAGGTATTGGCGAGCACGGAGAGGTAGTAATTACGCCCCCCGTTCAGGCCGGACACCGAAAAGTTGGTGATGTCCAGGCTGGCATTGTTGCTCCAGTCAGCCAGCACCACCCCGCTGTCATCCAGCAGCCGGGCATCCAGGCGCAGATTGCCGTAGCCGGACGGCACGGCGGCATAGCTGTACTGGGACAGAGCGGGATCGAAGAAGTACAGGGCATTGCGCACATTGATCGTGACACTGCCATTCGAGGGCGCCAGGAAGCCATAGACATCCTGATCCGGCGTCGCCAGTCCATCTGAGGCGGTCAACTCGATCGCACCGCCGATCTGCAGCTTGTCGCTGATCCCATCGCCGTTGGCATCGCTGAGGGTGAGGGCTGTCGCACTGGAGCGGTCGTTGCCGACGGCATCGAGCCAGTAACTGACACCTTCAGCCGCGATCAGCGAGAAGTCGTTCTGGGTGTTGTTGGCACCTGGATAGGTGCCGCGACTGAACTGGGTGAGCGACCTGTAGTAGCCCACACCCATGATCGGGGCCCAGCCCGGGCTATTGCCCTGACCTTCGTAGTAGCCGACGGTGCTGGTGCCGTCATGGCTCAGGCCAAGGTTGTGGCCGATCTCATGCGACGCGGCCTCCGAGATGTACTTGGCACTGTTGGCCAGCTTGTCAGGAAACACCAGGGCCGGCTTGAGGTTTTCAGCATTGACGCTGTTGAACACACCGACATAGGCGACGCCACCGGCACTCGGATAGTTCGTCTGACTGCTGATGTTGCTGAACAGGCAGACCGTGCCATAGACGCTGTCGCTGCTCGAGGAGCGGTTGATGCGATCGAGCGTCGGGGCCTTGGTGGTGACGTTGACGTTGAAGGGGGCAAAGTCGCAGGCGACCCGAGCGAAGATCTGCTTGATCATCGCCAGCTCGGCAGCACTGAAGTTGGTGCTGGTGTCAGCGTCGAGCGTGAAGGCGGGGGCGATGCCGTTCCAGGTGGTGCGGCCGTACCAGGCCGTGTTGATGAGATCGGCCCCGTCAAAGTCGAGATAGATCGTCTTGCTGGCGCCGGGGTTCGTCTCCAGGTTGAAGACGTCCTGATCGGCGATCGTCAGCGTCGTGGCGATCGAGGCGGCGGCGGCAGTCGCACTGGCACCGGCCGGCTGCGGCTGGGCAGGCCGCAGACCCGGCAGGGTCGTCGTCACCGGATCGGCCTCCTGACCGGGGGAGCGGCGGCGCAGGCGATCGATCAACCGGCGCTGCTCGCCGCCGGCGGCCATGCCCTGGCAGAGGGCGCAGCTGCACAGGGGTCCGCCGGCCAGGGCGAGGCCGCTCGCCAGCGGATCGGACAGGCCGCTGAAGCCTGCCCTCGCCAGGGTCGTGAGCGAGCCATCACGCCCGCCGCTCCACGACGCCCGCCCGTCGCCGGCGCGAGTGCCCCTGCCGGCATCGGCGCGCCCGGCGTTGATCCATGTGGCAAAGGCGCCTGCCCCCGAGACGTCCTGAGCATCAGCAGCGAGCGTCGGCGCCAGGGTGTCACCCCAGGAGGAGAGCATGCGGCTGCCCTGGCGGGCCGGCTGAGGCGGTGCGGTGAGCTGGTCCTGGGAGCCCGAGGCCGTCAGCGGCTCCATCGGGGAGGACAGGCTGCGGAATCTGGCCTGCTCCTGCCACCAGGAGGAGAACAGAGAGGCGAGGGAAGAACGGTTCATGTCTGATCTCCTGGAAGGCGGATGGCTGAACAACCAGCGCGATCCCGGCGGGCGCACACGCCGGATCGACAGCTGGGAATGAGCCCGACCGAAGGCGAGATGGCGGAGCCAAGCCCGCTGGCCGTGCATCCCCGGGCGCGGAGCCGCTGCACCCGGAGGAGGCGATGGAGACTGCCTTCGATCTGATGCTGGCATGCCTCAGGCTGCAGCGCGAGGCAGCGATATGCATCAACGCAGCTCGGGCGGCCGCGCCTCGCCGGCGGCTGGCGGGCGCTGGCGGTCGCCAGCCGGACCCGGCCCGCCGACAACCCAGCCGTGGCAGCGGCGCGCCCCGGTCCGCTCAGGCCAGCAACGCCAGCAAGGCCTGCTCATCGAGCACCGGCACTCCGAGGCTCTCGGCCTTGGTCAACTTGCTGCCTGCCTCCGCACCGGCCACCACGTAGGTGGTCTTCTTGCTGACCGAACCGCTGACCTTGCCGCCGGCAGCCTCGATGCGGGCCTGGGCCTGGCTGCGGCTCAGGGTCGGCAGGGTGCCGGTGAGCACGAAGGTCTGACCGGCCAGGCGATTGTCGGCGGCGTCGCCGCCCCCGGCCGCGCGCTCCGCCTCCCCGGCCGCCAGCGAGAAGCCGAGCGCCGCCAGCTGCTCCAGCAGCTGACCGTTGGCAGGTGTGGCGAACCACTGCTGCAGCGACTGGGCGATCTCGCTTCCGATGCCATGGATCGCCGTGATCCGCTCCGGCTCGCCAGCGGCGGCGGCGGCCAGGTCGGCGGCACTGGGGAAGGCCTGGCCGAGGGCCTTGGCGGTCACTTCCCCGACATGGTGAATGCCCAGCCCATAGAGCTGGCGGTGCCAGGGCTGATTCGTCGAGGCCTGCAGAGCCGCCAGCAGATTGGCCGCCGACTTCTCGCCCATCCGCTCCAGGCTGGCCAGCAGGGCGGCATCCAGTCGATACAGATCGGGGATGGAGCGCACCAGGCCCCGGTCCACCAGCTGCTCGATCAACTTGGTGCCGAGCCCGTCGACATCGAGGGCTCCCTTGCTCACCCAGTGGCGCAGCGAGCCACGCAGGATCGCCGGGCAGCCATTGTTGACGCAGCGGGTCGCCGCCTCGCCGTCCTCGCGCACCAGCGTCGAGCCGCACTCCGGACAGGTTGCGGGCAGCTGCAGCGGCTGCGCACCGGCCGGCCGCAGCTCGCTCAGCACCCGCACCACCTCGGGGATGATCTCACCGGCTTTGCGCACCACGATCGTGTCGCCGCTGTGCAGGTCCAGCTCGGCCAGGCGGTCGGCGTTGTGCAGGGTGGCGCGGCTCACCGTGGTGCCGGCCAGCGGCACCGGCTCGAAGATTGCCACCGGCGTCACCGCTCCGGTGCGGCCCACCTGGGCGTCGAGGCGCAGCAGCCGGCTGGGGGCTTCCTCAGCGGCGTACTTGAGCGCAACGGCCCAGCGCGGCGCCTTCTGGGTGAAGCCGGCCTCATCCTGGAGGCGCAGATCATCCAGCTTCACCACCACGCCATCGGTGGCATAGGCCAGCGTGCGGCGCCGCTCCTCCCACTCAGCGCAGAAGCCCTCGACAGCGGCCAGATCCGGCAGCAGGGCGGCGTTGGGATTGACCCGGAACCCGGCGGCCTGAAGCCACTGCAGCGCCTGCCACTGACTGTGGGGCCGGGGCGGATCGCCGGCCGATGCAGCCGGCCGCGGGGCAGCCTCAGCAGCCAAGGCCTCAGCCGGACCGGACCAGTCGTCCGGCAGGTGCAGGGTGTAGGCGAAGAAATCCAGCCGCCTGGCCGCCACCACCCTCGAATCGAGCTGGCGCAGCGTGCCGGCGCAGGCATTGCGGGGGTTGGCGAACAGGGCCTCGCCGCGTTCGGCCCGCTCGCGGTTGATCGCCTCGAACACCGGGTCCGGGATCAGCGCCTCGCCGCGCACCTCCAACCAGGGGGGCGGATCGGCCAGCTGCAGCCGCAGCGGCACGCTCTGGATCGTGCGCACGTTGGCGGTGATCTCCTCGCCCTGATCTCCATCGCCGCGGGTGGCAGCCCGCACCAGCACGCCGTTCTCGTAGCTCAGCGCCAGGGCGTTCCCGTCGATCTTGAGCTCGCCCACCATCGCCAGGGCGGGCAGCGGCTCGCCGGCGGCGGGGCTGCGGTCGAGCACCTTGAGCAGCCGGGCATACCAGGCCTCCAGTTCGTCGAAGCTGAAGGCGTTGTCGAGGCTGAACAGCGGGATGCGATGGCGCACGCTGACGAAGCCCTCGGCCGGGGCGCCCCCCACCCGCTGGGTGGGGCTATCAGGGCTGCGCAGCCCTGGATGGGCCGTCTCCAGCTCCAGCAGTTCGCGATAGAGACGGTCGTAGACCGCGTCCTCCATCACGGGTGCATCGAGGACGTAATAGGCGTGGGCGGCGCTGTTGAGCAGGGAGCGCAGCTCATCGGCCCGCTGGCGCTGGACGCCGTCCGGAAGGCGCTCGGCCGGCTGTGGGGACGCAGGGCTGGACACAGGATCGGGACGGGGACGGGAGGCGGTGGCCTGCACGGCGCCCAGCGGCGGGGCTGCCAGGCCAGGTCCGGGACGCAGGGGTGGGCGGAGCTGGCAGGCAGGCGGCGGGCCGCCGGAGATGAGCGCTGCCGGTGGCGAACGCTGCCCGGCGAAGGGAAGCGCGGCGCCTGTCAGGCCGCAGCGATGGCGGACCGGCCTGGAGTCAACCAGAGCCGCGCGGCTGCGGCAGTTCAGGCGAGCAGGCCTGGCCGCTGAGCGCTGGAGGAGGGCCGCTGGGTGCAGCCCGCGGCAGCGGCGGGCGAACAGATCTGTGGCGCCGGGGCAGTTGAGCTGGGTTCGCACCAGAGGGGATGGTCAGCCCCGAGGCAGCCCCGAACCACTGGAGAAGCGGCTGCGGCCTGCAGCGATGTGGTCCGATGTCCGGCAGAGGCTGCAGCGCCCTGGCAGCGCTCAGCGTTGCGGTCGGTGGAGGGGGTGAGGCCCCCCGATGGCTCAGCCGTAACCCCGCGAGGGGCTCCGGGGTGAGAGGGGCGAACCTGGGCAACGCCTCAGGCGGCCGCCACCCGTTGGATGCGGTCGACGCGCCAGTCGTCCTCCACCTTGACGAAGGTGAAATCGAGGGGGAGCTCCTCCTTGCCGTCGGATTTGAGCTTGACGGTGAGAATGATCTGGTCCTCCTGCAGGCGCGGCCGACCTGACTTGAGGTTGCGGTACTTGTTGAGCTGCAGACCCGCCAGGAAGCGGATGAACTGCTGGCGATTGACGTGCGAGCGGTAGTTCTTGGTGGTCAGCAGATAGGCGCCGTCCACCTGTCCCGAGGCCACCTGGGTGAAGAACTGCTTGAGCAGCGGGTTGATGCCGCGGGCGCTGAGCACCAGCTTCACCGCCGAGATCGTCCAGTAGAGGAGCAGCGCTCCGGCTCCGGCCAGCAGGGCCTTCGTGCCGATGGTCTGCACCAGTCCCGCATCCATGGTGTGCGCCTGCGTCATTGCGATCCGAGAGTCTGACCGACGACGCCGCGGATCGGGGACGCCATGATGCGGCGTCGACGCTGGCCACGCCCCCTCACCCGGTGCCCCTGGAACCGCTGCTGCCCCTGTTCCACCGGCTGAACCGCGAGCATTTCGAGGGTTCGCTGCTGCAGCAGGGCAGCCCGCTGGTGGCGGTGCGCTGGAGCGATGGGCGGCTGACGCGCACGGCGGGCCTGTACCGGCGCGGCCGGCGTGCCGACGGCAGCGCCCTGTGCGAGATCGTGCTGTCGCGGCCGCTGCTGGAACCGCTGCCCCGCCAGGCCACGCTCAGCACGCTCTGCCACGAGATGATCCACGCCTGGGTGGACCGGGTGCTGCGCGTGCAGGAGGTGCATGGCCCCCAGTTCCGGGCCCGCATGGCGCAGATCAACGCCAGCCAGCAGGAGTTCGAGGTGAGCGTGCGCCATCGCTTCCCGGTGCCGCTCAAGCCTGCCGCCTGGATCGCCCATTGCCCCCGCTGCGGGCTGCGCTCCCCCTACCGGCGGCGGCGCGAGGGCCTGGCCTGCCGGGCCTGCTGCGAACGGCTGCACGACGGCCGCTGGCACGCCGACTGCCTGCTGCGATTCGAGCCCGCTGCGGGCTGATGACGACCTGCCGGGGCGAGTCAGGCCGCAGCGGGCGGTAGGGTCCGCCCATCCGATGGCGGCCATGGCCACCTTTCTCTGGACCCTGGAATGGGCCGGACTGACGATCGCCCTGCTCGGGATGGGGCGCGAACGCTGGCTGGCCAGCCGCCGCCGCTGAGGGCGACTGAGAAGCGGACGCGCTCGGTAGGGTTGGCCGATGGATTCCTTTGATGGCAGCCGGCGGCGGGATCCGCGCACGGGACTGCCGCCCTCCGAACGCCGGTCATCGCGGCAGAGCGAGCCGCTGGAGCAACGCCTGGACCGCTGGGTGAGCACGGGCCGCCAGCTGGTGGAGGGGGTCTCGGGCGGCCGGCCCGGCGGGCGCCCGGGCGGCCGCAGACCGGAGGGGCGTCCCGGCAGCCGCGGTGGGTTCGATGGCCTGGGCCGCTGGGTGGAGGACCGGCTCGACTGGCTGCTGGACGACAGTGATGACTGGCCCGAGCCCTGGCAGGAGACGGGCCGGCGCGGCCAGGATCCCGCCGCGCGCCGCCCGACCGCGCCGCCGCCGGCAGCCGAGAGGAGCTGGAGCCCAGGCGCTGACACCACGCGGAACGAGCCGCGACGACGACGCCTGGAGGCGATCTCGCGCCGGGGCGCCGCTGTGCCCGCGGCGTCTGAACCGATGCAGGCGGACACGGAGCCGCAGGACTGGCCGGACGACAGCCTGTTCAACGTCCCCCGCTGGCAGCGCGCTGAGCCGCCCCTGCGACGGCCGGATCCGCTGCAGAGCGAGCTGCAGCCAAGCGACGAGACACGGGGTGACGGCGACACGGCGCGCTCGACGGGCTCCGCCAGGCCCCTGCCCCGCTCCAGCCGCCGGCGCTGAGGGGCCAGGCCGGGCGCAGGCGCCGCAGCACGCGGCCCCTAACCTGATCCCATCCCCATGCGGAAGACGATGAGCAATCTGGTGGTGGTGGGCTTCCCCACGGTGGACGAAGCCGAGCAGGTGCGCCGCGAACTGGTGGACGTCCAGCGCGAACAACTGATCTCGCTCGAGGACGCGGTCGTGGTCGAGCGCGACAAGGACGGTCAGGTGCACCTGCGCCAGGCGCTCAATCTGACCGCCGCCGGGGCTCTGGGCGGGGGGTTCTGGGGGTCGCTGGTGGGGCTGCTGTTCCTCAACCCGCTGCTGGGAGCGGCGGTGGGCGCGGGCATCGGCGCCGCCTCAGGCTCCCTCTCCGACCTGGGCATCAACGACGGCTTCATGCGCGAGGTCGGCGAAACCCTGCCGGAGGGCACCGCTGCACTGTTCGTGCTGCTGCGCGATGCGACGCCCGATCGGGTGATCGAGCGTCTGCGGGCCCATGCCCCGCACGCGCGCCTGCTGCGCACCAGCCTCAGTCACACGGACGAGGAGCGGCTGCGTCAGCTGCTGGAGCAGGCGAGCAAGCAGGCCGAGGCGCTGCGCCTGTCCTGAAACGTCGCACCTGGAAGCTGCAGCCCCGCTGCCGCAGTTCGCGGTTGACGGGGCGCACCAGCTCCTGCGGCATGTCATCCGCCATTTCGTCGGCGGAGACGCAGATCGAAGGCGAGCCCTGCTGCAGAGCGCTGAGCAGATCAGCCCACAGGCCCACCAGGCTGCGCTGCTGCTGCAGCTCAAGCCCCTGACGCTCCAGCGGAGCGCTGCAGCCGCGGCGGCTCCACAGAGCCTGGTGGTGATCACCGGGGTGAGGGCAGAGGGCGATCCCCTCGCGCAGGGCGAGGGCGGTGGGCTCGCCTTCGCGGCTGCGCAGGCCGGAGAGCACCAGCAGCCGCCCGGTCTGGACGGCCGAGATGCCATAGAGGCGGCCCAGTTCGGTGAGGCTCAGCCAGTCGCTGGTGGGCTCGGGGACGGCAGCGGACCGGGCCGGCCCGGACAGGGCCCTGGGCGGCGGGGTGACGGAACGGGACGGACGGGGCGGCGGCGAGGCCTTGGCTCGGGTGGCAGGACGGGTCATGGAGGGCCGGATCAGTGCCCGCATGCTGATCGGGACACAGGAACCGTCAATCCGTCAAGACGAAAACGCGACACGCCGTTACCGACTTCATGAAATGTCATGACATCGACACGGGCGGCTGGCGCCCGATCGCCGGCCCCAGCCACGTCTCCAGCAGCGGAGAGAACACCTCGCGGATCACGGTGAGCTCGCGGCCATCGCGGAAGAAACGGTAGTGACGGCTCCAGAAGGGCCCCTCACAACCGAAACGCTCCGACAGCCAGGGCGCACGCACCTGGCCCAGGCCATCCACCTCGCGGAACAGCTCGGCCCGCCCGCTGGTGAGGCTGCGCCAGATCGGCTGGCGACGGTCGCGCAGATGCCGCTCCGCCTCCTCAAGGTTCCACCAGCTCTCGGCCCAGCCGAGGCTGAGGCTGCCGCAGTTGAGCCACACCTGTCGGCGCAGCAGCGGCGGCTGCAGCTCGCCGACTTCCGACGGGGCCGGCGGCTCTCCGTCAGCGCAGCGGTCGGGGGCCATGGCGATCAGCTCCACCTCCACCGGCTGACCGGTCAGCAGCTGCAGATGACGGGTGGGGCTGCCATCCCCGAGCAGCAGCAGCTTCCAGGGGCCGCTGAGCTGGCGACCGGCCGTGGCGTCCTGCACCTCGGCGAACGGGGCCTGCCACAGGGGCCAGGGGGAGGGCAGCAGGGACGACTCGGCAGCACCCCCCTGGACAGGGGCCGCCGGAACGGCAGGGGAGGGAGACGTCGGCACGGCGGCTGGCCGGGTGGGAGGCGAGCCTAGGAAGACCGGTTCAGAAGCCGTTGCCGCTGGCGATCGACACCTGGCGCAGCTCACCGCCACGCTCGATCAGGGCCGTCTCCCCCTCGGCGCTGCGCAGGCGCCAGCCGGTCGAGCCGATCAGTTCGCCGCTGGCGACGCTCATCGAGCTGCCACCGACCAGGAAGATCGCCGAGGGGGCCCGCCCCGCTCCGGCAACCACGCCGACCAGCTGGGGCATGGGAGCCGCCGGACGGCTGGGGACCGCCGGCGACGGCGACGCCCGGTTGGCCGCTGATGCGGCTCCCCTGGGCGCGGCGGGCGGGGCCACCAGGCGCGGGTTGACGGGCACGGTGAGCACCCGCGGTGAGCTGGGCGGAGCGGTGGGGGGCAGCGAGGACAGCTGCTCGATCCAGGCTTCCTGGGGAGGCGGCGGCGGCAGCCCCTCGGTCGCGGCGGTGGTGCTCGCAGCGCCGGGGGAGGGGAGCACGGGCGCCACCGGCTGCGGCCCGGCCGCCGGGCTGGGGATGGCCGGCCCCAGGCTGCGCAGCCGCTCCATCAGCAGCAGGTTGCGCTCCTGGGCGATGTTCTGCTGCAGGCGGCTCCAGTGTGCGAAGTAGAGCAGCGAGCCGACCAGGCTGGCCACGCAGACGCCGCTGAGGGCGCCGATCAGCAGCAGACGCTCATCGGGGCGCCGCAGCCAGCCCGAAGAAGGCGCGTCCTGCAGCCCGGGACGCACAGGTCGCGCGGCAGGGCGGGGTGGACGAGGCGGAGGCGGCACCGCGGCGACGCCACGGACAGGACGCGGGGCAGGGGGACGACTGGCGGGAGCCGAGGCAGATCCGGGTGACGCGGCAGATGCGGGTGCCGAAGCAGGAGATGACGCCGCGAGGCTGGCGGGGCCGGCGGCGGCGACTCTGGCGGCAGCGGCGCTGGAGGC
>CAYNGR010000087.1:0-12692 GCA_964396755.1 uncultured Cyanobium sp. | reverse complement strand
GTCGATCTGCTCAAGAAGTTCATCACCGAGCGCGGCAAGATCCTGCCCCGTCGTCTCACTGGCCTCACCGCCAAGCAGCAGCGTGACCTGACCAATGCCGTCAAGCGCGCCCGCATTGTGGCTCTGCTGCCGTTCGTGAACCCCGAAGGCTGACTTGCCGCCCTCCCGCAGTCCGCTGCCCAGGCGCTCCAGCCTCCATCCCGGTGATCTGGTCGGGCTCCTCGATTCTCGGGGGGCCCTTCTTGCCGTGGTGGAGGACGTGCGCTCCGGCAAGTTCGCCCTGCGCATCGGCTGGGATGGCCGGCGCGGCACCGCTCCCCAGCGTGAGCTCGAACTGATTGCCTCGGCGCCCGATCCCGCTCAGGGGTCCGGCAGTCAGGGCCCCGGTTCGCCCCCGTGGTCGCTGCAACGACAGGATCTGACCACGGCGCTGCCGCCGCGACGCGAGCTTTCAGCGGCCTGGCTGCTGCTGGGCGAAGCCGCCGGCTCCGGTGAGACCCCCTCACTGCAGCTGGCTGAACTCGCCGATCTGCTCGGCGATGGCGACAGCCCCCTGTTGCGGGCTGCCCTGTGGCTGTGGCTGCAGGGCGACCAGGACTGGTTTCGCTGGCGCCAGCAGCATGCCGAGCCCCGTCCGCTCGAGGAGATCCGCCAGCGGCGCCGCAACCGCCGGCGTCAGCAGCTCAGCGATGCGAGGCGGCGGGCCTGGCATGGGGCGCTGATCGCCCGCCAGCCGCTCGATGCGGCCCTGCTCGATCCAGCGGCGCAGGCCGATCTGTCTCTGCTGCGCCAGTGGGCCTGCGGTGACTGCCAGCTGCCGTTGCCGGCCGAACTGCTGCCGGTGCTGCAGCGCGCTCACTGTCCCTGCGAGCCGGGCGCCATCCGTCACCTGCTGGTGGACCTGGGGCAGTGGGAGCGCCACCACCTGCCCGCCCTCGATCAGTCCAGCTGGGCACTGGGCTTCAGTGCCGAACTGGAACAAGAAGCGGAGCGTCTGGCGATGGCTGCGGCCGATCCCCAGCCCGGCGACGAGCAGCGTCTGGACCTGAGCGGGCTCCACTGCTTCACGATCGACGATGAGGACACGCTCGACATCGATGATGCGCTCGGCATCGAGGCGCTGGCCGATGGGGGCCATGCGCTCTGGGTGCACATCGCCGATCCGGGTCGGCTGATCCAGCCGGACTCCCCCCTGGATCTGGAGGCACGCCGGCGGGCCAGCAGCCTGTATCTGGCCCGCGGCACTCTGCCAATGTTCCCGCCGCTGCTGGCCAACGGGCTGTTCAGCCTGCGCCAGGGCGAGCGCAGCGCCGCCTGGAGTCTGCGCCTCGAGCTCGACGACCAGGGCGAGCTACTCAACCAGCGCCTCGTGCGCAGCTGGATCCGCCCCGCCTACCGACTCAGCTACGCCGACGCCGACGAACTGATCGACCTGGCGCCTCCCGAGGAGCCGGCACCGGCGATCCTGCACCGGCTGCTGCTGTTGCGTCGCCAGTGGCGGCTGCGCCGTGGCGCCCTCTGCCTAGATCAGCCTGAGGGGCGCATCTACGGCCAGGGGGAGACGGCGGAACTGCAGATCTTCGAGCCGTCTGCGGCCCGATCCATGGTCGCGGAGGCGATGATCCTGGTGGGCTCCGTGGTGGCCGGCATCGGCCGTGATCACGGCCTAGCCCTGCCCTACCGCAGTCAGCCGCCGGCCGATCTGCCGTCCCCCGATGAGCTGGCGCGGCTGGAAGCGGGGCCCGTCCGCCACGCCGCCCTGAAGCGCTGCCTCAGCCGCGGACACATGGGCGTGACCCCGGCACCCCACTTCAGTCTCGGCCTGGAGGCCTACGTGCAGGCCACCTCGCCGATCCGCCGCTACGGCGACCTGCTGGTGCAGCGCCAGCTGGAGGCCCATCTGCAGGGCCATCCTCCGCTCGAAGCCGGCGCGATGGCGGCGCTGCTCGAGCAGCTCGAGGGGCCGCTGCGCGAGGGCATCCGCATCAGTCGTGACGACCAGCGCCACTGGCAGCAGGTGTGGTTCGAACAGAACCATCAGCCCAGTTGGGCGGGCCGCTTCCTGCGTTGGCTGCGTCCCCAGGATCAGCTGGCGCTAGTGCACCTGGACGATCTCTGCCTGGAGCTGCCCGCCAACGCGCCCGAGAGCTGCGAACCCGGGACGCCCCTGCGGGTGCGCGTGGTGCAGGTCGATTCGCTGCGCGATCAGCTGCGGCTGCAGGCCAGCGCCTGAGCCGTCGGCTCAGGCGAGATCGGCTCAGGCCAGACGGCTGACGCGTAGCCAGGGACCCCAGGGATTGGCACAGCCGATCAAGGCCGCCCACCCGGGCCGATCCTGCTGCTGCAGCCAGTGATGCAACGCCGGCTCCAGGGTGATCAGGGGCCAGAGACGACCCTCCACCTGCAGGCTGTAGCCCCCTTCGCCGTCGGGGCGCAGCTCCCCCTGCCACAGTCGTTCTCCCGGTTCCGGCGGCGCCTGGTGGGGGCTCAGCCGCCCGGCATCGGCCCCGATGAGCTGGCCGTGCCGATCGAGACGGGAGGGATCGTCGAGGGCCTGACGCTGCCGTTCTGCCCACGCCGGATGGTGCCAGGGGGTGTCCCACAGCGGCAACGGCCCGGCGGGAGCCTGCCGGTCGCTGATCAGGGCGTCCTGCAGCTGCCGCAGCGGCAGTTCTGCCGGATCCAGACCCAGCCGCACGCACAGAGCGGCGGCCAACCCGGCGGCCTGGCCGATGTTGAGCACCAGGGGCTGCAGGCGCGTGGCGCCATTGGCCATGTGACTGACGCTCAGACATTTGTCGGCCGCCAGCAGGTTGCTGAGACCCTCGCTGACCAGCGCTCCGTAGGGAATCGTGAACGGTGTGCCGCTCCAGCGCCCGCCCCAGCGACAGCTCTTGGGCGCCAGCGGCCAGTCGCCGCCCGGGTAGTGATGGTCATTGGCGTAGTTGCCGACGGCGATGGCGCTGCAGGCTCCGTTGCCATCCAGCGGCAGCGGCGCACGGCAGGCGCCGGCCGACTGCGGCAGCAGATGCTGCTCGAGCACCAGGCTGTGGCCCACCAGACGCCGGCCCTCACGCCAGTAGGGCATCAGTGCCAGCGGCTGGTCTCCCTCCAGCGCAGCGGGGGCCGCCTGGCTGGCGTCAGGAAAGACCGCGGCAGCGCTGATGGCGCCCCCGCTGGCCCTCTCCAGCTCACGCAGGAACGCGAGGCTGTGCGCCTGCATGTCGGCGGCCAGTTCCGCCTCGGCGGCCCCGGCGCCGGGCTCGAGGTCGTCGCCGAACGCGCGCTGCAGCCCCGCGTGCCAGTCGTTGCCATGCAGCGGCCAGTTGAGCATCAGCACGTCTCCGGGCAGACGGCCGTAGCTGAGGGTGCGCTCCAGCCCGAAGGCCTCGGTGGCGGCCGCGAACGGTGCCGCCAGGGCCGGCGGCTGCGGCGGCAGGGGCTGCTGCCGGTTCCACTGGGCCAGCACCACCCAGGTGGGCGACTGCAGCGGCTGCTGCCGGAAGAACACCTCGTTCTCCAGCCGCCCGGCCGGCGGCGCGCTGGGCTCCTGCCACAGCTCCTGCGCCTCCCAGCCGAGCCGGAAGGGGGCGCCGCTGAGGCCGATCAGCTCGCCGCGGTCGCTGCCATCGATCACGATCCGTGCCGGCACGCGCTGACGGCCCTGAGCGGATCCGGCCAGCAGCGTCAGCGCCTCGATCCGGTCGCCGCTGAGGTGCACCTGCTCGAGGCGGCAGCCTGGCCACCACTGCAGCAGCGGCTCCTGCTCCAACCAGCGGCGCAGGATGCGCTCGGCGCTGGCGGGTCGATAGCCAAAGCAGCTGACCCAGTTGTGATCCAGGCCGCTGGGCTCCTCCCGGGCCAGGGCGCGCAGCAGCGCCCCCCACAGACCGCTCTGCCAGGGGCTGAGCTCGTTGCCGTCGGGCGCGCAGACTCCGGCGGCGCTGACCATGCCGCCAAGCCAGGGGCCAGGGGTCAGCAGCAGGGTGCGGGCGCCGCTGCGGGCCGCCTGCAGCGCCGCCGCCACGCCGCCGCTGCCGCCGCCCCAGACGAGCACGTCCACCCCCTGGGTCGTCTCCGGCCCGAGCGGAGCGGATCCGATGCCTTGCGCTGCTGTCATGACCGAGATCAGCTGCCCCGATCCTGCCGGGTCCGGCGCCGTGGGCCCCCGGTAAGATCCGGCCTGACGGCTGGACGCGGCGATGGCGCTGGCGGCGGCGCAGCACCCCCGATCCCCGCCCTCCATTCCGCGTTGATGGCCTACACCCTCACCACCCCGCTCTATTACGTCAACGATCGGCCCCACCTCGGCAGCACCTACACCACGCTGGCCTGTGATGCCGTTGCCCGATTCCGGCGACTGAGCGGCGACACGGTGATCCTGGTCACCGGCTGCGACGAGCACGGGCTCAAGATCCAGCGCACCGCCGAGGCGGCCGGGCTCACGCCCCAGGCTCACTGCGACCAGATCTCAGCGCGGTATCGCGACCTGTGGCAGCGCTGGGGCATCAGCCATGACCGCTTCGTGCGCACCACCGACGCGCATCATCGCCGCGTCGTGCAGCAGTTCTTTGCGCGCGTGGAGGCCAGCGGCGACGTCATCGAGGGCCGTCAGCAGGGCTGGTACTGCGTCGCCTGTGAGGAATTCAAGGATGACCCGCATGAGGCCGACGATCCGGAATGCCCGATCCATCGCCGGCCGCTGGAGTGGCGCGATGAGGTCAATCTGTTCTTCCGCCTCTCCCGCTATCAGAAACAGGTCGAGGAGCTCGTCTCCAGGCCCGGATTCATCGCTCCGGCCAGCCGGCGCAAAGAGGTGGAGAACTTCGTAGCCGGTGGTCTCAAGGACTTCTCGATTTCTCGGGTCGGCCTCCCCTGGGGCATCCCGGTGCCTGGCCATGACGAGCACACCTTCTATGTGTGGTTTGACGCGCTGGTCGGCTACCTGTCGGCTCTGCTCGATCCCGAGCAACCGGCTGATCTCGATCAGCTCAACCGTCACGGCTGGCCGGCCCAGCTGCATGTGATCGGCAAGGACATCCTTCGCTTTCACGCCGTGTTCTGGCCGGCGATGCTGATGTCGGCGGGTCTGGAGCTGCCCGAGCGGGTGTTCGGCCATGGCTTCCTCACCCGGGAGGGTCAGAAGATGGGCAAGTCCCTGGGCAATGTGCTCGATCCGGAGTTGCTGCTGGAGCGTTGCGGCAGCGATGCGGTGCGCTGGTATCTGCTGCGCGACATTCCGTTCGGCGAGGACGGCGACTTTCAGCAGCAGCGCTTTCAGGACCTGGTTAACAACGACCTGGCCAACACGATCGGCAATCTGCTCAACCGCACCGCCTCGATGGCACGCAAGTGGTTCAGCGAGGCCGTGCCGCCGGCCGGCGATGCCGCGGCCACGGATCACCCGCTGGCCCAGGTCTGCCAGAGCGGCCTGCTCAGCTACCGGCAGGCGATGGAGCAGATCGACTTCCGCCGTGCCTGTGAAGCGGTGCTGCAGCTGGCGATCGAGGCCAACGGCTATCTCAACGACCGCGCTCCCTGGAAGCTCATGAAACAGGAGGGGCAGGCCGACGTGGTGGCTGCCGACCTCTACGCGGTGCTCGAGACCTGCCGCTTGATCGGACTGCTGCTGGCGCCCCTCCTGCCCGATCTCTGCGCCCGCCTGCTGGAGCAGCTTGGCGAAGTTCCCCCCGACAGTTCCTGCAGCAGGCTGGATCACGCCGGCCCCTCCCCCTGGCTGGAGGAGCTGCGCTGGGGCATGCTGCCTCCCGGCCGCTCGCTGCCCCAGCCCTCGCCGGTGATGCAGCGACTGGAACTGGACGAGCCGCTGTGATGCGCTCCGCCTCCGTGCGCGGCACCGCTGCCGCCGCCTCGATCGCGCTGCTGCTGACGAGCTGCGACAGCCAGCGCGCCGACCGCCCGGCGGAACCCTCGCCTCCCTTCGTGTTCCGTTCGCTTGATCTGCGCCAGCAGGATCTGCTGGGGCGGCCGACCTGGTCGCTGATCAGCCCAGAAGCCCGTTACGACGTGCGCCGGCGCGTCGCACAGGCCGAAACGCCGCGGGGCACGATCTTCCGCGACGGCAAGCCCCTGTATCGGCTCTCCGCCACGAGCGGCACCGTGATCAACGACGGCCAGGTGGTGCTGCTCGAGGGTCGCATCCGCGTCGAGCAGCTGGGCGAACGGCCGATGCTGATCCGTGCCGAACGGGCCCGCTGGTTTCCCGAGCGCAAGCTGATGGAGATCGATCGCCGCCCCGAGGCCCTCGATCCCTCCAACCGACTCGTCGCCCGCCGCGCCAGCTTCTCCTTCGAGGACAACAAGCTCAGCCTGCGCGAGGACCCCCGCCTGCAGCACTGGAATCGCCGCTTCGAGCCGTTGCGTGACCTCGATCGGGGCAGACCTGAGGTGGTGCTGCGCGTTCGCGAAGCCGACTGGTACCCGCTGAACGGCACGCTGGAGACCCGCGGACCGGTGCTGGCGCGACGGCGCGTTCCGGGCAGGAGCGACAAAGCTCCTCGCCAGATCCTCACCGCCTCCAGCCTGGATGGCAACACCAGCCGCCAGGACTATTGGCTGCGCGCACCGGTCCGCTTCCAGGACAGCGTCGAGGCCACGGACCTTCAGGCCCGTGATGTCCGTCTCGATCTGCGGGAGCGACGGGCCAGCAGTGACAGTCCCTTCCAGGGGCGTCGCGGTGATCTGCAGGTCAGCGGTCAGGGCTTCATGGTCGAGGAGGACACCCGTTGGGTCACCGTCCCGTCCGGCTGTCAGCTGCTCCAGTCGGGCGACGCCCTGCAGGCGCGTCAGTGCCGCTGGAACTGGGGCACGCAGGCGGTTGAGGCGGAGGGTGGCATCGAGCTGCGCCGAAGCCAGCAGCAGCAGCTCAGCCGCGGCGAACGCCTCAGCGGCCGACTGGGACCCGGTGGCGAGATCACGCTCACCAGCCCGGGAGGCAGGGTGGTCAGCAGCTTCCAGGTTCCGCGGCGGCCGGGTCCACCGCGGCTGACGCGGCCGCGTCCAGCTGCGGAGCCCATTCGCCTGTGAGGCGCCTGGTCCAGCCCTCCAGCCAGGTGAGATCGCTGCGACTGAAGCAGCGTGGCGACCAGCCCCCCAGCACCAGAACGCCGGCCTCTGCCAGTGGCTGCACCACCACCGAAGGCAGACCGCTCAGCAGCGGTTCGAACTCCGCGCGTCCCGGGTAGAGCCGCAGATCGACCAGAGAGATTGCCCGTCCGCTCTGGCGGGCCCGCTGACAGATCGGCCCCTCGATGAAGCAGGGGGCATCCGCGTCCAACGGCTGCAAGCCGCGGCGCAGCAGCACCTTGCCGCGCCAGACCAGCAGCAGGGTGGCCGCTGGCGTCGCCGTCAGCAGCAGGGCACTCCCCCAGGCCAGTTCGCGGCCGAGCAGCGGATCGAGCTCATCGGCCAGCATCAGTCTCTCCTCCCCTTCCAGCGCCGCCCGCTCGGCCGGCTCGGGGCTGATGCGGGTCCACAGCAGACCGATCAGCATCAGCACCACCGCCAGGATGCTGGCGAGCACATCGGCGCGCTCGAGCGCCGGATCGACGCTGCCGGCGGTGAACTGGTTGAGCACGCTGAGCGACAGGCCGATGGCCCCGGCGACCAGGGGAATGCGGGCGGCAGCCGGCATGGCCATGGGGTGGGACGCGGATCCGCCTCAGGATGCCGGAACGGTCGCCCTCTGCTCGAATGGAGCAGCGATCCATGCACTCCATGACCCCAGCCGAGGCCTTTGCGGCCCTTGCCCTTGTCGCCGTGTCCTGTGACGGCAGCCTGGAGCGGGACGAGGCCCACGCCCTACGGCAACAACTGGAGGCGCGCACCCCGTATCGCAACCTCAGCGAGGCGTCGATGGGGGCCATGTTCGACGACCTCCTCGATCTGTTGCGCCGCGATGGCTGGCAGGGGCTGCTGACCCGCGCCCTGCCGGCCCTGACCGCGGAGCAGCAGGAGACAGGGCTGGCGCTGGCAGCCCAGCTGGTGCACTGCGATCGGCTGGTGCAGCCCGAGGAGTTGACCATGCTCGAGAGCATGGCCACGCAGATGTCCATCCCCGCCGAACGCTGTGCCCAGATCCTTGATGTGATCCGTGTGCTCAACCGCGACAGCCTGGCCGGCTGAAGGCAGACTGGCCCCACACCGTCCAGGCGCCGTGAAGTCCTTCTCCCCGCCGCACTGCAGCACCAGCCTCCCGCCGCAGGCCCCCCGCCCGATGCGAGCTCTGCCCGTCCTGGCAGGTTCGCTTCTGGCGTTGCTCTGTCTGTTGCTGCCGCTCGCCCCGGCTCTGGCCGTGTCGCTGAACGATCTGCCGGTCGCTCCGCCTGCAACCCGCGTGCTGGACACGGCCGACGTGCTCAGCCGCGCCACCCGCGCCGAGCTGGATCGCCAGCTGCAGGATCTCGACGGTGATCGCGTCGATGCGCGGCTGATCACCCTCAACCACCTCGACTACGGCCTTGATCTTTCCCAGCTGGGATCCCAGCTGCTCGACCGCTGGTCGACATCGGCTGACACCAGCGGACAGGGAGATGCGCTGCTGCTGTTGATCGACACCCAAAACAAGGCCACGGCGATCGTCGCCTCCCCGGCTCTGCAGCGGCAACTGCCACAGGCCCTGCTCGACAGCACGGCCCGGACGACCATGGCCCAGCCGCTGCGCGAGGGGGACCGCTACCGGCAGGCCAGTCTCGATGCCCTGACCCGGCTGCGCACAGTGCTGCAGGGTGGAGAGGATCCCGGAGAACCCGCCGAAGCCGAGGTGGTCGTGCCGGTGAGCAACATCCCCACCGCTGAGCAGACCCGTGAAGGCAACGGCCTCACCTGGGTGGTGGTGCTCCTGGTGGTCGGCTCGGTGGTGCCGATGGTGACCTGGTGGGTCTTCTCCCGCTGATCGCCCTGCCGTTCCGCTCCGCACCACGCCAAACCATGGGACTGACCGACTGGATGGGCACCTTCGGACGGGCCCAGTCACTGGATCTGAGCAACGATCTCGAGCGGGGCTACGAAGCGGCTCTGCTGATCCAGAGCATCGAACTCGAGCACTACAACGACCGGCCGGTGCGGCCTGAGCTGGAACTGCGACTGCCGCGCGGCATGCAGGCCCAGATCCTGCGGCGCTTTCGTGCCGCCCTGCAGGTCTGCCGCCAGACGCTTGAACAGGTGGGGCCCTACCGCCAGGAGCTCTCCGGTCAGGAGATCCGCCAGATTCAGCTGGTGGAGGCCGTGACCGCCCGCTACGACGACAGACGGCAGGCGCTCCCCACCCTCAGCCGCTCCCCCGAGGTGCTGCCCCGCAGCCTGCTCGGGGTGGTCGATCAGGTGCGCCGTCAGCTCGACCCCGCAGCCGAGGCCAGTGTGGTGGCCGGATTCCGGCGACGCCGCGATTCCACCCTGGTGTCGCTGCGCATCCTGCTGCTGCTGATCCTGGTGCCGATCCTGCTGCAGCAATTCAGCCGCACCTACATCGTCTCGCCGCTGGTGGACCGGCTGGCGCCGGATCATCCGCTGGTCGCCTATCCGCGCCCGCAGCTGGAAGACAAGGCCGTCCAGAAGCTGCGGCTCTATCAGGCGGAAATCGAGTTCGAGGCGCTGCTGAATGACGAGCCGTTGCCGACGCGCGAGCAGATGCAGCAGAAGCTCAACCAGAAGGCCCATGATCTCGAGCAGGAGGCTCAGGAGGAGGGCTCCCATGCCGTCAAGAACGTGCTCTCCGATGGCTTCGGCCTGATTGGCTTTCTGCTGGTCTGTGTGCTGGGTCAGCGTGACATTCAGGTGCTACGCGGCTTCATCGACGAAATGATCTATGGCCTGAGTGACAGTGCCAAGGCTTTCGCGATCATTCTGTTCACCGATATCTTCGTTGGTTTCCACAGCCCGGAAGGCTGGACGGTGATTCTTGATGGCATCGCCCATCACCTCGGACTGCCGGCTCGCGAGAACTTCATCATGCTGTTCATCGCCACCTTCCCGGTGGTGCTGGCAACCATCTTCAAGTACTGGATCTTCCGCTATCTCAACCGCGTCTCGCCGTCCTCGGTGGCGACTCTGCGCAACATGAATGGCGGTGGCTGACTCCCGCACCGCCGGCAGCCAGGCGGTTGTCGCCACGCTGGCAGCAGCTGCCGGCCTGACCCTGATCAGTGGGCCGGCCGGCGGTGGCAAGAGCCGCTGGTCAGAACATCTCGCCAGCGTCAGTGGCCGCCAGGTGGTCTACCTGGCCACAGGTCCGCTGTTGCCTGACGATGCGGACTGGCAGCGGCGCCTGGAGAAGCATCGCCGCCGCCGGCCGCCCCAGTGGGACTGTCTTGAGGTCGGCGGCGAGCTCGCCCCGGCGCTGACGCGGCTGGAGAGCGGCCAGATCGCTCTGATCGATTCACTCGGCACCTGGGTCGCCGCCTGGTTGGATCTCGATGCGGTGGCATGGAGCCATCGCTGCGTCGAGCTGCGCGCCGCCCTGCGCGGCTGCAGCTGTCCGCTGCTGCTGGTGTGTGAGCAGGTCGGCTGGGGGGTGGTCCCCAGCACGGCCCAGGGCGGCCGCTTTCGCCAGCGCCTGGCGGATCTGGAACAGCAGCTGATGGCCGATGCCTCGGCTGCCTGGCTGGTGATCGCCGGCCGGGCCCTGGATCTGTTCCAGCTGTCGCTGCCGGTGCCGCCGGAATCCTGATGCCCAGAGTCGTGCTGGTTCATCCCCAGATCCCGCCCAACACGGGCAACGTGGCGCGAACCTGCGCCGCCACGGGATGTGAGCTTCACCTCGTCGAGCCGCTTGGCTTCGAGATCAGCGATCGCCAGCTGCGGCGCGCCGGGCTCGACTACTGGCCGCTGGTCGATCTGCATCACCACGCCTGCCTGGAGGCCTTCCTTCGGGAGCGACGCCGCCTGGGGGGCCGGATGTTGGCCCTCAGCGCCAGGGCCGAGGCGGTTTACAGCGAGTTCCGCTTCCAGCGTGACGATTGGCTGCTGTTCGGTCGTGAAGCCGATGGGCTGCCCGACGATCTGCTGGCCACCGCGGACGCGCGTCTGACGATTCCGATGCGTCCCGCCGGCGTTGAGGCGGAGCCATCCGTGCGCAGTCTCAATCTCTCCGTTTCGGTGGGCGTCGTCCTGTTCGAGGCGCTTCGGCAGCTGAGATCCCCTGCACCACAACCGTAGTGGCCGGTTCTGCTCGATCCGTCCCCCCGCCCTGAAGCGGGGGGACGGCCGCCGCGATGTCACCAGCGCGCTTGCTGGCAGCGGTTCAGGGCGTTACTGTCTGGCCGGTCCGGGGATGTCGGCTTCTCCACCGGGCTTTGCCGTATGGGTGACTTTCTGCATGAAGCCTTCACGCTGGATCCTGCCCCTGCTGCTGACGACTCCCGCGATCGCACCTCTTCTCTCCGCCATCGCTGACAACAGCCGGAGCCCGTCGAGTTCTCAGCAACAGCTGCTGGCCACCCTGCCGCCGCTTCCCCAGGAACTGACCTGGGTGCCGGTGACCGAGTCGGTCACGATCGAGGAGCTCGCCGGCCAGCTGTCCATTGACGAGACCCGCCTAGCGCGTCTCAACAAGGTTGATGAGGACCATCGCTTTGACAAGGGCGAGTGGCTGGCCCTGCCGGCCCGCGACGTCGCGGCCCTTTCTCAGATCGCCAGCATCGATTCGAATGCGGCCCGTTCGATCCCGCCTCAGCAGGTGCGGCGCGTTCCGCTGACCAGTGCAGGCGTGATCCGCCTGGGAGACAACCTTGCGGAGATCGCCCGTCGCTACGGCATGACGATTGCCGAGCTGCTACGGCTCAATCCCGGTCTGGAGACCGCCAGGCTCGTGGTCGGTTCCCAGGTGCGTCTTGCCCAGTCCGCCCCTGTCCCCGCCATGCGCCCCGTCCTGGGCCTCAACCCGGTCGGCAGCGGCGGCACCAGCTGGCCCGACACACCGCAGTTCGAACCGGGCGAGGGGTTCCAGACCCCGCGTTCCAATGCCTTCATCTGGCCGGCTGAGGGGGTGTTCACCTCCGGCTTCGGCTGGCGCTGGGGGCGCATGCACAAGGGCATCGACGTGGCCAACAGCGTCGGAACCCCCATCCGCGCCGTCATGGACGGTCAAGTGAGCTTTGCCGGCTGGGATGACGGCGGCTACGGCTTCCTGGTCAAGATCACGCACCCCGACGGCACGGTGACGGTGTACGCCCACAACAGTCGCATCCTCGTTCAGACGGGCGAATTCGTGCGCCAGGGGCAGAACATCAGCCTGATGGGCAGCACCGGTCGCAGCACGGGGCCGCATCTGCACTTCGAGGTGAGGCCCCCGGGACGCTCTGCCGTCAACCCGATGCAGTTCCTGCCTCCAAGGGCCTGATCGCAGTCCCTGGGAGCGGCCAGGGGGAGACAGCCGATCCGGTAAGATCTTGAAGAACGGCTCGGTAGCTCAGCTGGTTAGAGCGTGGGATTCATAACCCCAAGGTCGCGAGTTCAAGTCTCGCCCGAGCCATGAAACGACATCTATAGGTGTCATCGAGCATCAGCCGATTGCTGAATTCTCGCATTTTAGCGGGATTCATTCATCGAGTTTCTGAATCTGACTGCGGACTTGATCCGACTTCGTTGGCGGCCACCAATTTGTCCACGGATTCGGTGCACTAGACCGCAACGCCGTCAGGTTGAATCACGGAGCAGGCTTGCTGACGGCGGCC
>CAYNGR010000086.1:0-12694 GCA_964396755.1 uncultured Cyanobium sp. | reverse complement strand
CTGCTGCGGATGTAGCAGGAGAGGCGAAGGCCTCCAAATCCAATAGACCCCCTAAAAAGAAAAGACCCCAGAGCTATTAACACCGGGGAACTTTTCGAAACTGAAAGCTTCTTGTGATGGCGCAATTTCCGTTTCCGAACAATTCGCAAACTTTAATACAGCATCCTTAAGTCCTTTCAGTAATCGAAGTCTAGCCTAGGTGTTCATCAGGCGTCAAGGCACCTTGAAGAAGTATGTAGGCGCTCAGAATGGAGCCAGCGAAGCCGGTCGGATCTGCACGGGCGGCCATGACGTCCTCCGCTGTCCAGATCAACAGATCCACCTTCAGCGGTACCGTCAGCACTGCATCGCACAGAGCAGCTCGAACGGCAGGGGTAGGGCGCTGAGAGAGCACCACCACCAGATCCACGTCACTGTGCAGATTGGCAGTGCCTTTCGCCCACGATCCGAAAAGCAGAATCGCGACTGGTTCACAGACCTGGATGAGCTGGTGCGCCAGCCGCCTCGCAAACAGCGGAGCAGACTCCACACCACGACCGCTGGAGGGAGAGGACATGATGCAATCCTCAGGCAACGGCCTCGAAGCGGAGAAGCAGCCACGCTTGTTTCACTGCATCAGCAGGCAGCTGGTCCCATGTCGTGTCACCAGCGCGTTTGAGTTGCAGCATCCACAGTCCGAGCAGATTCTGGGTTCCGGAAGCCCAGCTGGCAGGGGCGTGATGGCGATCGCCAAAGGCGCCCCCCGTGCTCGTCGACCCAGACACCATCGATCCCCCTGGTGGGGTCACACGCAGATCAAAGGCGGCGGGCTCGTCAGACTCCAGCACAAGATCGGCAGCCACCACGACCAACCGCTTCTGCTGGGCCAGTTGCTTGTAGAGGTACTGCAGTGACTCGACACCAAGGTCGAAACTGAGGACCTGCTCTCCCGCGGTGGGATTCAGGAACTGAGACCATTGCGACCCGTACATTCCGGTCAGCCACAGCAGTAGTGCCCCGCTCTTGGGAAGGGCTTCGGTCACGGCGCTGCGGGCCAGATCGGTCAAAGCGGGCGAGCCCTGGTCCCCCTCGTACTCAATCGTCAACACGAAGTCGCTCAGCGTGTTGAGGTCAAAGGCGTTGTCACGCGGATCGAGGGTGATCGTCCAACGGCTGATCGCGCCGGCACCCTCGAAGGCGTCGTAGCGATCGTCAGGGCGTGCTCCAGAGACCCGGCCCTTGTCGCCGATGCCGTGGCTGGTGCGGATCTCACTGACCACCGGAGGCGCCGCAGCGAAACGTGCATCACCCACCGCGAATGCATCTCCAAACCCTCCATTGGTGTCATCGCTTCTTCGCACCACGGCCGAGGTGAGCACCAGACCAGCATGGATTCCGGTGTATGGGCCTGTAACGCATGGTGCGGACACCGCCACGGAGACGATCCGCTGGTTGATCCAGCCCGGATTCTCCCGGGCGAGCATCCATTCCGCCACCTCAATCGAGGTTGTGCCCGTCGATTTCAGCTCCAGTAGCTTATCTGGCATCAACGATGCGAGCGAGATGTGGGTGGTGGCCTGGAGTCGGCGGCGGTGGCGCTCTAGCGCGGTTGTCTCCAGTCGGCGCAGGTCGTTGATCAAACGGTCTCCTGCCAACAAGCCTTGTTTGAGGCTGTCCCAATAACCGAAGGTCACCAGTGGCGCCGTGGTGGTGTCCATAACCTCAAACCGGTAGGCGCGCTCAGCGCGCCTGGCCATATCGAAGGCCAGTTGATAGGCCTGGAAATAAACCGTTGACAGTTGCGCCACGGTCCACTCATACAACTGTTGCCCCGTGTACTTGGAGCGCAAAATTTCCTCAACGCTCTTGGCGTTCTCCACACTGCGCAAGTGTGCATCGAGCTCGTGCTGCGCCACTGCCTCGCGCACCTGTGCGGCAACCACCTGTTTGCCGACCTGTTCCAGCTCCTTTCTGGCCTGTTCAGCCTGGAACTGATGATCTTCAAAGCGGCGCTGATATCCCCCTTGCGTCTCAAGAAGCGAGCCAGTGCTGTGCAAAATACCAGCTAGACCATCAAAGAGCCGTGCAAAATTGATCGAGGAATCAGCTACATTCTCGCCGCCATACGTACCTGTGACCACCGGAGAGCCTCCAAAGCCAGAGCCGCCAGCTGTGAAGGTTGGTGCCAGGCTCGCCCCACCGCCCACCGTGTTGAGCACGGTTGCGACGACCTGCGAGACGACCGCGGTGGTATGCACCACTGTCGCCGCCGTCTCCCAGTCATTCATGTACTCCCGAGAGGCGTAGTAATCGATGCGTGCCTGAACTGCTTCCAGGCTCTGCTCGACCGCTTCTCGCGCCCGCTGAGCCTCAAGCACCTGAGCCTCCCGCACCCGCTGCACCAACGACACGAGCGCAGTCTCATTGCTGGCTCGCAGCCGTTCAAGGGCATCTTCATCACGGCGCTGCAGGGCCGCCAGCATCCGTTCCCCTAGTGCACGTACGTCAGAGGCCGCCGCCATCGCCGCTGCAAACAGCGTGGCGTAGCGATAAGGAGAACCGGAAGCCGGGGTGTCGTTCAACACGCTGTCGAGGTCAACCCCTGCGGCCGTAGCACGCCCCAGCAGGGCAGGATCGATCGGTGGCTCGAACAAGGGCAACTGTCTGCCCCGGCCAGCGATGTCCCTGCAGTTGCGGATCTTGAACAACCTGTCGGCCACGCGGTCCCAGTAGCCCAGCAGGTCATTGTTCGCTGGGATTGAGAAATAAGAGAGGTTCACCACCGGCAGCGCCTGGGTGTCTGAGGCCACCACCAGCGTGGGTCGCTCAGCCAGATTCTCGAGCTGCACCTCCACCTGCGCATTGCCAAACGGATCCAGTGCAGCAGCAGCCGAGAGTTCTTCATACGATTGCCCGTTGCGAGGGATCATCGGCACACGCTCAGGTCTGCGGCCGAGCAATTCATCCGCCAGCACGTACAGCAGCGTTGCTTCGTTGATCGCCTCAATGGTTTCGCGCCGGAACAACTGATCTCCCCAGTCGATCAGGGCGTCGATATAGCGCATGACAACAGCCTTCTGATACGCCACTGGCCGGAAGCGCGCGATCACGTCGGGCATGAACGGGTGATTGCGCCACTGCGCAATCTGCTGGCTCACTTCCTGGTTGTTGGCATCAGAGAGGATCGTCTCAATCCGTTGCTCTTGATATACCTCGTCAGTCGCCTCGAAGAATGGCTTGGTGATCCAATACCGCTGCGGCGCCTTGTCCCCATCGGTATTAGAAGGTTCGAAGATGCGGTGAAACCAGTCTAGCGCTTCCTCAAAGCGTTGGTTAGTGGTCAGTTTGCAGGCGATCAAGAAGGGGATGTGGAAGAAAACCTCCCAGTTGTAGATCGACATCGCTCCGGATCTTGTGAAATCCAGTGTGTCGCTAGCTGCGGTGGGATCTACGGATGCAACACCCGCCACAGGGCCATAGCTTGACAAGGAGAAGCTATTTCCCGGTGGATAGGCATTTGGGAAATGCTGCATGGTGCGGTTCAGCAGCCCGTCCACGCCGCTGCGGTTCAACTCGCGAACAAAAAGCGCGGCATACGGGTGTGAAAATGGCAGGAATGTGTACTGCAGGCGCTGTGCCGTCGTCGTTGAGTCGATTGTCACGTTCAGCCACTGCGAAGTGACGAAATACGAGCGCGCCGCATTGGAGTAGATGAACGGACTGCGATCACTCGCGGTGTCGGGCTGGATGCGGTGCAGGGTGTGCACCGCAGCGAACGGCGATCTGGCCCCGGTGAGCAGCGTGACCGTGGCTCCGTTTGACAGCACAGTCAACGCGCCGTTGTTGCCGGTCCAGGTGTTGTTCACCATCCGGCCTGACTCCAGGCGCATCCCAGCAGGCTGCAAGACGCGTGCGGACACCTGGCGGCCTGTTTTCAACGTTTGCAGTGTGCGTCCCTGCGGGTCACTGAGTTTGCGTACGTAGTCGAATGAGTTGCTCTCCTTGGCCCCATCGAGCAACTGGTACTGCCCATTAAGTGGTTTGAGACGTAGTGAGATCACCTGGCCGTCGAACACAAATGACGAGGAGTGCCACGGCCGAGCAGTGGCGTCAAAAGCGCGATTTGTGAGTGGCCGACGGCCACCACCAACAGGATCCCAGAAATTTCTACCATTGAAGTCTGGGCTCATGCTGATGTAGACATCAATCCACATCTGATTCTCAGCCGGGTGGTATCTCGGCTTGAGGCTGTAGGAGTTGCGCGGGCGCGGCCAAGGGTGGACCAGAACGTTCGGTGCGGTCTGCTTGGTGGTCCAGCCACCGGGCCGGTGCACGGTCCAGGCCAGCTTCAGCTCCAGCTGCGTCGCCGCTTCCGGGCTCTGTTGGGTACTGTTATTTGCGGCCGCCGCCGGCTGGCGCTGAGTCTTCTGCGGTTTCGACTCGATCTGCAACCAGAACAGATGCAGCATGCGATTATAAACCACTGGTAATACCTGGTCGCCTGTGATGTCGACTTCGATCGCCTCCCACGGCGACCATAGTGCAGCGTTGATGTCATAGGACCGGTAAAAGTAGCGAAATGGTTCGTCCCGGGTCCGGCCCACAACATGCAGCACATTCACCGATGGTCTCAAATCATCCCAAGGGTGGTCGTCGTCGATTTCGTGATGGACACCAACGACCTCGAGGTTCGCCACCTCATTCAGTTTGGCTAGGTATCCGCGCATGGCCGCCTCGCATCGCTCAGCAGTGATATCGCCGGATAGCACCTCTTGCTCAAGATCCTTAAAGAATGGTGTCTTGTCGTCGCGCAGCTCTGGAGCGATCCAGTTTTCTGGGTAGAGGAAGATCTTGCGATTGGCCTCCCAAAGCCGGTAACTTTTCATCCACTTCCACTGGCGCCACGAGTTTGGCGCAGACAGATCTGCCTTCTCCTCAGACGTGATGATCACCTGAGGTTTCTCCAGGTTCAGAAAAGCCCGTTGCACAAACATCTGGGTGCTGCCAATGGCCTGCTTGATGCGTGAGGTCACCGCGCAAGAATTTGTTTCTACGTCGATGAGGAAGTAACGAAGGAGATCGTTAGTAGACGTCCAGCGACGTGGGTTGGGGTAGGCCTGACCGTTGACTTGGACATTGAAAGGCTGTGTGCGAGCAGCGTCCTCAAGCAGGTAGGCCACCAATGCGTCGCGTTTGCGCTCACGCCATGCATCCTGTAAAGGAGTGAGCACAGCAAGCCATGCCACCCGTTCGTACTTGGCTTTGGCCGCAGCCATCACGGCACTGGCTGTTTCACGCTCGGAGCCGCTGCGGCTGGCCCACACTGCGGCCGTGGCAGCCTGCACCCCAAGCCGCTTGATCTGGGCCGCAGCCTCGACCAGCCGGCGCAGGAAAATCGGATCCTGATATGTCGTCGGGTCATCGCCATCGAGTGTCTTGAGGGTTACAGCATCAATGCCAGTAAGAGCGGTGGCATGACCGCGCACGACATCGATGCTCAGACCGTCCGCGGCTGCCCCCACGAGGTCCTCGGGCGTGCTGCCCGGCACAGCGGGAGCGGAGCCGGGGGCTGCGGCCAGTGCACGGGATACGTCCAAAAGGTCCCTCCGAACGGCTGCCCAGCGCAGCAAGCCAACCCAGCCGGACACAAGCGCCGCGGGGGGGGGAGCATCAACTGGAAGCTGGGTGAGTTGCAGCCCCATCACGTCTGGGTGGGCTAACAACCACGCCAGTTCCTTGTCGGAAAAGCTCAGGATTCCCACAACATGGGCCATCTTGATCACCCGACGGTACGCCTCAAATAGACGTGGGAATGCGCTAGCTAAAACGACCTGCGTGAACGACCCATCCTGGTCTCGTTCGAGCAGAGTTGGCTCCGTGAACGCATCCAACAGAGGACCCGTGTCATCACTGAGTGCCAGAAGCTGCTTGACCTGCGCGGGGACAAGCTTTGTTGTGACGGCCAGCGCGGAGACGACCACACCCGCGGGAGTGGCAGCGGGGTTGGTGCGCAAACTTTCACGTATCGCCGCGAGAGCCGTGGCAATCACCTCGTCGGTGGAGGCGAGGGGTGAGTCCGTTCGCGCATTGAGTAGGAAGTCCTGCTCAATGATCGGCACTCCGCAGCTGCGCAGCAGATCGACAAGGTCGAGAAAGTCCAGCAGGTCTGCCGGAGATGCGAATGGATCGGCAAGAACCGGTTCCAGAAATTCCGCAATCAGCAGCAATTCGGCCAGTGGGAGACGAGCAGCCCTGGCGAACTCAACCCACGCCACTAACTGCGAGAGAGTCGATAGGTCGTTAGTGCTGCCTGTGCGCCGCAAAAGTGCGCTGAGATCCGCCTCGTTGATGGCCAGGGCAGCCAGCAGCGCAGCGGGATGGCTGGCAAGATCGCTGCCGTCAGGTTGTGGGTTGAACGCTGGGTCTGGCGCGCCGGACAGGGATCGGGCAAGGAAAAGCACCGCGTATCTGGACGGTGCCGCTGCAGTGAGAGACGATGGATCGGTAGGGCTGGGTCTGCCGACAACGGGCAGCTCTCCGAACCAGGTGGCCAGCTGCTCAGCTCCCACACCGAGCCGATCCGCGAGACGACCGGCACTGTGCAGGGCCACCAATGCATCGCCATTCAGGGCACCTGCGGTGATCCGGTCTGCTCGTAGCAGCAGGTCCAACTCCCATCGGTCCCAAGGCGTGTGCCTGGAGAGCCGTAGGAAGCGATGCATTCGATCGAGCACCCTCGGAGTCACTGCATCGAGAGTTTGCAGATTCAGGTCTGCGCTGGTAGCAGGCCGGGTTAGATGCACCTGCGGATCGCCCTTTGGTGTGATCCAGGAGCACTGAAGGAGCAGTTGCAGCTGCAGATAGGAAATCTTGGTGCGCTCCATGACCTCTAGAACGGGGATGGATGCGCGGGTGGAGTCGAATCCCCAGTACCCGTCCTGATCGCTGGCGGCCTCCTTGGGCGTTGAGATCAACCCAGCCTCATGCACCGAGATACCGAAGAACTCCGCTGCGATGTCGTCCGGTTGTGCGGTTCCAAGAACCTTCATCAGCTGCCAGCGAGGTACGCCAAGGTGTTGCAGCAACGTGCGGATTTGATCAGCCCACAGGTCGTAGGCCGACGAGATCGGGATGTCGGAGGTTCGAAGCAGGTCGTAAACGGTGGCGTCTTGATGCTCCGGTGCAGCGCGCAATTCGTCGGCGGGCAATGTTGTTTGAAGGTCATCATTGCCCTGCGATCCTGGGAATACTCTCTCCAGCACCTCATTGGTCAGATCGATAAACGGTAACGGCGTCTCTGTGTTTGGACAGTTGAGCTTCACCTTGGTCAGATCCGGTCGGCGATTGCTGAGTACGTCCAACACCGTTCTCCCACCGGTACTGGCGCTATGACTGTCTAGGAAACGAAACACATCAGCCAGATATGCCGCAGGGCCATAGATAGAAGCGCAATGCGGACAGTCGCACGCGTCCAGAGATCCGAACAGCAGCTCCAGATCGGGCAGATCTGACAGCAGCCTTTGCCGCACCTCAGCTGTGAGCACTTGCGGAGCTAGTGCTGCCGGCATCGTGGACTGCACCTCTGCGCGCAGTTCGCCTATTCGTTGCAGAACCTGTGCGTACTGAAACTCTGCGTATCCGTGGATAGCCAAAGCCAGCGATTCCTTGACTCCAGCCTCCTTCATCTTGCTTACAAACGTCTCGCGCCCCAGCGCCATGATCTGCACGGAGCTATGCAGGCCATTGGCCAGCAGCGCGGTGGCGGTGTCACTCGTCGGGGCCAGACGGTGCACCCTTTGAAGAACCCTCAACTCTGAGCGTGTCTCTGGATCAAGCGATACGCCATTTTTGGCAGCAAACACATCGATGTTGGATATCCGCAGCTCCAGATCGGGGTTCTCATCAACGATCTTCTCGATGTCGTCGATACGGATTAGGCCTCCGGCTCCTGTCCGCTTCACTGCGGCCGTTACGGCGATTGTCGGGTATAGCCGCTCAGCTTGAGAGGCCATTGTGCGCGCGTATGTGGTGCGGCGAGCGTCCTCGCTGTCGCCGTCAGTGCAGGCTGGCACTGAGCCGACATCAGTTACCAGCTGGGTCCAGTCCTCAAGCGACAGTTTGGCCAACTCGCGCGGCGTGGCGGCCGCAGTTTTCTGGGTCAAGGCCTGGACCATGGGGTCAAAGTTCTTGGCTACAGTGCCTATCTCGACACAGCGCTTCAGTGATGCGATAGCATCAATGCCGCCATGGGTGTCGGGCGCCTCTTCAAGGTGGACCCAGAACTTAGGCCCCATGCCGCCTGTGGTTGCGAACACATCAGCGACGGAGTCGAACTTATCTGCGGGCACCTGGCTGCGCTGCAAGGCCCTCCGAAGCGTTCCATTCCCTACCAGCAAGGGGCGCTCCAGTGCGAACCTGCGGCGTGCAGTGGCAAGATCGGAAAGCACAGACTCCAGGCGCGAAGCCAGGGTGATTGGAACGAGGTTCTGGTTTAGAGCCCCCTCCAGAGCCGACTTGGCCAGATCTGGCTCCAATACCGCAATGCTTGCGGCAACCAGGTCAGTCAGCTGGTCGATCAGCGTCCACTCATGGGTCTGGGCGAGCAAGTCGTCGGGCAGGCTGCTCGGCAAGCTCTGAGCCAGAAATGCGAAACAGACTTCGGCGTCGAGCTGGCCCCCAAGCTCAGAAGCGACGCGGGACGACAGGACGAGTCGCATCAGTTCATCCTGCGTTAGCCCAGCCACCTGTGCGACACGGGAGATCTGGGGATGATCAGCCGTCTCTTCCAGTGCCTGAATGTCAGCCACCCCGGCTGCTCGCACTGCAGCGAGTTGATCTTCATGCAGGCTTAAACCGCGGTAGGGATAAGGACCTTCGGTGAAATTCACCCAGGCGACTGGCGATGGATTGATCAGCCTCTTAGTGCCAATCGCTGTCCCTTCAGTGTCGATGAATCGCACCTTCAGCGCCAAGGGCGAAATCGGTTTACCACTTGAGGGATCCTTGGGGAACGAGTACGGCATGTCGTAAAAGCCGTTAGCCAACGTGGTACGAGTTGCGAGCACCACCGGATCACCGCTCGCTGGATCAGTGGACAGCTCAACGGTCACTCTGTCTCGACCAATCCAGGACCGATCGCGGACGCAGCCTCGGATGCGAACTGAATGTTCTGGACCCGGGGTGGCCACACGAATCTGCTGGTTGAGCAGCCGCAGAGTGGCGCCATCAGCGGCACCGGTCTCAGGAAGGTTGTTGGCTCGCTGGAAAGCAATGACAGCCTTACGCGTGCTTGGTCCGAATCGGGCCGCTTTGAACTCGGACTCAACGGGTGCGTGACCAAGGAAGGCCAGAGCCCGTTGGAGTGTTGGTACATGCTTGTTTATCGCGTTCAGACGGAGCTGACGCGGCACGGTAGCCAGAGATGTCGGGTCCGGGGCCGCCATCCTGGAGGCGGGAGCACGGCGGCTGGCAGCGACTGAACTGATCCGCTCAAAAGTCGCGGCATCAACCGTTCCGGTGACTGGTAAACCCAGTGAGGTCTGCAGGGCACGCACGGCAGCCTGGGTGGAGGGTCCGGCAACACGAGACTTGGTCTCAACGGTGTCGATGGAGACATCCAAACCGCGCACCTCGGCAGCACGCCGAATCTTGCGTTGCAGCAGGTAGGTCTGACGCTTGGTAGAGAGAGTGGCCGTAAGTGCAGCCTCACGCAACGCGCTCATGGTTTTGTCGCCGACCAGTCCATCGACGGTCAGTCCCTGGGCCTCCTGAAAGCGCTTCACGTTGTCAATGGTGGAGTCGCCCGCAACACGCGAATGGCGGTCTTCCTCATGTGGCTGAAATCCTGCCTTTGCCAACATGTCTTGGACATTGGCAGTTCGCATCCGGCTGCTCACTACATGCCGATGGGCTACTTCGGCGACGATTTGCCTCACAGTCCTGTCATCTGCCTCTCCTGTGGGCTGAATCTGTGACCGCTCCTGGAATGCCGCAATCGCTTCTGCTGCTGGGACGGTGGTGGCTGGCTGCTGCGGCTCCAGGCTCAACAGGGTGCGGACAGCTGCTGCAGTGCGCCTGCGACCAGCGGGCATGTCCAACAATTCCCGTGCGGCCCCGATGATTGGAGTCTTAGCCATGGCACTTGATAACGACTTGGTTTGCAGCTTTTAAGTGGGCCCAAAGGAGAGCCCTGTGTAACGGTTGTTAATAATATGGATGCCTTCTGTTTTGGCGGCTCCGGGATGGGAGCCCCTGGAAAGCAAGGGAGAGATCCTTTTCTGGTCTACTCACCAAGCAGCCTTCTGCCATCACCCGCCCCTGGGATTTCCGGCGCGGTCGCACGGCATCGGTGAATCTCGATGGCACCACTCCCGGCGGCCGCCGCTACCGCTGCAAGGAGATCGGCTCCCATGCCCGCGCCCAGGAGCTGCTGCGCCAGGGCCACACCTATTTGGACAGCAACGTCGATGGTGAAGCCTGCGAGACGCTGCGCCGCTGACTCGCCTCTATCGGTACCGGACCGCCTAACAGAAAGCCCCCAGCCGGAGCCGGGGGCAGGGGTCTCATGCGCAGGCCTCAGCCCAGGGAAGGCCTCAGGTCATCAACCCACCACCTTCACGGTCACGGTGCTCACCTTGTTGGCCTTGGGCGCGGTGACGGTGAGCAGCCCATCCCGGTACACGGCCTGCAGCTGTTCGCGCTCGATGGCGACCGGGAAGCGGAAGCTGCGGCTCCAGGTGCCATAGCGAAACTCGCTCAGCAGGGGCCCACGAGCCTTCTCCGCAGAGGAGGGGGCGTCACTGCTTGTGGCGGAGTGATCAGCCTCAGACGGCTGGCCGCCCAGCTGGCGCTGGCTGCGGCGCTCGGCGCTGATCAGCAGCGAGCGCTCGGTGGCCTTCTCCGTGATCGCGGCCTTGTCGACGCCGGGCAGCTCCAGCACCACCTCATAGGCCTCAGGGGTTTCGTGCACCTCGGCGGCGGGCACGCGCTCGGCGGTCTGCAGCTGCTGGCTGAGTTGCTGCTCGAGGCGATCGAACAGATCGAAGGGAGAGGAAGGACGGCGGGTCAGCATGGCTCGAATTTCGTCGATGACTGGGCGTTGGTTGCGGTGGCGGGCTGTTCAGATCAGTCCGCGTTCGCCCCCGGTGCGTTCACTGTCGCGGCGGGGAACCTGGGCCTGGGAGGGGCGAGCCGAACCGATCGATTCGGCCCTCACCACTGGGGTTCGGAGCACCGAATTGCCTTGGCGGGTCAACCGATGCGACCGCTGGCGGACTGCTTACGCTGAGAGGGCCCTGGCTCCAGAGCTGCTCATGTCGGCACAACCCGATCTCCGTTGGGAAGGTTGCGCTGCCGTGGAGCGCGATCCCCAGCGGGTCAGCGGGGCCTGGGTGTTCACCGGCACCCGGATCCCCGTGGCGGCTCTGTTCGAGAACCTCGAGGACGGCGTCTCCCTGGCGGAATTCGTCGAGCTGTTCCCAGGCGTCACGGAACAGCAGGCGCGGTCGGTCTTGGAGCACGTCGCCCGAAGCACGGCGGCGGCCGTGGCCTGAATGCGCATCCTGTTCGACCAGGGGACTCCCGTTCCACTGCGGCGCTTCCTGACAGACCACGATGTGGCAACGGCCTACGAACGGGGTTGGTCTTCTGTGACCACTGGCGATCTGATCCGCCTGGCCGAACTGAACGGGTTTGAACTGCTGATCACCACCGACACAAACCTGAGTACCAGCAGAACCTCCAGGGACGCAGCTTGACCATCCTGGTGCTCACGACCACCAGCTGGCCACGGATTCGCCTTGCCACAGGCAGCATCGTGGCCGCGATCAGGGGGATTGAGGCGGGGAGCTATCAGGAGCTCGTCATTCCCTGAACCCACTGGCACCATCTCTCAACTGATCGCCGTCTCACCTGATTAGACACGGCGAGGTAGCCATACCCCTGCGGTTGACAACGATGGCGAGCCTGGCAATTAGGGTTTGTCCATCACCCCAACCCCACATCATGCTCACCGGTGCTGATCTGCTCGCCAAAGTCAAGGAGCTGGGCGATGTCTCCAAGTCCGATCTGGTCCGCAGCTGTGGCTACGTCTCCACCAAGAAGGACGGTACGGAGCGCCTGAACTTCACGGCCTTCTACGAGGCGCTGCTGGAGGCCAAGGGCATGAACCTTGGTGCCGGCGGTGGCCGTGGCGGCAAGGGTCGTCCAGGCCGGCAGCTCAGCTACACCACCAAGGTGCAGTTCAACGGCAACCTGCTTGTCGGCAAGGCCTACACCGCCCAGCTGGGCCTGGAGCCCGGCGATGAGTTCGAGATCAAGCTGGGCCGTAAGCAGATCAAGCTCATCCCCCTGGGCGCTGCCGAAGAAGAGTGAAGACCTGCCGGTATTGAGATGCTGGGGCAGCGCGAATGACCGCTCTGCCTCAGGTCAGCAGCACCGGCTCCACCCATTCCATCGGTGCAGCCACCGGCGCCGCCAGGGGTGAGAGGGCGCGCCAATGGCCGCGCTGCCAGCTGCCTTTGGTTGTTCCTGTGTCACCGGCCGACTGGCGTTGCAGCTGAAACTCCTTGCCCAGCCACACCGGTGCTCTCACCTCCTCAGCTGCGCCACCAGAGGACTTGCCCCCTCCGCCAAAGCCCTTGGTCCGAGCTGTCCGAATAAGGCCTGGCGCATGAGCGAGCCGCAGCCGATCCGCTTCTCGGTGCCGGAGGACGGC
>CAYNGR010000085.1:0-12723 GCA_964396755.1 uncultured Cyanobium sp. | reverse complement strand
ACCGCCCACGGCAACGCCCTCGAGAACCTGATCCGCAACCCCACCCTCAGCGACCTGGTGGGCGGCATTCAGTCGGTGACGCTGGGCGATGAGGAGGCGCGCCGCCGCCGCACTCAGAAGACCGTGCTGGAGCGCGCGGCCGAGCCCACCTTCCCAATGGCGGTGGAGATGCACAGCCGTCACCGCTGGCTGGTGCATCGCGATGTGGCCGGCACGGTGGATCTGCTGCTGCGCGGTCACAGCGCCCGGCCGGAGATCCGGGAGCTCGGCGCCGATGGTCAGGTGCAGCGCCGCCAGGAGGCGGCACCGGTGCGTCCCCCCGCAACGCCTGCGCAGCGCTCGGTGACGCCGATCGCCGGCTCCGGGCTGCGGGGAGCCAGGCCGCTGGCGCCGGTACCGCTGCCCGACCCTCTGGCCCCAGCGCAGGCTCAGGACGCCGCCGAGCGGCCGTCGGCCGTCGGGATGGCGCCGATGCTGCCGCCCACCGCCGGCCGCAGTGGCAGCGCCACAGGCCCCCTGCGGCTGTACGGGGTGGGGCTGCCGGGACCGCTGCTGGAGAAGGCCGCCCGCGGCCGTGGGTTGTCGGTGGAGGTGGTGGCGGATCCGGAGCGGGCCGAGGCGCTGCTCAGCCTGCGGGGCGAGCTGGGGCGCGAGCCGACCCTGCGCCGCCGGGCTCAGCTGCTGGGCCTGCCGATCCTGGTGATCAAGTCCGACAGCCTGCACCAGCTGCAGCGGGCGATGGAGCGGCTGCTGGAGCGCCGCGACGGCGCCGTCGTCGGCCCGCAGCCCTCCCATGAAGATCCAGATCCGCTGCGGCGGCTCGATGACGCCCATGCCGCCCTCGAGGAGTGCCGACTGGCCGTCGAGCAGGTGGTGCTGCCGCTGGGGCAGCCGGTGGAGCTGCTGCCGCGCAGCGAGCGGGTGCTGCAGATGCAGGCGGAGCTGATCACCCGCTACCGCCTGCGCAGCGCCGTGTTCGGTCGAGGCCCGCAGCAGCGCCTGCGCGTGTTCCCCGCCTGAGCTCCGCAGTGGCGCAGCGGGCCCTGCAGCCGGGGGCGCACGCCTGTCAGGGCCGGGTCGTCAGCGCGGGACTGTTGACGAAGGACCGGCCGCTGTGGGTAACTAGCTAGGCAGTCGATTCCGGGGCACGTCCCACGGACACACGACCTGCGTTGGGCCGTCGCCAAGCGGTAAGGCAGCGGGTTTTGGTCCCGCCATTCCTAGGTTCGAATCCTAGCGGCCCAGTTTTTTTAATCTGACGTCGTCTCAGCCATGCCCCCTGAGTCCACGCCGGGGCCCTTGCTGCTCTTCGATTTCGATGGCGTCCTGGTGGACGGCATGTCCGAGTACTGGTGGGCTGCCCGCTCTGCCGCCCTGCGGCTGGAGCCCTCCCTGCGGCTGCCGGTCGCTCCCCCCCGCGATTTCACCCGCCTGCGCCCTCTGATTCACAAGGGCTGGGAGATGGTGCTGGTGGCGGCCGAGCACGCCAGCGGCGGTTCCACCCCGGACGACTCGTTGATCGCGGCTCCTGACTACGGCGCCGCCCTGGAGCCGGCCCTGCGGCGGCATGGCTGGTCTGCCGAGCAGCTGCAGGCGGCCCTGGAGGAGGTCCGCGCCGAGGCCCTCCAGCAGCAGCCCCAGGTCTGGCTCGAGCGGCATCGCTTCTATCCGGGGGTGGTCGAGCGGCTGGGTCGCCTCGCCGACGAGGGGGCCGACTGGGGCGTGCTGACCACCAAGGGCGGCAGCTTCGCCGCCGAGATTCTGGCGGCCGCCGGCCTGAGGCCTCATTGCCTGTTCGGGCACGAGCAGGGCAGCAAGCCGGAGGTGCTGCTGCGTCTGCGCGAGCTGGAGCGGCCGCTGTGGTTCATCGAGGATCGCCGGCCGACGCTGGAGTCGGTGCGCGGCACCCCTGGCCTGGAGTCGGTGCGCTGCCTGTTGGTGGCCTGGGGCTATCTGGCCCCTGGAGATGAGCAGGGGCTGGATCGGATCGGCATCGGCTGGCTGACGGCCGAGCGCTTTGCGGCGCCTCTGGCGGACTGGCCCTGAGCCGTTAGAGTACGCCCGTACTAAATGCCTGCTGCGCTTCCGCCGGGGCCGGGTTTCCTGTCCGGTGGGACAGCGCCGCTTCTCTGGTGGCACTGATTCTCCAGGGGCGGAGCTTTGCTTCTCTCCCTGCCGCGTCGCCGCCGGATCCGCCATCGGGCCCTGTCGCGCGGCTGTTCCCCTCGCTGGGCTGTTCCCTTCGCTGATTTCCTCCATGCCCGCTGATTCCAAGGCCACCGACACCCGGAGTGCCTCCTCGTCCGCCGCTGCTGATGCCCGGGCCGCTGCAGAGCGGGACAAGGCCCTGGGCTTGGTGCTCAACCAGATCGAGCGCAACTTCGGCAAGGGCTCGATCGTCCGTCTCGGCGACGCCTCCCGCATGCGGGTGGAAACGATCAACACCGGCGCCCTCACCCTCGACCTCGCCCTCGGTGGCGGGTATCCCAAGGGCCGGGTGGTGGAGGTCTACGGGCCGGAGAGCTCCGGTAAGACCACCCTCACCCTGCACGCCATCGCCGAGGTGCAGAAGCGCGGTGGGGTGGCCGCCTTCGTCGACGCCGAGCATGCCCTCGACCCGGTCTATGCCGCCGCCCTCGGGGTCGACATCGAGAACCTGCTGGTCTCCCAGCCCGATACCGGTGAGATGGCCCTGGAGATTGTCGATCAGCTGGTGCGCTCCGGCGCGGTCGACATCGTCGTGGTCGACTCGGTGGCGGCTCTGACGCCCCGCGCCGAGATCGAGGGTGAGATGGGTGATCTGGCGGTGGGCAGCCAGGCTCGTCTGATGAGCCAGGCGATGCGCAAGATCACCGGCAACATCGGCAAGTCGGGCTGCACGGTGATCTTCCTGAACCAGCTGCGTCAGAAGATCGGCGTCACCTACGGAAACCCCGAGACCACCACCGGTGGTAACGCCCTGAAGTTCTACGCCTCGGTGCGCCTCGACATCCGCCGCATCCAGACCCTCAAGCGCGGCACGGAGGAATACGGCATCCGCGCCAAGGTGAAGGTGGCCAAGAACAAGGTGGCGCCGCCGTTCCGCATCGCCGAGTTCGACATTCTGTTCGGCCGCGGCATCAGCACCCTTGGCTGCCTGCTCGATCTGGCCGAGGAGACCGGCGTCGTCACCCGCAAGGGCGCCTGGTACAGCTACGACGGTGACAACATCGGTCAGGGCCGCGACAACACGATCGGCTGGCTGGAGCAGAACCCTGCCGAGACGGAGACGATCGAGCAGCTCACCCGCCGCAAGCTGATGGAGGGCTCCGAGGTCACGGCCAACTCGATGAAGCCCCTGGCTGCTGCGGCTCGGGTGGCGGCCACCGCCTCCGGCTCCGCCGCCGAGGCGACCAAGCCGGAACTCGAGGAACTGGCTAGCGCCGGCTGAGGCTGCGGCGACAGGCGGGCGTTCCGACCGGGATGGCCGCCTGTCCGCCACCGCGGATCTCGGCTCAGAGCGAGGGGACGGGCCTGGCTGCCTTCAGTGCCTACTGTCCCTGCAGGTGCAGGGCCGCGGCGCCGGATGCAGCTCCTGCGGCTGAGACAGCTGCTGCAGACACTGCATCCCCTGGACGACCCCGACGGAGCGGCTCGGCAGGCGGGTCCGCGCCTGTTGAGGGTCTGCCTAGGCGCTGGCCATCCACCAGGCAGGCACGCTGAGGCCATCGGCTCGAGGCCATCGGCTTAAGACCATCCAAGTGCTCCTGAGGTGACTCCCTTGATCGCTTCAGGGCTCATCAGCCTGGGTGGCCTGGGTCGGGTCATGGGGAAGCTGCCTGTTGAGCTGCCTCCAGCGCTGAGGCGTCGGCTGAGTCTCCTTTAGCCCGCGGCGGACTTCTGCGACGGTTTTCCCCTGGCCGATCAGCGGCTCGCCGGTCGCGGCGAAGCAAACGCCGCTGGGGCTGGCGCTTGCGGATGCTCGGCCCCGCAGTCCGCCTGGTGCGTGTCCTGGCTGCGTTCCTGGCCCAGCCTGGAGGGCTGAGGAGAGGACTTCCACGCACCCTGGTGCGCTCATTGAGCTCCAGGTCAGGTCGTCCCGACCAGTGACGTTGGCGTCGCCCTTCTCAGCGGCCGGCGGTGCGGGGAAGGCGTCATGGCTGCAGTGCAGACAGGCCCCACGCCTCGGTCTCAGCACCCGCACAGACGGGCCGGTTCAGGTCAGTCCAGGTTCGGCTGATGCTGCGATCGGACGGTCTCTCACAGGCGCCAACCGTTGGGGGCGATCGGCAAGGACGCTCAGCGTGATGAATCCCACCCCATAGCCCAGCCCGTTGCAACGGCGTGCAGCGGCGCGACCAGCCGGGTCCGAAACATCGTCCGTTCCAGGAAGGCCAGGCCGGCTCATGAATCAGCCGCTTAACCGGTGAGCCGATTGACCCATTCGCTGATTGACCGGCAGGTGCAGGGCACCCGGTCGGCAGGCAACAGGGAACGTGGACAGCCAGCGTCAAGGGCTGAGGAGATACAGCCCTCGCAGCAGCGGGAGGTCCGGGCTGGCTCTGCCGATCCTGGGGATCAGGCCACCTTGGGACGCGCCGTCCGTGCCGAGCGGCGGCGGGCACCGCTCAGGGAGATCGCCGCGCTGCCTGTGTCTGCGGCCGTGGGTTCAACCGCCGGAGCCTGCGGCTCGTCGGTGTCCTGTTCCTGAAGCATCAGCACCAGGCGCTGCAGCTCATTGATGGCCTCGGCTCCCTCGAAGCGCACGAGTTCACAGCCATCACGACATTCGACCCAGCTGATGCCGCAGTCGGAGACCAGGAAACGCACGGTGTGGCGTTCGCCCAGGTCGGCGACGAACGAGGCCCCCTGGTGGATCTCCTCGTCGCCGCAGACGTAACAGGTGGCGACATGGCCGCGTTGCTTGAGACCCTTGGCCAGGGCCTGAAGGCTCATCACCAGATCCCGCGCCAGCGCCCGGTACTGCTCGGCCAGACGGGGAAACATGAGACGCCTGCAAAGATTGCAGGAATCCTAAGGTTTTCTTCCGATTCGTGCGACGCGTGTGGCGCTTGTCGGGATTCGCCCACAGCAGGCAGTGCGCCGTGGGTGCAGGTCTGGGCTGTCGTGGCCCCCGGTTCCGTGCCAGGCCTGTGCCCTGCCTGCAGCGCCTGGCCGCCGGTGAGCCCAGTCTGGCTGGGAAGCCCCCGCTCCGTGGAGGGATAGGGATGGGGCCTCAGCCGTCGGCCAGGGTCCACCATCCGGCCGCCGGCCCGATGAAGCGCACTGTCACCCAGAACAGCACCAGGGCGGCGATGCCGACCCAGGCTCCTTTGGTGGTGATCGCCACGAACCGGTCCGCCTCGTTGCGGGTCAACGGCAGCCAGGAGATCAGGCGGGGGGAGGTGTCGACGCTGCGCTCCGGCTTCTTCTGACGCGGCGGCAGTCCCTGAGCCGCACGGCGCTTGGCTTCCCCCATCGATGCTGTCTCGGTTGCGCGGCCCAGGCTACGGAGTCCCGTCCTTGGCCCGGCAGCTGGCGTTGGTCGCGCCTGTGCCGCTGCTGGGGTCCCGCTGGCCGCGGCCCATGGTTCCGCTGACCCTCCTGCCGATCAGACCCTGTGCCGTGCAGTGGCTACTGCCTGGCCTCAGCCTGGCAACAGTCTGGGCAGCTCCACCCAGGGCTCCAGGGCTGAGCGCACCAGCCGCCCCCAGCTGCGCCCCCGCAGCCGCCCATCGAGCACCGCCAGCCGGCCACCGTGGCGGCGCAGCCCCGCCAGGGAGCGCTGCAGGCGATTGAGCGCCTCCGGCAGCAGCAGTTCCCGGAACCAGTCGCGGCCCTGCTGGCGCAGAGCCGCCACCCGTGCCGCCGTGAGTGGATCCTCGAGGCTGGCGATCGGCAGCAGCGCCACCACGATCTGCCCCGGCTGGGGCAGCCGCTCCTGGTGCTCCAGCCACCAGCTCCAGCGGCAGCAGATCACCCCGTTCTCCTCCGGTGCGGTGCATTCCTCGTCGACGCGGCTGCCGAACTCGGCCGCCAGTCCACTGGCCAGCTGACGCCGCAGCGGCGCGTCGTCGAGCAGCACCACGGTCAGTCGCGCCTGACCCAGCACCAGCCGGCGGCACTGATCGAGCAGGTGCTGGCTGAACAGGGGACTGTTGGGGAGCGGCTGGCGCAGCGGGGCGTAAAGCGGCAGCGGATCGGCCAGGGGCGGATCGCCCAGGTCGACGCTGACCTTTGGGGTGAAGCCCAGATCGGCGGGCAGGGCGGCGGCTTCCGTCTCGCCCCCACCGGCCAGCTCGCCCACCAGCACGGCGCCTCGGCCGCGCAGCAGGCCGCTGAGCTCCGCCAGTGGATCGAGCGGCTGACGATGCAGCTGCCACTGCAGCAGGGCCGGGTCCACCTGGGCCCAGCTGGTCCAGCGTTCCGGTGGGCTCGCCAGCCACTGCTGCCATGGCTCCGGCAGGGGCTCGAGCAGCTGCAGCAGCTGCCGCAGCGGCGCCTCCTCCTCCGGCGCGATCGGCACCGCCTGATCGGGCTGGCGCGGATGGCTCAGGATGCGCGCGTTCAGGCGCCGGTGCAGATCCAGCAGGCTGCTGCTGGCCCTCGGCAGGGCCTGTCGCAGGCTGTCCCAGTCGCCGGGATCGAGTCGCACGCCCATCGCCTGGCGCAGCTGCGACGCCAGCTGCTCGGCCTGTGGGATCACCAGCTGCCGGTCGCCGAGCAGGTCGTGCTGCCAGGCCCGCAGCAGTTCGCGATGGCTGAGCAGCCAGATCCGCGCCGCGGCGGGTGCCCGCTCTCCCTGCCAGCAGGCCAGCTCCAGGCCGGCGGCGGACAGCCGCGGGCACTCCAGCTGCAGCAGCCTCTGTCGCTGCGCATCGCTGAGCACCAGCGCCAGGGGAGCCTCGCTCAGGGCCAGGGGCACCAGCAGCCCGATCCACCAGCTGCGATCGGTGCCGGGCGTCAGCCGCACCAGGGTGTGGTCGCTGCGGCGCAGGCTGCGGGCCACCAGGCGGCTGAGCGTCAGGTGATGGGGCCAGCGCTCCGCCCCCTCGCCCCGCAGGAGCGACTTGAGCTGCTGATGGGCCCTGGCTTCCAGCATCGCGGGATCGTAGGAAGCTCTCAGCCCCGACTCTGCGGCATCGATGACAGCTCTCTGGCAGCGGCAGCCGGTCGGGATCGTGGGGATGGGTCTGATCGGCGGCAGCCTCGGCCTGGATCTGATCGCCCTTGGCGCAGAGGTGCGCGCCCTGGTGCACCGAGAGGCCACCGCCAGCCGGGCCCGTGAGCGGGGGCTGGCGACCACGGTGAGCACCGATCCGGCGGTGTTGGCGGGCTGCGGTCTGGTGCTGCTGGCCCTGCCGCTCGATCAGTTGCTCGACCCCCCGCCATCGCTGCTGGCGGCCCTGCCCCCAGAGGCGGTGATCACCGACGTCGGTTCGGTCAAGGGCCCCGTGCTGGCGGCCTGGCGGCGGAGCCTGGACGGGTCGGCCGGCCGCTTCGTGGCGTCTCATCCGATGGCCGGCACCGCCCGGGCCGGTGTCGAGGCTGGCCAGGCCGGGCTGTTCTCCGGCCGGCCCTGGGTGGCCACCCCCGGGCAGGACACCGAGCCCGCGGCCCTCGAGGCGGTGCGCCAGCTGGCCGAGGCACTCGGTGCCCGTTGGCTCGTCTGTGAGGCCGCCGATCACGACCGCGCCGTCGCCCTGATCTCCCATCTGCCCGTGCTGGTCAGTGCCGCTCTGCTGCAGACGGCCGACCAGGCCTCGGCGCAGGCCGCAGTCGGCCTGCCGCAGCTGGTGCGCGCCCTGGCCTCCAGCGGCTTCGCCGACACCACCCGGGTGGGCGGCGGCAACCCGGAGCTGGGTCTGTGGATGGCCCGCTGGAACCGTCAGGCCCTGCTGGAGGGGCTGCGCGACTACAGGCGTGTGCTCGAGCAGCTCGAGCAGCTGGTGGAGGAGCAGGACTGGCCGGAGCTGCAGCGCAACCTGGCCGACTGCCAGCGGCTGCGGCCGGAGTTTCTGTGACGCGAGGAGAGTGGGCGTCGCCGTTGCTGGCCAACCCGAAGGGTGTTGTGCGGCACCCCCGATGGCACCGTTCCCGCGTTCGATGAGGTCGCTGCCCCAGGGGGCGAGAGCCGCGTCGGTGGCTCCGCAGGCCGAGGGCATCTCCGCCACGCCCCCATCCCAGGGGGTGTGGCGCCTCAGTCGTGACCGTGCCCTGGGTCCAGCCGTAGGGGGGCGTGCCCAGGTCCCCCTGCGGCGGCTGCTCGGCGTCCTCCCGGCAGGCCTGCCGGTCGGCTGGCCCAGGCCGCTCAGGCGCCGCCTGGTTCCAGCGGCAGCGGCAGGCCGCGCCCCTGCAGCAGCTGCCGCACCGCCATCAGGGCCGAGAGGCTGACCCCGGCGGTGCCTTCGCCGGGATGGATGCTGTCGCCGCAGAGCCACAGGCCGGCCAGCGGCGTGCGGCTGGCCAGCCCGAACGGACCGAAGCCCAGCGGCTGCTGTCCCAGCCCGCCCACATAGCCCCAGGGGCGGCCGGTCCAGCGGGCCCAGCCGCGCGGGGTGGCCAGCTCGCCGTGCAGCCAGCGCTCCGGGTCGAGCCCCAGCAGGCGCTGCAGGCCGGCTTCGATGCCGCGGCGCGCCTCGGCCTTGCGCTGCCGGTAGCCGTCGGCATCGCCTTCGAACCAGGCGCGCGCCGGGCTGAACACGCTGGCGATCACCGTGGCCTGGCCCAGGGGAGCCCGACCGTCCCCCTCACGGCTGACCGAGACGAACAGGGGGCCGGGGTCGTGCCAGTCGAGCTGCAGATGACCCGGGCAGTCGGCCGGCAGATGCTCGCGCCGCACCGCCCCGTAGAACACCAGCGCACCGCTGGGTTCGGACAGGGTCTCCAGCCTCCTGCGGTAGCCGGCCGGCAGCTGCGGGCCCAGCAGAGAGGGCAGGGTCTGGGGCGGCAGGGTCAGCACCACCTCCCGGGCCAGCAGTGGCCGCTCACGGCGGTCCGGCCCCAGGCAGCTCAGCCGCCAGCCTCCATCGTGGCGCTCCAGGGCCGTGACCCGCTGCCTCAGCCGCAGCATGCCGCCGGCGTTGGCCAGCGCCTGTTCCAGCACCTGCGAGAGGCTCTGCATCGAACCCTGCAGATGCCAGAGCCCCAGCGGTTCCTGCACCGTCTGCAGCACGGTGGCGCCGTAGAGGGCGGCGGTGCGATCGGCCGGTTCCTGCGAATAGAGGCGTAGCTGCAGATCGAGAAAGCGCCGCAGCCGTGGGTCGTCGCCGCAGCCGCACAGCCGCAGCAGATCGGCGATCGAGGCGGTGGTCAGCAGCCCGCTGGCCAGCACACCCGGATCGAGGGCCCGCAGCAGTTGTCCCAGGTCCCACAGCGAGCGCGGCGGCAGCACCGGCTGGCGTCCAGCGAAGCGCCAGCTGGCGGTGTGGATGGCTTCGCAGGCACCCCAGAAGCGTTCACTGCCGGGAAACTGCTGCAGGCGCTCCTGCTGCCAGGCCCGCCGCTCGCGCCGGATGCGGATGGGCGGGCGGCCATCGGCCAGGTCCACCACGCAGCCGGGGTCCAGTGGCTTGGCCGCCGGCGGCTCCACCCCCAGGTGGCTGCACAGGCGCTGATGGATGCCGCCGGGCTCGAGGCCGGCCACCTGGGTGGCGCCGACATCGAAGATCCAGCCGCCGCGCCGGAAGGTGCCGGCGCAGCCGCCGCTCTGCTGATGGGCCTCCAGCAGCTCCACCCGCAGTCCGGCGCGGGCCAGCAGTGCCGCCGCCGTCAGGCCGGCGATGCCCGCACCCACCACCGCCACGTCGCAGCAATCCTGCGGATCCCGTGCGGCCGCTTCAGCGTCCGCGGCCTGCAGCCCGGTGGGAGTCATGCCGATCGCCACGCGACCCCGTCGCACCGGACGCCCACATCCCCCGCCTGGCTGGAGGCCGGCTCCCCCCTCCGCTGGGACAGGCGCATCGACAGGTCGGGGCCGTGGTCCTGGCGGCGGATCGGCTTCTCCGGCCGCAGCGCCAGCCCGGGGTGGAACGCGCCTCCCTGACGCCCCCTGCCTGCGCATTGGCAGGCGCGCCTGGAGCCCTGCCGCCTTGCTCCCGCAGCCGTGGCCGCGGCCGCACCGGGGTGATCCGGCCGGGACCGGAGCTCGACCTGGACGCGCACGGGACCCCCTGCCATTGGCGCGTCATGCTGGCAGCGTCGTGCAGTCTGCGGAGGCCGCGGCGGATGGCGGATGACCCCCTGCAGCCCTGGCTGCAGCGTCAGCTGGGCGTGACGCTGCGGCGCCGCACGCCGGTGTCCGGGGGCTCGATCCATAGCGCCTGGCGGCTGGAGCTGGCCGGTGGCGAGCTGCTGTTCGCCAAGACCTCGCCCGCGGCCGCCCTGGCTGGACTGGAGAGCGAGGCCGATGGCCTGGCGGCTCTGACGCTGGCGGCGGAGCAAAGCGGTCTGCAGCTGCCCTCGCCGCGGGCTGTGGGACGGGTCTCTGATCAGGCGGTGCTGGTGCTCGACTGGCTGGAGCTCGGCGGCGCTGCCTCCAGCCAGGGCTGGCAGCGTCTGGGCCAGGGCCTGGCCCGCCTGCATCGCAGCAGCCTCGAGCGCCCCTGCGCCGAGGGCGACCGGATCGATGGCCAGTTCGGCTGGCCCCGCGACAACGTGATCGGCTCGACGCCGCAGGCGAATGGCTGGCTGGCGGACTGGGCCGCCTTCTTCCGGCAGCGGCGCCTGGCCCCCCAGCTGCGGCTGCTCGAGCGTCGCGGTGTGCAGCTGCGCGGCGGCGAGGAGCTGCTGGATCGCCTGGAGGACTGGCTGGCGGGGCATCGACCGCCGCCGGTGCTGGTGCACGGCGATCTCTGGTCGGGCAACGCCGCGCTCACGGCTGCTGGCAGCGGCGCTCTGTTCGATCCGTCCGTGCATCGGGCCGATCGCGAGGTGGATCTGGCGATGGCGCAGCTGTTCGGGGGCTTTCCGGCCGGGTTCTTTGCGGGCTATGAGCAGGAGTGGCCGCTGCCGCCGGGCCACCACGCCCGCGTGCGTCTCTACAACCTGTATCACCTGCTCAACCACGCCAATCTGTTCGGCGGCAGCTACATCGCCCAGTCGCAGGCGAGCCTGGAGGCCCTGCTGGCCGATCCCCCAGGCACCTGAACAGCCTGGGTCCGCAACAGAAAAGCCGCCCCTCGGGGCGGCTGGAGAGATCCTCAGGGCGGGGTGCTTCAGCCCAGGTATTCCTGTCGCAGCGTCTGAAGACGGGTCATCACGGCGCTGCGCTTCTCGCTGGTGCTGAGGTTCTGCCAGCTCCAGCGGCCGACGATCACCAGGCCGAGCAGCTCCAGCAGGCCGGGGACGACCGGCAGCAGGTTGATGGTGTCGAGCACGCCCTTGATCAGGATCTGGGCCACGATCACCGCCAGGATGATTCCGGAGGCCTTGGCGAACTTGCCGACCTGGCTCCAGTCGATCGCATCGAGCGACGTGTTGATCTTGGCGACGATCTCGGACAGGCGGGCGGAGATGTCGAACTCCGCTTCTGCGGATCCGCTGCCGGGCGTGAACTCGGTCTTGGTCTCGAGCTCGGTCATGGTGTCAGTCAGGCCTGGCAGGGCGGATCGGATGAACCGGCCTAACGTACCGATGTGTTCGATCCGACGCCAGAGGAGATCCACGTCCGTCGGCGGGAGCTGACCGTTCTGCGTCGGGTGCTGATGGCCGCGAGTCCCCGGGAGGGCTGTGCCCTGCTGCTCGGCGCTGCAAGCCCGTCGAGTGCTGGCGGCATCGCCGCAGCGGCCCTGGAGATCCGGCTGATCTGGCCCTGCCTCAATGTCTGGGAGCCCGAAAGCGAGCGGACCCGCCGCTTCCTTCTGGATCCGCGTGAACAGTTGCTGGCCCAGCGCTGGGGCCGCGACCAGGGACTGCAGGTGCTGGGGGCCGCCCACAGCCATCCCGCCAGTGCCGCCCGCCCCTCGGCCACCGACCTGGAGCTGAGCGTGGCTCCCACCCTGCAGCTGATCCTGTCGCCGCTCGAGCAATGGATCCCGGCCTGCTGGTGGCTGGAGCTCAGCCCGGACGGTCGCCCCAGTCCACGGCCGCTGCGATGGAGAATGGTGGATTGACCCCCTGCTGATGCCGGCAGCCGCTGGCCAGCTCCCTCTCAGCCGATCCGCGCGGATCCGCCGTCCCCCACCGGTTCCCCCATGCTTCCTCCCGACACCAGCGGTGTTCAGCTCAGCCCCGATGAGGTGGCCCGTTTCTCCCGCCACCTGATCCTGCCCGAGGTGGGCATGGAGGGGCAGAAGCGGCTCAAGGCGGCCTCGGTGCTGTGCGTGGGCACCGGCGGCCTCGGTTCACCGCTGCTGCTTTACCTGGCGGCGGCGGGGGTGGGCCGCATCGGCATCGTCGATTTCGACGTGGTGGATCACAGCAACCTGCAGCGCCAGGTCATCCACGGCACCAGCTGGGTGGGCAAGCCCAAGATCGAATCCGCCAAGGCGCGCATCCTCGAGATCAACCCCCACTGCCAGGTGGATCTCTACGAGACGGCGCTCAGCAGCGAGAACGCTCTGCAGATCATCGAGCCGTACGACCTCGTCTGCGACGGCACCGACAACTTCCCGACCCGCTACCTGGTCAACGACGCCTGCGTGCTGCTGGGCAAGCCCAACGTCTACGGCTCGATCTTCCGCTTCGAAGGCCAGGCCACGGTGTTCAACCTCGATGCCGAAAGCCCCAACTACCGCGACCTGT
>CAYNGR010000084.1:0-12762 GCA_964396755.1 uncultured Cyanobium sp. | reverse complement strand
ACTAGGCCTGGCGGCTCTGCTGCAGGCGCTCCTGCATCCGCTCGCACCAGGGACGGTGCTCCAGGTACCAGCGCACGGTGGCCTCCAGGCCGCCCTCGAGATCGTGGCGAGGCCGCCAGCCCAGTTCCGTCTCGATCCGGGTCGGATCGATGGCGTAGCGGCGGTCATGGCCGAGGCGATCAGTGACGCGAGTGATCAGGCCCGCGTGGGGAGCCCCAGCGGGATGCAGGCGGTCGAGCAGGAGGCAGAGGCGCTCGACCAGCTCACGGTTGGGCCGCTCGCCGTGGCCGCCGACGCAGTAGCTGCGTCCCAGTGTGCCGCGGCAGGCCGCCAGCAGCAGCGCGTCGACGTGATCCTCCACGTACAGCCAGTCGCGCACGTTGGCGCCATCGCCGTACAGAGGAATCGGCTCACCGGCGAGGGCCTTGAGGATCACCACCGGGATCAGCTTCTCGGGGAACTGCCAGGGGCCGTAGTTGTTGCTGCAGTTGGTCAGCACCACCGGCAGGCCGTAGGTGTGGTGCCAGGCGCTGACCAGATGGTCGCTGCCGGCCTTGCTGGCCGAGTAGGGGCTGCGCGGGTCGTAGGGGGAGGTCTCGCTGAAGCGGCCCGTGGGCCCCAGCGAGCCGAACACCTCATCGGTGCTGATGTGATGCAGGCGGAAGCGATCGCGACGGGCGCCCTCTAGTCCCTGCCAGTGGTCGCGGGCGGCCTCCAGCAGCTGGAAGGTGCCCAACACATTGCTGCTGACGAAGGCGGCGGGCCCTTCGATCGAGCGGTCGACGTGGCTCTCCGCCGCCAGATGCAGGATCAGATCGGGATCGGCCTCGCGCACGGCGGCCCGGGTGGCGGCCCCATCGGCCAGATCCACCTGCAGCAGCCGGTGGCGCGGTCCATCCGGCCCCTCGGCGGCGGCGCCCAGCTCGTGCAGCACCGCCTCGATGCTGGTCAGATCGCCGGCATAGCCGAGCTTGTCGAGGTTGAACACGCTGACGTCGCTGTCTGTCAGCAACCGGCGCACCACCGCCCCGCCGATGAAGCCGGCTCCGCCGGTCACCAGCACGCGGCGGCGATCCCCCAGCAGCTCGGGGAGGTCGAACAGGGAGGCGGAGGTCATCGGGCGGAACGGGGCGGGGTGACGGCGTCGGGCCGGCGGACAGGGGGGGATCAGCGCGACCGCTCGGCCAGGCCCAAGAGCACCTCGGCCAGCGCGGAACGCCAGTGGCGGGGGGGGAGACCCAGGGCGGAGCGGCTGGCCGTGCAGTCCAGCAGGGAGTAGCTGGGCCGGCGGGCCGGAGTGGGATAGGCGTCGCTGCGGATCGGGAGCACGGAGGCGGCCTGCTGCAGCAGTCCCGCTGCGACGGCCAGCTCTCCGATGGCCACGGCGAAGTCGTACCAGCTGGCGGCGCCGGCATCACTCCAGTGCTGCGGCCCCGAGACGCCGCGCTCGATCGCGGCGATGCAGGCCGCCGCCAGACCGGCCGTGGCGGTCGGGCAGCCCACCTGATCGGCCACCACCGCCAGCTCCTGACCGGCTGCCGCCCGTTCGCGGTGCAGCCGCAGCATCGTCAGGCAGAAGTTGCGCCCGACAGGGCCGTATACCCAGCTGGTGCGCAGCAGGCTGAACCGATCGGGCGCGAGCGCGGCGGCCACACGGCGTTCGCCCTCGGCCTTGCTCGCGCCATACACCCCCAGCGGGTTGACCGGCTGTTCCGGGCGGTAGGGATGGCCCTGGTCGCCGGAGAAGACGAAATCGGTGCTCACCTGCAGCAGCCTGCCCCCCTGTCCGGCCAGGGCTTCGGAGAAGGCTCCCGGTGCCCCCGCATTCACCGCCATGGCCAGTTCCGCTTCGGTCTCGGCGCGATCGACAGCGGTGTAGGCGCCGGCATTGAGCACCCAGTCGGGCCGATGCTCACGCACCGCCTGACGGCAGGCCTCCGGGTCGGTCAGATCGAGCTCGGCGCGGCCGCAGGCGATCAGCTGCCAGTGGGCAGGAGCGGCACCCACCAGGGCCTGGCCCAGCTGGCCATCGCGGCCCGTCAGCAGCACCCGCACGGCAGCGGCGGTCATGGGAAGCAGTCCCCTGCCACCACGGCGGCACCCAGAGCAGGCGCGGCCGCATCCTTGGGGGCCAGCAGCGGAACCTGGCCGCCGAGCTCGTGCAGCGGCCAGTCGATCGCCAGGTCAGGGTCGTCCCAGCGCAGCGAGCGCTCGCAGTCGCGGCTCCAGAAGCCACTGGCCTTGTAGAGCACATCGGCGCTGTCTGAGAGCGTCAGGAAGCCGTGGGCGAAGCCCACCGGCACCCACAGCTGCTGATGGTTCTCGGCGCTGAGCACCACCCCGACCCAGCGGCCGAAGCTCGGCGAGGAGCGCCGCAGATCCACCGCCACATCGAAGATGGAACCGCTGACGCAGCGCACCAGCTTGGCCTGGGGCTCCGGCAGCAGCTGGTAGTGCAGGCCGCGCAGCACGCCCCGGCTGGAGCGGGAGTGGTTGTCCTGGTGGAACTCCGGTGCCTGTCCGGGCGGCAGCCCCAGCGCCTCGGCGAAGCTGCGCTGGTTCCAGCTCTCCTGGAAGAAGCCGCGCTCATCGGCGAACACCCGGGGCGTGAGCAGCAGCGGGCCCTCGATGGCGAACCGTTCGACCTGCATCTCAGTTCACCCTCCTGGCATCGACGGCCGCGACCGCCCTGGATGTCGCAGCTGCCGCAGTCCCCAGGCCGGCATCCAGGGGGCCGCGACCGCCCTGTGCCGGTCCATCCTCCAACAGCTGCAGCAGATAGGCGCCGTAGCCGCTCTTGCGCAGGGGCTGGGCCAGTCGCTCCAGCGCCTCGTCATCGATCCAGCCCAGCCGCCAGGCCACCTCCTCGGGGCAACCCACCTTGAGGCCCTGGCGGTGCTCCAGGGTGCGGATGTAGCTGGCGGCGTCGTGCAGCGAATCGGGGGTGCCGGTGTCGAGCCAGGCCATGCCGCGGCCCATCAGTTCCACCCGCAGCAGGCCGTCCTCGAGATAGAGGCGGTTGAGATCGGTGATTTCCAGTTCGCCGCGCTCGGAAGGCCGCACCTGGCGGGCCCGCTCCACCACCGTGTCGTCATAGAAATAGAGTCCGGTCACGGCGTAGCGCGAACGCGGTCTGGCGGGCTTCTCCTCGAGGCTCAGCACCTTGCCATCCGGGGCGAAGTCCACGACGCCGTAGCGTTCCGGGTCTCGCACCGGGTAGGCGAACACCGTGGCGCCGGAGGCGCTGGCGTGGCTGTTCTGCAGCTGCGGCACCAGGTCATGGCCGTGGAACAGGTTGTCACCCAGCACAAGCGCCGCCGCGTCGCCGGCCAGAAAATCGGCGCCGATCAGAAAGGCCTGGGCCAGCCCGTCGGGGCTGGGCTGCACCGCGTAGCGGATCTGCATCCCCCAGGCGGATCCATCGCCCAGCAGCCGCTCGAAGGCGGGGCCATCGGTGGGGGTGGTGATGATCAGCACCTCGCGGATCCCCGCCAACATCAGCGTGCTGAGCGGGTAATAAATCATCGGCTTGTCGAAGATCGGCATCAGCTGCTTGCTGACGGCGCCGGTCAGCGGGGCCAGACGCGTGCCATTGCCGCCGGCCAGGATCAGGCCCTTGCGGCGCAGCGAGGGAACGGGCTCAGTCACGGATGGGTTCTCCTCGGCACGGACAGGGGACCGGCATGGGGGCGGGCGGTGCTCCGGCGGGCAGTGTCTCATCCGGGAGGGCCGACGGGCACTCACTTCGCCTCCATCCAGTTGGGACCGGTACCCGTCTCCACCTGAAGCGGCACCGACAGGCTCACCGCCTGCTCCATCACCGTGCGGGTGAGGGCGACGGTGGCCTCCAGATCAGCGGGGGCGGCCTCCAGCACCAGTTCGTCGTGCACCTGCAGCAGCAGACGGGCCTGCAGTCCCTGCCGCTGCAGCTGAGCGTGCAGCTCCACCATCGCCTTCTTAATGATGTCGGCGCTGGAGCCCTGGATCGGCGCGTTGGCGGCGGCGCGCAGCTGCTGGGCCTCCATGCCGCCGCGGCGGGCCACCTCCAGATCGATCTCCAGCGGATCCCTGCCCAGCAGCCGGCCCAGCCCGCCGGGATCGAAGGCGAAGGGGCGCCGCCGCCCCAGGATCGTCTCGACGTAACCGCGGCTCAGCGCCAGCCGCTCCTGCAGCTCCAGGAAGGCGAACACCCTGGGATAGCGCTGCTTGTAGCGGCTCAGGAACTCCTTGGCCTGGGCCTGGCCGACACCGGCCTCGCGGGCGAAGCGCTGCGCCCCCATGCCGTAGATGACGCCGAAGTTGATCGTCTTGCCGAGACGGCGCTCGTCGGGGCTGACCGGCTCGGCCTCGGGCCGGTCCAGCAGCAGCCGGGCGGTGAGCGCGTGCACGTCATCACCGTTGCGGTACGCCTCGATCAGGATCTCCTCCCCCGAGAGGTGGGCCAGGATGCGCAGCTCGATCTGGGAGTAGTCGGCGCTGATCAGCGTCCAGCCCTGCTCCGGCAGGAAAGCCTTGCGGATCCGCCGCGAGAACTCCGTGCGCACGGGGATGTTCTGCAGGTTGGGATTGCTGCTGGAGAGGCGGCCGGTGGCGGTGACCGCCTGGTTGAAATCGGTGTGCACCCGGCCGGTCTCGGGCTCCATCAGGGCCGGAAGCGCATCGACGTAGGTGCTCTTGAGCTTGCTGAGGGTGCGGTGCTCCAGCACCAGCGGCACCACCGGGTGATCCTCCTCCAGCTTTTCCAGCACGGTGGCGTCGGTGCTCCAGCCGGTCTTGGTGCGACGTGACTTCTTGCGATCGAGCTTGAGGGTGTCGAACAGCAGCTCGCCCAGCTGCTTGGGGGAAGCCAGATTGAAGTCGACGCCGGCCGCGGCCCTGGCCTCGCTCTCGAGCCGCTCCAGGCTGACGGCCATCTCCTCGCTGAGCTGAGCCAGATAGGCCGTGTCGATGCGGATGCCGGTGGCCTCCATCAGGGCCAGCACCGGCTCGAGCGGCAGCTCCACCGCATCGAGCAGGCGCGGCAGGGCAGGGCCGAGCTCCTGCAGCTGGCCGCGCAGCAGAGGTGTCAGCCGGCGGGTGACATGCACATCCATGCCGCAGTACTGGGCCGCCGCCTCGATCGGCACGGCGGAGAAGTCGGCTCCCTTGGGCACCAGTTCGCCGTAGCTGCCGGGCGTGAAGCCGAGGTTGCGCTGCGCCAGCACCTCCAGCCCGTGCTTGGCATTGGCATCACGCAGGTAATCCGCCAGCAGCGTGTCCATCACCACACCGGCCAGGGGCAGGCCATGACGCATCAGGATCAGCCGGTCGTACTTGGCGTTCTGCAACGTCTTGGGATGGTCGGGGCTGGCCAGCCAGGGGGCCAGGGCCGTCAGCACCTGCTCCAGCGGCAGCTGTGCAGCCGCGCTGGTGGCTTGGCAGGACGCCGCATCGCTGAGCAGATCCGCCGGCGGCGGCTGGTGGCCGATCGGGATGTAGGCCAGCTCGCCAGGGCCCTCTCCCCAGGCCAGACCAACGCCCACCAGCTCGGCGCGGAAGGGGTTGAGCGAGGTGGTCTCGGTGTCGAGCGCCACGGGCGAGGCGGCATCGGTGGCAGCCAGCAGCCGCGCCATCAGCGCCGCCAGGGCCGCCGGCGTGGTGATCAGCTCGGGGCTGAGGACGGGGAGTGACGCCTCGGCGACGACAGCCGCGTCGGGGTCCGTCCCGGGCGCGTCAGCCGCTGCAGCGACCGCAGCGGCTTCGCCGACATCCCCGGCGGGACGACGGTCCGACGCTGCAGTGGCGGGAGCGGGGCTGGGCTCGGCGTCCAGCTGGGGGGGCTCGCTGGAGAACAGCTCGGCGAAGCGCCCCACCTGTCGCGCCAGCGAATGCAGCTCCAGCTCCACCAGGCTGCGCTGCAGCGCCTCGGCGTCGACGCGGCCCAGCGGCAGGCGGGGCTCCTGCGGCAGCGGGATGTCCACCAGGATCTCGGCCAGCATGCGCGAGCGGTAGGCGTTGTCCCGGTCGTCGCGCAACTTCTGCAGCAGGGCGCCCTTGAGCACCCCCTTGGGATCTTTCGCCTTGGGCCCCTGCTGCTCGAGCGCCTCCAGCGCCGCATAGATGCCGTCGACATGCTCGTAGGCCGCCAGCAGGTTGATGGCGGTCTTGGGACCGACGCCCTTGACGCCGGGGATGTTGTCGGACGTGTCGCCGGTGAGGGCCTTGAGGTCGACCACATCCTCCGGAGGAACACCGAGCTTGGCGATCACCCCCTCGCGGCGCATCTCGGTGGGCCCGCTGTTCTTGGCATAGGGGCCGCCACCCATGTACAGCACGGCGATGTCGCGCTGGTCGTCGACCAGCTGGAACAGATCGCGGTCGCCCGAGAGGATGCGCACCCGCCAGCCCTGATCGGCGGCGCGGTTGGCCAGGGTGCCGAGCACGTCGTCGGCCTCGTAGCCGGGCGCCATCGCCAGGGGCAGATCGAGACCCTGCTGCAGGATCCGCTGGAGATTGTCCAGATCCTGGAAGAACGCCTCGGGCGCTTCATCACGGTGGGCCTTGTAGGCCTCATCGGCCTCATGGCGGAAGGTGGGCTCAGCCGTGTCGAAGGCCACCACCAGCCCGTCGGGGCGCAGGCCCTTGCAGTTGTCCAGCAGGGCCTTGAGGAAGCCGTAGGTGACGCTGGTGGGCACCCCGTCCTTGGTGCTCAGCCCGCCGCCCTCGCCCTTGCTGAAGGCGTAGTAGCTGCGGAACGCCAGCGAGTGGCCATCGATCAGCAGCAGCAGGGGCTTGGTGCTGGGGGCCACGGGTGAGCTGCCGGCAGTGCGTGGGGGCCAGCCTGCCAGAGCTCAGGCGTTGTCCCAGCCATCCACCTGAGCCAGCACGGCCGCGGCGCAGGCGGTGGCCTCCTCGGCGTCCCGCCGGTCGAAGCACTGCATCGGTGGAGTGGCATCGTTGGGGTCGCGCGTGCTGGTGGCCATCCGACTGAGAGGCTTGAGTCTCCGGGTCCGCAGCATGTCCGTCGGCACCCCCAGCTCTTGCAGACTGTCCACCAACTCGGTGAGCTGATGGGTGTGAGCCGCGGCGACACCGAGTTCAAGAATGGCTCTCTTGAGCGCTTGTTCGGCGGCCTGCGACGCAAAGAAACAGGCCTGGGCCTGGAACCCCTGGTCGCTGGCCAGGCGCGCCAGTTCGAGATCGTTGCGGGCCTGAGCCAACCAGGCCTGGGGTCGGGCATTCACGACTGACGCTCAAACAGGGGGATCGCCTCGGCATGGATCGCCCGCCAGGTGGGATGGCTCGATCGGGCCTTGCCCTGCCAGTCATCAAGACTGAGGTCGATCAAGTCATCCCCCAGATGCGCCTCCGCGAGGGCATCGGCGACGGCTTCCGCGTCGCTGGAGGTGGTGCCCACGGCAATCAGGTCAAGATCGGAGTGACCATCAAAATCGCCGCGAGCGCGCGATCCAAACAACATCACCGCTTCGATGCCAATGCCCTGAGCCGCACACCGTGCACCCACCTGCTGGACCTGGCGACGCATCTCTGCCAGCCAGTCGAGAAAGCGCTCCTGCCGGATTCGGGCCAGGGTGGAAAGCGTTGCCATGGCTAGAGATCAGAGGGATTTGTCGAGGAGCCAGGAGAGCAGCCTTGATGCATGGGTGACAGCGTCAACGCCGTGATGGCCAGTGCGCATGGCAAGGCGGCCTTCAGCCGCTGCGGCCGCTACCGCTGGTGGCTTCGGCGACAGTGGCGAGAGGGAGCAGCGACCATGCTGTTCATCGGACTCAATCCCTCCAGCGCCGATGGGCGCCGCGACGACCCCACCCTGCGGCGCCTGATCGGCTTCGCCGGCAGCTGGGGCTACGGGGCGGTGGAGGTGGTCAATCTGTTCGCCTGGATCAGCGCCGATCCCGAGGCGCTGCGGCGAGCGGCCGAGCCGGTGGGCCCGCGCACCGATGCCTGGATCCGCAGCCGCGTGCGTCAGCTGCAACGCAGCCATGCCGCGGCCGTCTGCACCGCCGGGCCAGCGGCCGAGCGGCAAGGCGAGCCCCTCGAGACCCGCCTGCCGCTGTGGCTGGGTTGGGGCAACGGTGGCCGCTGGCAGGGGCGCGACCACCAGATGCGGTTGCTGCTGGAGCGCCTGCCGGTGCGGCTGCTCTGCCTGGGGCAGACCGCCAGCGGCCAGCCCCGCCACCCGCTCTACGTGGCAGGCGGCCGTCCACTGTTGCCGTTTGGGGCATCCTGGGAGCACGCGCCCGCATCCTTCGCTGCCCCATGCCCCGCACCCCGCGCCGCTACGCGATCCACCTGATCCTCAACGGCGGCCACCGCGAGGTGGTGCATTTCGCCACCCTGGAGGCCTTCCAGCAGTGGTACCAGAGCACCCTGCATGCCACGACCACGCCTGAGGCGTTCATCAACGTGCCGATCAGCGAACTCGAGGGCGAGTACCTGCTGGTGCGCGCCAACCAGTTGATCGGCATCCGGGTCGAGCCCCAGTTCGGGGTGAGCGACGACTGAGCTCACGCCCTGGCGATCCACGCCGCCAGCAAGAGGACCAGCTGGTCTTCGGCCTGGGCGCCGCTGAGCCCGATGCCCGTCTGCCCTCAGAGCCACCTACCTGGCCGATGGGGGCTGCAAGCGGGAAGCTCGGAACGCGAGTCAGGCGGCGATCGCCAGGGCGGCCTCGAGGCGGGCCCGGTCGCTGCCGCAGCGATGCAGCAGCAACCAGGTGGTGAGCAGATCGGGGCCCTGCAGGCTGCCGAGCAGGGCGGCCCGCAGGCTCTTCATCAGCACGCCCTTCTTGATCGCGGCGGCGGCCACCGCCTCGGCCAGCAGAGCCTGGGCGTGCTCGGCGTCGAACGTCCCGCCGGCGGCCGGCAGGCGCTCGAGCAGGGCCGCCAGACCATCGCGGGCACCAGGGGAGGTGAGCTGCCCCCGAGCGCTCTCGTCCGGGGAAGGAACGCTGAAGAACGGCTCGGCCTGGCCGACGCCATCGGCCAGCAACGTCAGCGACGGGCCCAGCAAAGTGCAGAGATCACGCTGCCAGTCGGCTTCAGCAGGGACGCCGTCGGTGGCCCAGCCCCGCTCCTGCCAGAGCGGCAGCAGCTGCAGGCGCAGCGTCTCGGCATCGAGGGCGTGCAGCACCTGACCGTTGAGCCAGTTGAGCTTGTCCCAGTCGAAGCGGGCGCCGGCGCGGTTGACCCGCGCGAAATCGAACACCGATGCCGCTTCGGCCAGGCTGAAGCGCTCACCCATGCCGTCCGGCGGCGACCAGCCCAGCAGGGTCATGTAGTTGGCCAGGGCCTCAGCGGTGTAGCCCATGGCGCGGAAATCGCTCACCGAGGTGACGCCATCGCGCTTGGAGAGCTTCTTGCCTTCCTGGTTGAGGATCAGGGGCGTGTGGGCGAACACCGGCGCCGCGACACCGAGCGCCTGGTACAGCAGCAGCTGCTTGGCGGTGTTGGCGATGTGGTCCTCGCCGCGGATCACATGGCTGATCGCCATGGCCGCATCGTCGACCACCACAACCAGGTTGTAGAGGGGATCGCCGATCTGATCGGCGGGCGCGCGGCGGGCAATCACCATGTCGCCGCCCAGGTCGGAGCCGGCCCAGCGCATCTCGCCACGCACCAGGTCGGTCCAGGTGATCACGGCATCGTCGTCAATGCGGAAGCGGATGGTGGCTTGGCGTCCCTCAGCGATGAACGCCTGCTCCTGCTCCGGTGTCAGGTCGCGATGCCGGTTGTCGTAGCGGGGCGCGCGGTTCTCGGCGGCCTGGCGCTCACGCATCTCGCTGAGCTCGGCTTCGCTGGCGTAGCAGCGGTAAGCGTGTCCCGAATCGAGCAGGGCATGGATGGCGGCGCGGTGCTCAGCGATGCGCTCGCTCTGGATCACGGGCTCGCCGTCCCAGCTCAACCCCAGCCACTGCAGGCCTTCGAGGATGTTGGCGGTGTATTCGGGCTTGCTGCGTTCCCGATCGGTGTCCTCGACACGCAGCAGGAACTGTCCGCCGTGACGACGGGCGAACAGCCAGTTGAACACCGCCGTGCGGGCCGTGCCGATGTGCAACGTGCCAGTCGGGCTCGGAGCAAGGCGAACACGCACCGGAGACGCTGCCGCCATCTCTCTGAGTCTTGGGTTGAAAACGGGACTGACGGGGCTCGAACCCGCAACTTCCGCCGTGACAGGGCGGTGCTCTAACCGATTGAACTACAGTCCCATCCCGGAAAGTCTTCCGAGGCGCCGGCGTTGCCGACCTCGAAAGTATCCACGGCCGACCTGCCCACCGTCAACGGTCAGGGCAGATCCGACGCGTCGGGCCTGCCAGCCGCAAGGGCCCGGGACCAGGTGCTGCCCTCGCCACAATCCCCGTCCGGCAGGGGATCTGGCGCCAGCACAGCGACCTTGCGAGGCCCGGCGGGGCCGCGGCGACGGGCGGCTGCCGCTGGCCCGGCAGCGGGGTGCAGTGGCGCTGGGCCACGCCCCCCTGCGGCAGGCGGTCGTGACAAAACGCCGCAGGGCTCGCAGCGGCGCATCGGCTGTCCATACCTTCAGGCACATCGTTGACGCGGCCGAGTAGGTGGTCACGCCGGAGGAGCTCTCTGCCCTGGATCATCTGCAGTGGCTGCGCACCGAGGCGGCCGCCGCCAGGAGCCTGCACTGCAGCCAGCCGACGATCTCCCGCCGCGTCGCCCAGGTGCTGAGCCGCTTCCGCTGCAGCTTGCGCCGCCAGGGAGGCGAATGGCGGCTGCATGGATCCGAACAGCTGCTCGCCACGCAGCGGCTCGTGCATCAGCACTGGCGCCTGCGTGGGGGCGAGCCGCTGCGGCTGGAGGCCACCTACTGGAGCGGCGCCAGTCTGGCGACGCCGGCCCCGCCGGGCTGGAGCACCGGCCTGTTTGATCTGCCGGGCAAGCAGATCCCCCTGCGCCTGCTGCGGGAGCGGGTGATCGACGCCTGGATCGCCGGCTATCTGCCCGATCTGCCGGCTGCGGATGACCCCACGTTCGCGGTGATCGAGCTGTGCCACATGCCCTGCCAGCTGCAGGCCTCCCGCCTCCACCCACTGGCACAGGAAACCGGCCTGACGCCGGAGGACCTGGCCCGTTTCCCCAGCCTGGCTCTGCCGGAGGGCTGGTTTCCGCAGCTGGAGCAGAGGCTGCGCGCCCAGCAGCTGTGGAACACCCCCTCGGTGCAGTTCCGCCGCTATGACGAGAGCAGCTGGGAGGGCCGCACGGCGGATGCGGTGACCCTCTGCTACGGCAACGCGCTCAACCTGGTGCTGCATCCGGAACTGGTGCAGCTCGACTGGAGCATCGGCCACATCGGCGGCGAGGCGCTGGTGGTGCGCCGTGACATGGCGGAGCAGGGGCCGATCCTGCTGCTGCTGGAGGAGCTGCGGCGACGGGTGCGGCGTTTGGCACAGGAGCACGAGGAGCTGCTGCCCGTCCACTGACGGCGCCTCTCGCTCCGCCCCCGGCCACGACGGCATCACCGCGCCGGCCAACAAAGGGGTCGACTCGCTGCAGCGGCCAGGCCGAATGCCGGCAGCCAGCGGAACCAACTCTGCCGGATCGGGCCGTGCAGCGGCGGGCCAGAGCGAGCCGCCGCAGGCGTGGCCCGCCAAGACGATGCGCGTCAGGCGCTGGCGCCATGCCGGCAGGCAGCGGCGGCATCAGCCCCGCCGGCGAGCGCCGATTGGGACCATCGAGATGGCGTGAATGCCCCCCTGCCCACCGTCCTGGCAACCCAGGCGGAACGGACCAACAGCCGTGTTCAGGCAGGGCAGAGTGCCGCGGTCGCGCAGGCGGCTGGACGACCAACCCGGACGCTGCCGAAGCGGTGGGATGCCAGCAGCCAGGCAGCTCTGCTGAGACGCTCAGCGGCGACCGTGGCAAGCGGTGATTGCGGAGCAGCTGAGCCGATGCAGGAGCGATCGCCGGACCAGCCGCGACACAATCGCTCGCTCAGGAAGAAGATTGCAGGGCGTGCAGCGCACCGCCGCAGAGCAGTGAAGGGAGCGTCGGTAGCGGAGCCCGCCAGCAATCGCTCAATTTGTGAACCGCTGGCCAAACCGAAACAACGAACCGGCCAGGTCGAAGACGACACTCCGGAACCGTGTTCAGCAGGCAGCGATCAGTTCAACCAGACCTGGCGTGGGTGGACAGCAACGACAGCCATCCGAGCCGACCGCTCAGGGCCGGAACCCTGCAGGCTCGATCAGACGCACCTGATTGCCACGGGCTGTGAATTCCCGACCCTGATCGCTCTGGACGACAACCCGACCTCCGGACTTGACGCGGATCACCCGGGCGCGCACCCAGCCAAGGGCAGCTGACTCCAGCACCTTGACGACATCACCGGGTTGCAGATCCAACTCCATCTTCGGAAGTGAAAGAACTGTGAATGGGGCCATCGAACGCGCCGTGGAGGACTTGAACCCCCGACATCAGGTTTTGGAGACCTGCGTTCTACCAACTGAACTAACGGCGCAAGGCGATGGCCCCTGGAATGGGGCTGGACATCCCCGTAGGAATTCCTGGAGGGAATTCCGGCTGGGGATGAATCCTCAGCGATCGAAGCGCTGCTTGACGCGCGTGGCCTTGCCAACGCGGTCGCGCAGGTAGAAGAGCTTCGCCCGACGCACCTTACCGCGTCGCTCCACCTTCACGGAAGCCACCTGGGGGCTGTGCAGCATGAACACGCGCTCCACGCCGATGCCCTGGAAGATGCGGCGCACGGTGATGGTCTCGTTGAGGCCGCCGTGACGCTTGG
>CAYNGR010000083.1:0-12941 GCA_964396755.1 uncultured Cyanobium sp. | reverse complement strand
CAGCAAGGTGCCGGTGTCCTGGCCGATCGTGGCGTTGCCGGACGCCAGATCCAGCAGCAGCTCCTGGCCTTCCACCGCCGTCACCCTGAAGATCGCATAAGGCGAAGCCTCATTGACGGTGACATCGTCGATGCTCAGATCGCGGTCGTCGTTGAGCGGCGAGAAGCGATCGAGCTCCGGTTCATTGAAATCGTTGACGCCCGGATCGGTTTCATCCTCGGGTGTCTCGGGATCATCCTCACGCGTGAGGAACAGCTGGCCGGTGCCGTCATCAAGGATCGTGGCCGTGCCGGAATCGGAACCGCCGACGTTAACGCCCTCCGTGACGCCGTTGTCGTTGTAAGCGGCGTTGAGCTTGAACTGTTCCGGCCCCTCAAACGGGAGATCATTGTTGATCGCCACCCGCGCCAGCAGCACACCATCCTCAGGAATGACGGTGGTGTCAGCGTCGTACGGCACCCAATCATCGAGCTCAGGATCGAACACCTCGATCGCATTGCCGCGATCCGCCGGCTCGGCGCTGAGATCCTGAAGCCACAGATCGATGCCTGCGCCGGGGACGCCCTGAACCCTGAACACCACGAAGGGCGAGGCCTCATTGACCTCGACATCGCTGACGGCAGGGTTGTTGGCCAGATCATTGTCGGGCTCCAGTTCAGGATCCAGCCCGTTCTGACCGGCGGTGTCGGGCTGACCATCGGTGTTCTCGGTGCCATAGAACTGGCCCGAGCCGTCATCGAGAATCGTTCAGGTTCCCGTCGTCGACAGCCCACCGGAGGTGGCCGTGAGGGTGAAGGTTTCGGGGCCTTCTGCCGGGGTGTCATTCTTGATGGCGATCCGCACCAGCAGCACGGCGGGCTCACCCGACGGGGGATTGCCATCGGAAGGGATCGTCACCGTTGAACCAGGTGTGTAGTTCACCCAGTTGGTTCCGTTGAACACCTGCAGCTGCGTGCCGGTGTCGCTGCCGAGATCGGCCGTGCCGGAGGAAAGCGCCAGCGTCAGCGGCTGACCTTCCACACCCGACACCGTGAAGATCGCGTAGGGCGACGTCTCATTGACGGTGAGATCGTTGACCGCCAGAGGCGTGGCGACAGGATCGATGCTCAGACCGCCCTGATCCAGAATCGTGCCCTCAGCCGAGAAGGCGCCACCGCTGGCATTGCGGGCGGTGAGCAGCAGCAATTCCGACAATTCGGAGAGTGCGTCCTGCCGAACGGGCAGACGCAGCTGCAGATCACCCGCCGCCCCTAGATCGCTCCCTGGGATGACAATCGTGGAGCCCGGGACATACGCGACCCAGTCGGACCCATCGAAGACCTCCAGCTGCGTGCCGGTGTCGGTGCCGTAGAGGGCGCTGCCGGAGCTCAGCGACAACGACAGCGGCTGGCCCTGCTCACCGGAGACGGTCCAAGTGAGATAGGGAGAGTTTTCGTTGACGATCGAGCCCTTGACCTCCAGCGGACGGTCGTCATCGCGGATCAGATCACCAGGCAGGCCATTCTCACCGGGTTCATCCGGCTCGCCATCGGTCTTGTCCGGACCGTAGAGATCGCCCGTGCCGTCATCGAGGATCGTGCCGATGCCGAAGGCAGGCGTCTCAGCATCGGTGTAGAACGCCTCGAGCTTGAAGCTTTCGCTGCGCTCGAAATGGGGATCCTGGCGAATCGCCACACGAACCAGCACTGGCGTCTCCTCCTCGCCGATGCCCTCGGGAACCAGGAACGGACCCGTGTAATCGATCCAGGCTCCATCGCCCTCATCCGCCGTAGGATCCCAGTATTGCAGCGAGCTGGAGGTGTCGAGACCGATCCGCGCCGTGCCGCTGACCAGGGACAGATTCAGCTCCTCTCCAGCCGACGCGCTGACCGAGAAGATCGCATAGGGAGAGGCTTCATTGATGGTGACGTTGTTGAGCTGGACATCCTCATTCGCCGCGATCAGCGGCCTACCGAAAGAATCAAGGGGAACGATGACACCAAGACCAGTGTCATTGATCGTTGCCGTGGCTTGCGCAAGCGGCTGATTCGGCGGCGCCTGCCCCTCCAGAGCAGGATCGATCACGGTCCAGTTATCGGACTCGAACTTCTTGCCGTAGGCCTCGATCCGGTCAAACTTGACGCCGTCAGGCAGATAGAAGTTCAGAAACGCATAAATTTCATCTTGAATCAGATCTAGAGTCTGATCGTCTCGCTCACCAAGCTTATACCAGCCGTCATCGCCACCAAGCAGCTCAGCAGGAAGCCTATTGTCCCTGGGGTCATAGTTTGATCCATCCCAATAGCCAATGGTCCCTGACGGATCGGCGGCCTGCAGCAAAGGCACAATCGGATCGGCGGGGTTGATTTGGCCACCGATCAGATAGGCCGTCGTGAACCGGGCGACCAGAGCATTACCATCATAAAAATCGAGGACATTGCTCCTATCCGCAGCCGCCCAGAATAAGCCAAAATAGTTGGTGGGCTTGTTGAGCTTCAGAACAATCGTAGGGGTTCGATCGCTGGAGTTATTCCAGGGTTCCATAAAGGTGCCGCCAGCACCCAGATAGTTGGTCTCCTGAGCCGAGAGGGAATAGGGAGTAGAGGGAGAATACAAGGCGGTGGTATCCCCATCGGCAACCTTGAGTTTCTCAAAGGTGCCGACACCGGTCCATTCAACGTTGGTGTACACGCCTGGCGTCAGGGCATCGGCGGTGAATTCAGTGGTGTACTGAGCAAGGCTGGAATAGACCCGCTGACGCTCGGCCGTGACGCTATTGAAGAAGGGAATGATATTGGGCTTGGTTGTGTAGATGGGATCCGTGACGGCCGGCCTGATACCGAGACCGAAGGTCTCATTGTTCTCAAGAACAACATCTTGCTCCGGGGCGGTGGAGACAGCCACGATCATGTTCGCAGCAGCCGCCTTGATCGAGCCATAATAGGTTGACCAGGTAGCACCCTTGTCGAAGGTATAGATAACCCTCGAACCTTCCATTCCCTGAGTGGAGATGTCATTGAAGTTCAGCTGATATTCGCCACCCGTGACCATGCCCCCGATCTTGTAGGTGACGTAGTCAGAAGCCTCGTCGAAGACCGCCGAAGTCGGCGTGATCGTCAGCGGTGCCAATGCGCCCTGCCGGTTCTCAAGCACCAGGCCAGCGCCCATGATGCTGCCAGGAGTGTTCGCCATCATAAAAGGTGTTGAGTCGACAGGGAGACGCATGAATGGAATGGCAATACTGCCCACACAAGTGCACTCCGGAGAGCCCACATACGTATTCGACTCTTCTTAAACGAAAACACTCTGGATGGAAACGCAACCCGAGGATTCACGACTCCCACTCAACTAAGAACGCACAACTCAGCCGATCGCGCATCGACCAATCACCCCGCTGCGCAAGAAGATGCTTTTTGCGAACCCAACAACATCGCAAAATCCCAGGTCAAGACCATGACTCGAACACAACGAGAAGCGCAGATCTCAACGCATCAGGCACGCTGCCAACGCTCGTGCACGACCTTTGGAGGCAAACAGGTGAGTGCAATCCGGGCTAGGGTAAAATCAAAATGCTCTTTGTTTGCCGTCAGTGGGTGCTTCGATCCACGAAACCCAACCCCTCCTGTTCGGCAATGACCTGAACGTTCAAGTTGTTCGAGATTCCACTAGTCTCGCGGAGCGTCTTTCCCAGCACTACAAGATCCTCGATTTCGGCCCGTATCTTGGCAATGAGCACTCCTTTCTGCATCGCAGCTTCACCACGCAAGTCAATGGACTAGCCGTCAGCTGCGGCTATTCGACTCCGGTGTCTGGACGCGTCGGGCTGAAGCCCAGCCGAGGTTCGATCAACTTGATCCTGTCTGGCTCGATCACCTACGAGACCAGCGGCCGCGAATATCGAGTCGCACCCGGCCAACCATTCTTCTACGGACCCACGCACGATTATAGCTACACCACCAACCACTATAACGGTGTTGTCTTCGATATTGAGATCAGCAGGCTCAAGTCAACAGCTGCGTCAATACTCGGCATGCGAGCGCCAAGTCATCTGCTGGTCACAGCGTTGAGTGAATTCAAGACCCTGACCATGGATGGAGGCCGAAACTCGCAGCTGATCAAGCGACTCGCTACATCGCTGAAGTTTCTCGAAGATCCCGATTGCCTGCTAAGTCTCGAAATCCCTTACCTCCAGATCGACGATCTGATCTACCGCCACCTGGCACTACTATTGCTGCCCAAGAACTTACTTATATCACCCGAATCGACAAGCACGCTGCCCGGTCGCGAGCGCATCTTTGAAGAACTATTAGAATGGATTCGCGAGAATCTCAACTCACCACTTAATCTCACAGAACTTGAGCAGCGCAGTGGCTATTCCCGCAGGTCACTGCAGAATATGTTCCAGTTGCGCTTCGGCTGCGGGCCGATCCAGTGGGTTCGGCGGCAGCGGCTGGAGCAGGCGCGCCTGGCGCTGCTCAACCCTGCCCCCACAGACACGGTGACCAGCATCGCAGGGAAATTCGGCTTCAACAGTCTGACCGTGTTCAGCCGCGACTACAGCCAGAGCTTTGGTGAAAAGCCATCCGAGTCGCTCCGCCTGGGTCGCCGGACGAACCTCTGACAACGGCCAGGCACCCATCTCATCAGACAGCCAACCAACCTGACAGCCCTCTCAACAGAGAGCTGTCTCAACAGCCAGCGATCACAATGAACAATGTTCTGAATGAACAGCCACCTGAGTGATCAGCTATCCGACCACACATCAACTGTCCTGACCTCCGGCTGACGGTCATTCTGCCGAGCCCCGATCAACAGTCAGCCAGATCGTCGCCCGTCGGCGCAGGGGTGCCACCAGTGGTCATGGCCGCATCAGCGGCACATCGACCATTCCGAGTCACAGGCCGTAGTTTCAGGCTCCCGCAGCCGCTGCAGCCCGTGCCGCAGCGCGGTTCAGAGGAGCACGGCGAGGGAAGGAATTCGGAACTCGCGCTGCACGGGGCGGGTGCAGCCCGCCAGGCTCGCCGCCAGGGTGAAGCCTGGCAGCAGCTCCTGGGATCAGCGCCAGGTGGCCCTCGACGGGGATGGATCCGCGCACGCAGCTGTGCCGTGGCCATGCAATCCGCCACGGCAGAACGCTGCCGGCTGCTGCACCTCCCCATCGGGTGGCGTTTCTCCATGCACCTCACTGTTGCCCGCCATGCCGCGGGCTGCATGGCGGCTCAACCGATCACTCACCAGCAGGCTTCAACCCAACGATTCGGTTGCCACACCAGGGGGATTCGGTGCTCCGAACCCCGGTGGTGAGGGCCGAATCGATCGGTTCGGCTCACCCCTCACTCCTTGCCTGGCAACCCGGCGACAGTGATCGCACCGGCGGCGAACGGGACCACTGCCCGCACCACCGCCACCCCATCCCTCTGCCGCGACCTGGTCGCGATCGACGCCATGCTGACCCGCCGTTCCTCCTCTGCCTTTGATCTGTTCGACCGCCTCGAGCAGCAGCTCAGCCAGCAGCTGCAGACCGCCGAGCGCGTTCCCGCCGCCGAAGTGCATGAAACCCCTGAGGCCTATCAACTGGTGCTCGAACTGCCCGGCGTCGACAAGACCGCCATCGAGGTGAAGGCCACCGAGCGCACCCTGCTGATCAGCGCCGAGCGCCGCAGCCCGCGTCAGCCCGCCACCCGGAGCACGGCCGCCGGAACCGGCGACGCCGCCGCTGAGGCGTCCGGCCCGAGCGCCAGGGATCAAGCCACCCAGGCGGCGCCGCTGCTGAGCGAGTTCCGCTACGGCACCTGGAGCCGCAGCTTCCGCTTCCCGGTGCCGATCGAGCGCGAGCAGCTGCAGGCCGTTTATCGCGACGGGCTGCTGCATGTCACCGCTCCCAAGGCCAACACGGTGAGCAGCGTCAGCGTCCGGGTGGAGGGCTGATGCGCTGATGCCCTCCTGGCTCTGAAGCCCTGCGCCTGAGAACCACCGCCCCCGGCTCCGGCCGGGGGCTTTCTGCATGCCTGCCGATGCGCTGGCCATTGCGGTGGCCCACGCCGCCGCTTCGGGGCGAAGAGACGCTGGGCTGGAGCGGGCTGCCTGAAGTGAGATGCAGAGCGCGGAATGCAGGGGCCGTTCGGAGCAGGCCGAGAGGCGTGAGCCAAGAGCGGTGAGTCGGCCGAGGTGAGGCGGCAGAGGTGTGCCGGCAGATGCCGAACAGCCTCGACGCAGAAGGCCCGGCGCGGACCCGCAGAGTCAGACCAGCGGCCTGCCGGCGCCACGCCAGCGCCGCCTGCAGGCCGCATCGGTGCAGCAGGTTGCCGCCGATCGCGGGGTGCATGGCAAGCACGACGGCGATCCCGCCAGGTTGAACGCTCCTGAGCGCGACGGCGATTCCCCCTCTGGTGCTGGTGCATGGCCTGCTGGACACTCCGGCGGTGTTTCGCGGGCTGATCCGTGAACTCGGCACTGGCCGCCAGCCGCTGCTCATTCCCGATCTGCCGCTGCGGCTGGGCCGCACCTCGATCCCGGAGGCCGCTGCCCTGCTGGGCAGCCACATCGAGGCCGCCTTCGGGACGCAGGACCCGCTCGATCTGCTCGGCTTCTCGATGGGTGGCGTGATCGCCCGCAGCTGGATCCAGCTGCTGCGCGACCGGGCAGCACTGGCTCCCCTGGCGCGGGAACTGCTGCGCCCCAGAGACTGCCCCGCTGTCGTCACCAGCCAGGATCCATAGCCTGAAATCACCACGACGCAGGCGGGCTGTCCATGGGTTGGCTCGAGCTGTCGCTGCTGGTGCGCTGGCTGCTCGGCTGGGCGCTGGCCCTGAGCCTGCCGACCCTACCGGCTGGCTCCCCGATACGGCAGCGGAGCGTGTCGTTGCTGATCCCAGCCCGCAACGAGGCCGCCACCCTGCCCCACCTGCTGGCGGCCCTGGCCCGGCAGAGCCTCAGGCCGCAGGAGGTGATCGTGATCGACGACCACTCCGAGGACGCCACCGCCGAGATCGCCCGCCAGCACGCCGCGTCGCTGCCGCTGCGGCTGATCCAGCCGCCGCCGCTGCCGGATGGCTGGTGCGGCAAGACCTGGGCGCTGCACCATGGCGTGCAGGCCAGCGCCGGCGAGCTGCTGGTGTTTCTCGACGCCGACACCGAACCGGGCCCCCAGTTTCTGGAGCGACTGCTGGCCAGCCGTGAGCAGCTGGGCGGACTGGTGTCGGTGCAGCCTTATCACCGCACCGAGAAGCCCTATGAGCAGCTGTCCCTGCTGTTCAACCTGGTGGGGCTGATGGCGGTGCCGCTGGGCCCACGCTGCGGCGTCGCCTTCGGACCGGCAATGGCCACGAGCCGCGCCGACTACGAGCGGGCCGGCGGCCATGCGGCGGTGGCGGGCAAGGTGGTGGAGGACTGGTTCCTGGCCCATTGCTACGAACAGGCCGGCCTGCCCGTGAGCGCCTGGCTCGGCGGCGAATCGATCGCCTATCGCATGTATCCCGGTGGTCTGGCCGACATGGTGGCCGGCTTCGACAAGAACTTCGCCACCGCCGCCGGAGAGGTGCGCTGGCCCTGGATGCTGGCGGTGCTGCTGTGGCTGTCGGGACTGTTCTGGGCCGCCTGGTGTCTGCCGGCCGCCCTGCTGGGCTGGCCGCTGGTGGGCACGCACGCGATCGGCCCGAATGCTTTGGTCTACAGCGCCTTCGCCGTGCAATTGCTGCTGCTCAGCCGCCGGGTGGGCCGCTTCCACTGGATCAACCTGATCTTCCCGATCCCGGTGCTGTTCTTTCTGGGGGTGTTCGTGCTGGCGATCTTCAAGCTCGAGCGGGGCGAAGTGGAATGGAAGGGCCGCCGGTTCAGGACCCGCTGAGTTGGTCGCGGTCGCTCCGGGCCGGATCGGACCCTGGAGCGCTGGCGCAACGCCATGACACCAGCAACAACAGCAGCGACAACGGCAGCACGTAGGGGATCAGCCATGGCAGCGGCCGCAGCAGCAGGACAGCATTCAGCCCGGGGATCGCCTGCAGCAGCAGCCACAAACCCAGGCCGATGGCGCCACCGAACTGGCTGAGGCGGCTGCGCGGCTCCCCGTTCAGCCAGACCAGCACGCCACCGCCGAGCAGCAGCAGGCTGAACACCAGGCTGCGCTGAGCCTCGACATCAAGACCGGGCCAACAGGCGAGCGAGAGGGCCAGCACGGCCAGCACCCCGCCCTGCAACAGAGCTTTCCGCCACGTGGCAGGCCCGAACAGCGGCGCCTCCGGAGGCCGAGGGGGCTGGCGCATCAGGCCCGGGCTGGCCGGCAGGGCCTCGAACACCACCGTGCAGGCCGGATCGATCACCAGATGCAGCAGGGCGATGTGCACCGGCAGCAGCAGCAGGGGCTGGCCGGGCACCAGCAGCGGCAGCAGGCTGACGGCAGCGATCGGCAGGTGGATCGCCAGCGTGTAGCCAAGGGCTCGATGCAGGTTGGCCTCGATGCGCCGGCCCAGGGCGATCGCCTTCACCAGGCTGCCGAAATCGTCGCCCAGAAGCACCAGATCGGCCGACTCCCGCGCCACGGCTGTGCCGCGTTGGCCCATCGCCACGCCGATATCGGCCGCCTTCAGCGCCGGCGCGTCATTGACGCCATCGCCGGTCATCGCCACCACCTCCCCCGCCGCCTGCAGGGCCCGCACGATCTGCAGCTTCTGCTGGGGCAGCACCCGCGCGAACACCGACACCTGAGCCAGACCGTCACCCTCCGGCCCGGCTGGACGGCCGGCCTTGAGGGCCTGCAGGTCGGAACCGCTCAGCACCGGCCCCGCAGGGAGACCCGCCTGGTCAGCGATCGAGCGGGCCGTCAGCGGCGCATCGCCGGTGATCATCACCACCCGCACGCCTGCCCCACGAGCCAGAGCGATCGCGGCCGGCACCTCCGGCCGCAGCGGATCCGCCAGCCCCACCAGCCCGATCGGCTCGAACAGGTAGTCGTGCACCACGTCGGCCGGTTGATCGTCGGTGCCGGCGCCCGGCTTGTGCCGTGGGCTGCCCTGCTCGGAGAGGCTCCTGTCCTCTGCTCCGCTGCCGGCCGCCAGGGAGTCGGAGACCAGTGCCGGATGGCGGGGAGCTCCATCCAGGCCGCTGGCCACCGCCAGCACCCGCAGGCCCTGGCCGGCCAAGCCGTCGGCGGCCTGGAGCAATCGGGCCGAACCCTCGGGGCTGAGATGGCAGAGCTTGGCGATCGCCTCCGGTGCCCCCTTGGCGGCGATCTGCCAGCGGCCGCCTTCAGCGGACCACAGCTGCGAGAAGACCAGCAGCTCCGACGACAGCGGATACTCGCGCAGCAGCGGCCAGTCGGGATGCAGGTGCTCGCTCTGCTGCAGTTCCGCCTGCGCCAGCCGCTCGATCGCCTGCTCCATCGCATCCACCGGATCGTGGCGACTGGCCAGCAGCGCCAGCTCCAGCAGCCGATGCCAGGGTTCGTCCAGGGGCTCGCCCGCCTGCCAGAGCTCTCCGGCCGGCCAGGTGAGCAGCTGCTGCACCGCCATGCGGTTCTCGGTCAGCGTGCCGGTCTTGTCGACGGCCAGCACCGTGGCGCTGCCCAGGCTCTCCACGGCGGCAGGCCAACGCGCCAGCACCCCGATCCGCCCCAGACGCAGGGCGCCGAGGGCCAGAAACAGCGCCACCACCACCGGAATCTCGTTGGGAAGCACGGCCAGAGCCAGGGCCAGGGCCGCCAGCAACGCCGTGCTCCATTCGCCGCTGAGGCTGCCCTGCACCACCGCCAGAGCCGCGCAGAGCGCCAGGGCCAGAACGGTCAGCCGTGCCGTAAGCCGGCGGGTGTGGCGCTGCAGACGGGTCAGTGGCGGCGTGACGGTGGCGAGGCTGTGGCCAAGCCGGCCCAGCTCGGTGGCCTCTCCCACCGCGACGACCTCGGCCAGCCCCCGCCCGCTGGCCACCAGCGATCCGGCGCGGATCAGCGCACCGGCGTCCTCGATGGCATTCGGCAGAGATTCGCCGGTGAGCAGTGAGGCATCGATCCACAGGCCGACGCCCTCGCGCCACTGCGCATCGGCGGCGACCCGGTCGCCTTCCTCCAGTCGCAGCAGATCCCCCAGCCGCACCTCCTCGGGGGCCAGGTCCATGTCGATCCCATCGCGGCGGACGCGGGCCCGGGGCGAGGACAGACGGGCGAGTTCGGCCAGGGCCCGACGGCTGCGCTGCTGCTGCCAGCCATCGAGCAGGCAGATCGCCACCACGAACCCCAGCAGGATCCAGGCCTCCTGCGCTTCCCCGATCAGGCCGTAGATCAGCGCACAGGCCAGCAGCAGCAGGTTGGTGGGCTCCAGGAGCGCCATGGTTCCCTCTCCGATGGTTCCCCGTTGGGCCGGTTTCCCTGATCCTGCCCACGGAGACCCGCCCCGGCCTGTTGCAGGCCGGAAGGCGATGAACCGGCGTCCAACAACAGAACGCTGTCCAAGGGCAGAACGTCGTGGCGCCGCTCCCGGATCCCTGGCTTCAGCGCTGAACCCGGAAGCGAGGTCGCAACCACAGCGACACGTACACCAGGCTCACCAGCACCGGCACCTCGATCAGGGGCCCGATGACTCCGGCCAGGGCCTGCTGGGAGCTGACCCCCCAGATGCTGATGCACACGGCAATCGCCAGCTCGAAGTTGTTGCCGGCTGCCGTGAACGCCAGGGCCGAGGTGCGCGGGTAGTCGAGGCCGCTTCCCTTGCCCACCGCGAAAGCGATGCTCCACATCAGCACGAAGTAGAGCAGCAACGGGATGGCCACCCGGATCACCTGGGCCGGATCGGAGGTGATCGCCTGACCCTGCAGGGCGAACATCACCACGATCGTGAACAGCAGGCCGTAGAGGGCCCACGGCCCGATCCGCGGCAGAAACACCTGCTCGTACCAGCGGGGCCCCTTGAGGCGAACGCCGACCAGCCGGGTGAGGAAACCGGCGACCAGCGGAATCCCCAGAAAGATCAGCACCGCCCTGGCGATCTCCCCGAAGGAGAAGCGCACGACCTGCGTGTCGAGTCCCAGCCAGGCCGGGAGAATCTTCAGATAGAACGTGCCCAGCAACGCATAGATCAGAACCTGCAGGATCGAATTGATCGCCACCAGCAGCGCTGCCGCTTCGCGGTTGCCCTGGGCCAGATCGATCCAGATCAGCACCATGGCGATGCAGGGAGCGATGCCGATCAGGATCAGCCCGGTGCGGAATGCCGGTTGATCCGGCAGGAACAACCAGGCCAGGCTGAACATCAGCAGCGGGCCCAGCCCCCAGGTGAGCCCCAGAGTGAGCGTCAGCAGGCGCCTGTCTCGGGCCGTGGAGCCGAGTTCGCCGTAGCGCACCTTGGCCAGCACCGGGTACATCATCAGCAGCAAGCCGAGGGCGATCGGCAGGGAGGTGTGATCCACCTGCACCGCACCCAGCAGCGCCTGCAGGCCAGGCACCAGGCGGCCCAGCAGGAGTCCGCCCGCCATCGCCAGCAGGATCCACAGCGGCAGCAGCCGGTCGAGCCAGGTGAGCTGGACGAGCACAGCGCTCTGCTGGGCAACATGGGGGGGACGGTTGGAGCCTGGATCGGGCATGGGGTCTCAGGAACAGGGAGTCGCAGGGGTCTGACAAGCAACGGCGAGGGGCCCAGTCAGTCGCGCAGCAGCAGCAGGGAGGAAGGCTCCAGGTGAATCAAGGCCTACGTGATGCTGGCCCAGGCGATCCGCAGCCTTGCGAATGCCTCTCAACACGATGGGCGCCAGGAGCGCCATCAGAGGCTTGCGGCCGAAAACGGCTGCCGGCCAGCACCAGGGCAAACCCCTGTGGGAGGCGTCCGGCACTCGTGGATGTTCAGCGATCTGCAGCAGGTCGGCAGATCAGCCTCCAGGGGCGTCCCCACCGGACGCAGCGCAGCAGGGGGCGGCCCCATGACCAGGACCACCCACTTGCAGCGGGGTTGGACCGACAAACACGGTCACGTCATCCTGCTTCTGCGATGTGGATGTGCCACCTCGCTGCGGCATGTTCCCGGCGATCGCGAGATGCCGGCCACTCGCCCGTGGGATCACGCCAGGATTGGGCCACTCCATCCCGATCACCATTCCCCCTCTGGTGCTGGTGCATGGCCTGCTGGACACCCCGGCGGTGTTTCGCGGGCTGATCCGTGAACTCGGCGGTGGCCGCCAGCCGCTGCTCATTCCCGATCTGCCGCTGCGGCTGGGCCGCACCTCGATCCCGGAGGCCGCTGCCCTGCTGGGCAGCCACATCGAGGCCGCCTTCGGGACGCAGGACCCGCTCGATCTGCTCGGCTTCTCGATGGGTGGCGTGATCGCCCGCAGCTGGATCCAGCTGCTGGGCGGACACCGACGCACCCGCCGCTTCCTCAGTGTCGGCAGCCCTCAGCAGGGCACCCTCACCGCCCTGCCCTGGCCGGGGCGGATCTTCAGCGGCATCGCCGATCTGCGCTGGGGCAGCGCCCTGCTGCAGCGGCTCAACGGCGATCTCGATCCGCTGCGACGGATCGAGTGCCACAGCTTCTATTCCGCCCTCGATCTGGTGGTGCTGCCGGGCTGGAGTGCCGTGCTGCCGGTCGGGGCCCGCACGATGCTGCCGGTGCTCACCCATCCGCAGCTGCTGCGCGACCGGGCAGCGCTGGCTCCCCTGGCGCGGGAACTGCTGCGCCCCTGAGACTGCGCCGCTGTCGTCACCGGCCAGGATCCACGGCCTGAAATCGCCACGACGCAGGTGGGCTGGCCATGGTTGGCTCGAGCTCTCGCTGCTGTTCAAGCTGGTGGAGCTGATGGCCGTGCCGCTGGGGGAGCCGCTGGCGGGCATGCACGCGATCGGGCCCAGTGCCCTGATCTACACCGCCTTTGCCCTGCAGCTGCTGCGGCTCTGCCGGAGGGTGGGGCGATTCCGCTGGATCAGCCTGATCGACCCGATCCCCGTGCTGTCCTTTCTGGGAGTGTTGCTGATGGCGATTCTCAACCTC
>CAYNGR010000082.1:2371-13059 GCA_964396755.1 uncultured Cyanobium sp. | reverse complement strand
AGGCGCAGATCCTGGCCGAGCACTGGCGCTGGGAGTACAACATTCTCAGGCCGCATTCGGCCCTCCAAAGGCTGACGCCCCTGGAGGCAGCTCAACAGGGAGCTGCAGCATGACCACATCCACCCACTCTCATAAGGCCTGAACCGACAAAGGGGGTCACGTCAGTGGGGCGAGGTGTTTGGCGATCAGGTGGTCGCCACGCCGATCCTCGATCGGCTGCTGCACCACAGCCACGTGTTGACGATCCGGGGCGACAGCTACCGGCTGCGGGAGAAGCGTCGCAGCGGCCTCATTCGCCCGCAGGCGGTCGGTTCCTCCTCACTGGGCGGCGCTGGCCTACGGCCACCGCCGCCCAGTGAGGAGGCCTGAGGGGGGGGGGCACCCCGATCAGGCGGCACAGGTGCCGTAGCAAACAACAACGACACCCAACGATGAAACACCGATCCAAGGGGCGCCGTCAGGCCCCCATCAGCAGCTCATCAGGTGGACCAGTTTTCGTGTCGCCAGAGGACCAAAAGCAGATGTCGCTTGACAAGCGGCGGCTGTCGATGGCGATGACCATCGCCCGCTTCCCGTTCGTGCGGACGCTGGAGGGTTTTGCGTTCGACGCCCAGCCCACGATCGATCCTGGGAAGATCCGCGATCTGGCGACCTGCCGCTGGGTCGCCAACGGCGACAACGTCGTGCTGCAGGGCCCATCGGGCGTGGGCAAAACGCACCTGGAGATAGCGCTGGGCCGAGAGGCGGTGGCTCGCGGCCATACCGTGCAGTTCACCACCGCGATGGAACTGCTCGGCTCGCTGGTGAAAGGACAGCAGCAGGGGACGCTGGAGGTGCGGCGGGCGCAGTACAGCAAGCCGAAACTGCTGATCGTCGATGAACTCGGCTACCTGCCGCTCGAACCCCAGGCCGGGCATCTGTGGGGTTCCCACTGTTCTTCCAGCTGATCTCCCGCCGCTACGAGCAGGGCAGCGTGCTGATCAGCTCCAACCGGCCGGTGGAGGAGTGGGACGAGGTTGACGTGGACCCTGGACCGCTTTCCAGGGTCCACGTCAGTTGATGGGGTAGACGCCAGGACGTTCAGCGTTGGGCCGTCCCTGGCGGGTCTTCCGTGGGCTGTTGCGGTCCCTGCGCTGTTTGCTGCCTGCCCCCTGAACAGCAGTCCAGTTGTCTGCGCTCGCGTCTGTCCTGTCCTGTCCTGTCCTGTCCTTGGCCTGACTGCTGATGTCGACGGGTGGCCGACCTCGACTGCGTCTCTGTAGGAGGATCAAGGCATCGCACCGCTGGGGTGGCTCCGCGCATGTCGAACGGCCGTGGCGGCTGGCAATCGGTGCAGGTCCGTTCTGGCAGGCCTGCTCGCGGGCTGGAGCTGCGACGGCGTCTGCTGCGACCGCTCTGGTCTGCCTACATCCTGTGGCTGCGTGCTGACTGTGTCGATCTCAGTGCTGCCTTCGCTTATCACACCCTGCAGTCATTTCTGCCGGCTCTGCTGATCATCCTTTCGCTGCTCTCCCGCCTGCTTGGCCGCAATCAGGATCTGCTCCTGCGCATCCAGACGCAGATGGCGCAGTTGCTGCCTGCTTCCAGCATGCCCTTCTTTGTGCAGACGCTGGAGCGCTTCACACGTCAGGGCTTCGGTGCTGGCATTCTGGGTGTGCTTCTGCTGGTGTGGAGCGCCAATAACATCTATCTAACACTGCAGCGCGGTGCCGATCGCCTTTGGTGGAACAGGCCCTTCGACCTCCCCCATCTGCCGTGGCCCCGCCTGGTTCGTCGGTTCATTTTGTTGCGCATCAAGGCCTTCCTGCTGCTGTTGATCCTGTCCCTGCTGATCGCTCTCGATCAACTGGTGAGCAATCTGCGTTTTTTCGGCTTCAAGGTGCTGCGCCAGTGGCTGGTCGATGTCCTGCCTGATTCCCTGCACTGGTTGGTGTCGGTCTCGGGTGGCGTCGATGTGTTGATATCCCTGCTGATCGGCTGCATCACAGCCCTGCTGATTCTCTGGTTGCTGCCCTCTCGCCCAGTGCCGCTGCGCCCACTGCTGCTGCCTTCCGTACTGGTCGGCTTCGCCGTCACCACGCTCAACCTGCTGCTGGGCCGTGTACTGGTTGCCATCGGCATCCGCTTTCAGGCCTATGGCGTCGTCGGCGGGGTGCTGATCCTCACCCTGTGGATCTGGCTTCTTGGCGTGGTGCTGTACTACGGCCAGTGCCTCGGCGTGGTGCTGGCTCGCCTCCAGCGTTCGGGGGGGCGATCCACACCGCCGCTGTTGTTGTGAACGGTCCGATTGGAGAGAGGATGGATCTCTGCCACGTCTGCTGCCGTGCTCCCCGCCCCTCGTTCTTCGCAATCCTCCCGGCTCTGGAAGGTGCCGCCGCTGGCTGCAAGCCTGGTGCTGCTCTGCGCCGCTGTCGGGTCGATCGTTCTGGCCGGTATTGCCGCCGTGACCCTGATTCCGGTGGTGTTCAGCCTGGCTGTGGTGCTCGGCTGGCTGGTCGCTCTCGTGCTGGGGGGATGGGCCGCCATCGAAGGGCTGGCGGCGCTGGAGCGCTGGTTTGAGAACGACCGGCGCTTCCACCGCTGATGTCACGCCCTCTGCCCTGGTTCTGGATCGCGTTGGCGGCTCTGCTGCTGCTGCTGCCGATGCCGGTCGGCAGGTTCGTGCTCGATCTGCTTGGTGGCCTGACGCTCACCCTGCTGTTGTTGCCATTGCTGGCGGGGGCTGCCGCCTGGATCGGCTGGCAGGTCCTCAGGTCACGGCTGCGTCCCTGTCCCGTCTGTGGTGTCAGCAGCTTCGCTACAGAGACCTGCCCCGCCTGCGGTGCCTCGATGCAGGCCGAGCCGGGCATGTCGTCCGCTGATGTCTCCGCGTCCAGTCCCGGTTTCGATGCCAGTCAGGTGACGATCAACGTCGAGGCGGTGGAGGTCGAGGTCCTCGATCCCGGAGCGGACAGTCCTCGATCCCAGGGTTGATCCGGTCCCGGCTTCGCGGTTCCTCCGCTGCCCTGGAGCCGCGGCCGTGCCGTCTGGCGGTCTGGCTGCATCAGCTGCCGCGCTGCATCTCCTGCAGACGGCGTTCACGTAGGTATAGAAACAGCGGGGCCCCGAAGGCGAAGGCCACGGTCACGCAGCTGAGCAGCACCCAGGCCAGGCCCCGCATCTGCAGCCGCCGCGCCTCGCTCACCATCCAGATGGTCACAGCGGTGGCGCCGATCAGCAGATCCCGCGACAGCGACTGGGAGGCGGCGTTGGCATTGGCCAGCCGCACGAACAGTCCGAGATCGAAGCTGGATCCATAGGCCTGAATGAACTCCCAGTTGGCCAGCCAGGGCAGGATCGCGCCTGCGACTGCCAGGGCCAGGTAGAGCCAGCCCAGCGGCGTGACTGCCGCGGTTTTGGCGGTGGTTGTGGTCTGGGCGCTCATCGTCTCGGTGTCGAACTGCAGGCCAGGGGCTCGGGCTCAGCCCGGATAGGGGCGAGGCGAATCCTCCGGTTGGCCGGGATCCCATTGCATCACCTCCTGCTCGACCTGCTGCAGCAGCTGCTCGCAGCGATCCGCGTAGCGACTGGCGCGGCGGTACAGCCCCGCCATCTGCTCGACGTCCAGATCCTGGGACTGCAGCTCCGCCAGGCTCAGCTCCAGTGCCGTCTGCGCCTCGCGAAATGTGAGCTGGCCGGCGATCGTCTCTCCTTCGGACGGCTGGGCTGCGGCCTTCGCGGGCATCAGGCCCGGCTCGGCTGCGCTGTTGCTGTCGCTGGCTCTGCCGCTCGTGCGGCTGCGGCGCCGCACCGTTGTCGTGGGCTGATCCGAGGCGTCGGGCTGGGCGGCCATGGCGGGGGTGGGACTGACGAGGGGGAGCCTGAGGGAAGCTGATGCGGACGGGCTGGGGGGGGCCTTGCCGGAGATCGGGGAGGCTACGAGGAGGGGGGCGCCGCAGGCGGGACCGGCGCAGCGGATGGCGGCAACGTCTCGCCGGGGTGGCAGAACCCGTCAGGGATTGCCGGCAGACGCGTCTGCGGCGGTGGTCAGCGGCAGCAGCGTCTCGACACGGGCCTGCAGGCTGCCATCCCGCAGCTCGATGCCGATCTGATCGCCCTCAGCCAACTCATCGATGGAGCGGATCAGGCGGTCCCCGGGACCGCGCAGCAGCGTGAATCCACGCTCCAACAAGTGGCTCGGTGACAGGGCCTGCAGCAGTCGCCGCTGCTGCTCCAGCCGCTGCCGTTGCCGTTCGAGCAGCAGGCGGGGATGCAGGTCATGCAGCCGCTGTCTGACGCGCTGCAGGCTGTCTGCGGCACGTTGCAGTCGCAGCGTCACCAGTTGCCGCAGGTGCCGGCGGTTCAGCTCCAGCTGGGCGAGCACGGCGCGTCGGTCCGGCAGCAGCGCCACCAGCGCGGCGGTCGGTGTGGCCGCCCGGTAGTCGGCCACCAGGTCGGCGATGGTGGTGTCGTCTTCATGGCCGAGCCCGCAGACCACCGGCAACGGAGAGGCGGCGATGGCGTGGGCGAGAGCTTCGCCGTCGAACACCGCCAGATCCTCCCGGCTGCCGCCGCCGCGGGCGAGCACCAGCGCATCCAGGCCGAGCGCGCCTGCCCGCTCACCCAGGCCCGTGATTGCGCCACAGATCGCGGATTCCACCGCTCCCTGAACGGGGATCGGCACCAGTAGCACAGCCGTGGCCGGCCAGCGCTCCTGGGCCGTGCGCAGCATGTCGGCCAGCGCGGAGCTCGGAACCGCCGTCAGCAGCGCGATGCGCCGCGGGAAGCTCGGCAGGGGGCGCTTGCGCTCGGGAGCGAACAGGCCGAGGGGCTCGAGCACCGCCCGTACCTGTTCGAACTGGCGCAGCACCGCCGTGAGGCTGGGGCGCACATCGAGGATCTGCACCGTCAGACGGGCCTGGGCGGCCCAGAAGTTGAGCTTGCCCACCACCACCACGCCGTCGCCTTCCTCGGGCACGAAGCGCAGGCGGGACAGTTGCGAGGCCCAGATCACGGCCGGCACCGAGGCCTGCCCGTCGGTGAGGGTGAGCCAGAGGTGCCCCTTGCTCAATTTCGGGCGACTGACCGTGGCCTCCACCAGAAAGCGGGGGGCGAAGCCGCGCTCCAGCAGGTTGCCGATCGCCTCATTTAGTTCCTGGACGCCGTAGCGCGGCAACGGGCCGTCGCGGTCGGGTTCCATCAGCATCGGCCTGGAGTCCGGCAGGACCTCACTGCTGCAGCTGGCGGTACTGCAGCCACCAGAACAGGGACAGGGCCGCACCGGCCACAGCCACGCCACGACCCAGGGGGTGTTGCCAGGCCACCAGAGCGATGGTGGTGATGACCAGGGTGCTGCTCAGCAGCCTGGCTCCATCGCGGCGGTTGCGGGCGAACAGGGTTGGTGATGGACCGGCTCCGGCGGCAGGTCGTTGGGCCGGCCTGTCAGGTGCGCTGGGGGGTGCGGTGGGCAAGACGGCATCGGCGCTCAGGCGTCAAACCTAGGAGCCGGTTGGCTGCGTCTCCTGATGAGCCGCCGCTGAGCGGTTTTGGTTCCTCTGGCGGCTGCAGATGCCAGAAACCCCGCCCCACCGCCTGAGCGGGGAGCGGGGCCGAGAGGGCAGCCGGGGCGATCAGCCGAGGCCCACCTGGGAGAGGATGCCCTGACCGGTGAGCAGTTCGGTGGCGAGGCCGATCACGAAGCCGAGCATGGCGAGGCGGCCGTTCCAGGTTTCGGCGAACTGGACGAAACCGAAGCGGGCTTGGTTGTCAGACACGGGACGGTGCTGCAGGACCCGCGAACAGTAACGATCCGTTGCACCGACTTGACGACGCAGGGGCTACCGCGCGGTGTTCGGATTTCCCGAGTTGCTCCGGCGCGCCAGAGCGGCCTTGCTCAGGGCCGTGGCCTGGGCCTCATTGGGATCCTCCGGCCAGGGATGGCGCGGATAGCGGCCCCGCAGTTCGCGCCTGACCTCGGCATAGCCACTGGCCCAGAAGCCGGCGAGGTCGCGAGTGATCGCCGCCGGTCGTCCCGCCGGGGAGAGCAGCTGCACGGTCAACGCCAGACGCCCCTGCAGCAGAGCCGGCAGGTCCCGGCAGCCGAACATCTCCTGCAGCTTCACCGCCAGCACCGCTTCCTCGTCCTGGTACGTGAGCGGTACCGCCCGGCCTGAGGGCACCTGCAGGCTGCGCGGCAGCAGCCGCTCGAGCTCCTGGCGATGCTCCCAGCCGAGGTCCCCCCACAGGGCGCTCTCCAGATCCAGCCGCCCCAGGTCCTGCTGACTGCGCAGTCCCTCCAGATGCCGTCCCAGCCAGACGTCCAGCCGCTGCTCGAGGGTCGACAGCCGCCGATCCGGCCAGGGATCCCCCAGGTGCCGATGGGCCAGGGCGAGCCGCTGCTGCAGGGTGCGGCTCGCGGTGCTCCACGGCAGTGCCTCCAGGCCCAGCTGCCGGACGCCCTCCAGCATGGCCGCCACCGTCTCCATCGGATCGGGCTCCGGCAGTGGGCTGCGCTCCAGCACCAGGGCGTCGAGCCGCAGGATCCGTTCCCCCAACACGCGCGCTGCCTCCGGATCCCAGCGCACCTGGCTGTGCTGCTCTCCCTGCTCAGCTGCCAGGTCCTGCAGCTCCTCCATGGCCAGCGCCACGGCCAGATGCACACGCGCATCAGCCCCCTGCCCGTCCACCGCCGCGATCGCCAGCGCCTGCTGTCCGGCCAGTGGATCGCTGGCCTCCAGCCGTGCCCCGCGGCCGCCACGCATCAGGAAGCGACCGTCGCCACGGCCGCGGGCCAGGGCGATCCGCTCTGGATAGGCCCAGCCCACCAATCTTGCCGCCAGCACCGCTTCGTCGCTCTCGGCTGCCCTGAGGCCACTGGCTGCGTCGGGCGCCTCAACCTGTCCCGTCGCGCTGCTGACGGCCTCCAGCACCTGCTGGCGCAGCTGATCGCGCAGCCGCAGCAGCTGGCGCTGCCGGCCACCGCCGTGGCGCTGGCGCAGCCAGTCCAGTCGCGGCAGCAGATCGACGCCGACTTCGCGGCGATCGAGCGGATCGCTCTCGCTGAGCAGCACCGCCAGCTCACAGGCCAGATCCAGGGCCCCGATGGCCTGGGCCCGCAACAGCATGTGCCCCAGGCGGGGGTGCAGGCCCAGCTGGCTGAGGGCCCGTCCGTGGGGCGTCAGTCGCCCGACGGCATCGCTCGCGCCGATCTGGCCGAGCAGGCGGCGCCCCTCGGCCAGCGAGGCGGTCGGTGGCGGATCCAGCCAGGGCAGCTCATCGGCTTCGCTGGCCCCCCAGCGGGCCAGCTGCAGAGCGATCGGCAGCGGATCCACCTCCAGCAGTTCGGGCGGATCAAAGGCCGGCCGGCGCTGTTGCTCAGCCGGCGACCACAGCCGCACGCAGCGACCGGGCCCGAGGCGGCCGGCCCGGCCCCGTCGCTGTTCAGCGCTGGCCTGGCTGGCGGGCACGGTGACCAGCCCGTCCATGCCGCTGCCGGGATCGAAACGGCTGCGCCGGCTGAGGCCGCTGTCGATCACCAGACGCACCGCCTCGATCGTCAGCGAGCTCTCGGCCACCGCCGTGGCCAGCACGATCTTGCCCTCGGCGCTGCTGGGTGGTGCCAGGGCGCGGCTCTGTTCGGCCAGATCCAGCTGCCCGTGCAGCAGCGCCAGCTCCTGGGTCTCCCCCCAGCCGGTGGCTTCGATGGCCCGCTGGCAGGCCTGCAGCTCCCGGCGTCCGGGCAGAAACACCAGGGCCGTTCCCTGCCGTTCCGGACTGTCCAGCCAGTGCTGCTCCAGCGCCCGCACCAGCTGTTGCTCCAGCTGCTCCTGGGGCCTCGGCGGTTGATGCAGCACCTCCACCGGCCAGCTGCGCCCCTCGCTGGCGATCAGTGCCGCCCCGCTCAGCCGCTCCTGCAGCGGTTCGCCATCGAGGGTGGCCGACATCAGCAGCAGCCGCAGATCCGGCCGCAGCAGCTCGCGGGCCTGGCGCAGCAGGGCCAGGGCGAGATCGGCCTCGGCGCTGCGCTCATGGAACTCGTCGAGGATGACGCAGGCCACCCCCTCGAGCTCCGGGTCCTGCTGCAGCTGGCGCAGGAACAGCCCGGAGGTGAGCACCTCCAGCCGGGTGCGACGCGAGACGCGGCTTTCCAGGCGAACGCGGTACCCGACCCGTCCGCCGACACTCTCGCCCAGTTCCGCCGCCAGCCGCAGGGCGGCGTTGCGTGCGGCCAGACGGCGCGGCTCCAGCATCAGGATCCGCCCCTGCCCGCCCAGGTGCTCCAGCAGGGTCAGGGGCACGCGGGTGGTCTTGCCGGCTCCGGGCGGGGCCTGCAGCACCAGCACCGAGCCGGGGGCGGCCAGGGCCTCAGCGACCGCGGGCAGATGGCGGTCGATCGGCAGAGGCGGGGCCGTGCCCTCAGCCATCAACGCACGTGGCGGTTGCCGTCGACCGGGTGATAGGTCTCGCCGGTGCACTCCTCGTAGACGATCGCCGGCAGACCGGTTTCGAACATCGTCTGCAGGGCTTCCTTGAGGTAAGGGTTCCAGCCGCCGGTGCTGACCTTGCCGTGGCGCACGGTCCAGTCCCAGGTGCCCTGCAGGTCGCGCGGGATGCGCCCCTCGCGGTCGCGACGGGCCACGAGATCCTGAGACTCGACGATCCCCACCAGGATCGGATCCTTGCCGTAGGCCGGGGTGAGGCTGAGCTCGAGACGCACCGGATCGTTCTTGACCAGCTTGAGTCGGAAGCGGGGCGGCAGCTTCAGGGAATTGAGCACGGCCCCAACGATGCGGGTTCTCTGGTCCACCATCAACCTCCGACGGAGAGCGCGTTCACTCTGGGGAGCCTATTCAGTGGCAGGTTCGGCCCCCTGATGGATCGGCTTCAGCCCGCCTCGCCGGGGCGGGGGGAGGGATCCTGGTCGCCGCTGAAGCGGACGGTCAGCAGGTCCTCGCGGGTCAGCTGGCCATCGTCATCGAGCAGCTCCGGGTGGATGGTCAGCCGACCGGTGCGATCGCCGGGGGAGGGTGTGCTGGCGCTGGGGCTGATCGGGTCACCGGGCCGGGGCACAGCGAGGAAGCCCCGACCCATGGTCCGGAACGCCTGCCACAGCAGCGCCAGGAAACAGGCTGCGTAGAGGAACGGAAACAGGTCGGAGAGGAACGAGGCCATGACCGGAACGGGGGTCCCCGGGGGCAGATGGATTGCGGCGCTCAGCCGTAGTGCTCCCATCATCGCCCCTGTGACGTGGAGTTGGAGGCCAGCAGCCAGGCCCAGAGGGTGGTGGTGGCAGCCCCGAAGGCCAGGAACGCAAGCAGAAGACGGCTTGTGTCCACGATTCGATAGGAAAGTTCACAAATCCTAGGTGGCCGCGGGGCGGTTTGCCTCCCCTTCCCGCGGGGCGTCCGTGCTGCCTACGGTTCTGCTCTTCGCCTGATCGCCCGATGCGATCCCCATGCGTCCGACCGGTCGCCGGATCTTCCTCCCTGCGCGGTGCTGCCGCCGGCCTCGGCGGCGCCGGAGCCCTCGCGGCCCTGTTGCTGGGCGGCCAGCCCCTGCTCAGCTCGCTGCCGGCGCTGGCGCAGAGCGGTGCTCCCGCGGCGGCTCTGTCACGCCAGTCGTTCGTGGCGGTGGCGGTGCGTCGCACCTCCCCGGCGGTGGTCACGATCGACACCGAGCGCACTGAGGCCGTGGCCGGCAGCCCCGGGGGGCTGCCTGGCGCGCTGATGCGCGATCCGTTGTTCCGTCAGTTCTTCGGTCTGCCCCAGATGCAGATGCCCCCGTCCCAGCGCACCGTGCGCGGTCAGGGGAGCGGCTTCGTCTATCAGGCCGATGGTCTGGTGCTGACCAATGCCCATGTGGTTGAGAAGTCCGACCGGGTCACCGTCGGGTTCCAGAACGGCCAGCGCGTCGAGGGCCGGGTGGTGGGTCTCGATCCGATCACCGATCTGGCTGTGGTGCGCCTGCCGGCGGGCAACTGGCCGGTGGCGTCCCTGGGCAATTCCGATGCCCTGCAGGTGGGTGACTGGGCCATCGCCGTGGGTAACCCGTTCGGTCTCGATCACACCGTCACCCTCGGGATCGTCAGCAGCCTCAACCGCAATGCCAGCAAGCTGGGCATCACCGACAAGCGCCTCGATCTGATCCAGACCGATGCCGCCATCAATCCCGGCAACTCCGGCGGCCCCCTGCTCAACGCCGATGGTGAGGTGGTCGGCATCAACACCCTGGTGCGATCCGGGCCGGGAGCTGGTCTGGGCTTCGCCATCCCGATCAACCGCGCCCGATCGATCGCTCAGCAGCTGGCCAGCACCGGCCGGGTCAGCCATCCGATGATCGGCGTGGGCCTGGATCTGGTGCGTGGCAGCAATGGTGCCGCCTCCCCCGGGGCCGTGGTGGTGGCGGTGCAGCCGGGGGGACCAGCTGAGCGCGCCGGCCTCAGGCGCGGCGATGTGATCGTGGCCGTCGGTGGCCGGCCGGTGTCGACGCCAGCCGCGGTGGTGCAGGCGGTGGAAGCTGCTGGAGTCGGCAATCCGCTCACCCTCACCCTGCAGCGCAGCGGTCAGCAGATGTCCGTGGCTGTGGTGCCCACCGACCTGCGGCTGCGTGGCGCGCCCTGAGCCCTCCCGCCCCGTCCGCCGGTGGCTGGGGGCGTCGGCTGCAGGCCTGTCCGGGCTGCTCTTGACGCTCGCTCTGGTCGGTTGCGGTGC
>CAYNGR010000082.1:0-2271 GCA_964396755.1 uncultured Cyanobium sp. | reverse complement strand
CTTGCCGGATGGCATTTCCGCAGGCATGGCAGCCGCTTCCGGCGACTGCCTCGAGTGCTCAACGTCGCGATCCTGCGTCGATGGTCCTGCGCCGACAGTCCTGAGGCGTGCACATGGGTGTGTTGTGCGCAGACGATCAGCTCCAATGGGCCATGTCCGGCCCCGAAACGCGCCTGGGGCTGCAGGTCGTCGCCGCCTCGCCATCAGCCCTCGGCCTCCATCCCGCCGCTGGCGGCCAGCCACGCAGGTCCCCAGGACGATCAGCCTGGGGGGCGACGATCGCTCACCGTGCAGGAGCTCTGCGGTTCGCTGTGGCGGCGCTCGCTGTGGTGGTGCGCATGCTCTCCACAGCGGAAGTGGTCGGCGGCGCCGCCAAGGCCAGCCTGGCCCGCCCCGATCAGGGCGCCAGGGCGACTGGCGGATCGGCCTGCAGCGGCACGTCCACACGCCGCAGAGAGATCCGCAGGGGCATGGGGATCGGGTGGCGCCATCCTGGCTGCATGGCCGTGGGCTGAGGCGGCTGTGGCTCCGAGCCGGTTGGCGTCATTCCAGCCCTCGCTGGCGTCCGCTCAGGCTGCCTTCTCTCCCCGGTGGCTGACAGCCGGTCCACTGCTTCTGCCTCGTCGGCTGACGCCTGAAGGTCAGCGGATTTGCTGCAGCAATCCGCCCGGGCACTCCTGGGGGAGTTCCCGGGCGGCGTAGGCATCGCCTGGCTTGAGGGATGTGCTGCCGCGGACCTGGTTCCTGATGGTTGGATCCAGGTCTTGGCTGCTGAGGTCTGCAGAGCGGGTGGCTTCGCTGCCGCCTCTGGATGGATTGAAGGCCGTTGGGGCAGGTGGCACCCGCCGCAGCTTCAGCTGTTCCCGGCTTCCGGGTCGCCCTCCGGCTGCAGGACCTCGAGCAGCACGGGATCCATCGCCAGGCTGGCCGCGACACTGGGCGGGCTGCCCAACTGCTGACGCATCACCCATTGAGTGGCGGCCTTCTGGCTGTGCCAGGCCTGCAGGAGCTGCTTGGCCAGGCCGCGCAGGGCCTGGGGATCGACCGTGGCATCGATGGCCCGGCTCATGCGCTCGAGCTCGAATTGCTGACCAAGGCTGAGAGCAAGCGGTTCGGACATGACGGGCTACGCGGTGCTGTCGCAGACCTCGTCAAGCTACGAAGTGTTTCGATTTGGCGCGTAGCCGTTGCGACATCCCCGCCGGACCGGTCAGGGAATCAACTCCGGCCGGTCGCGCCTCCGTCTGCTGGCGCGACCGGCCGGAAAGCCCCGATCAGGCCGTCTCCCGCAGCTGCTCGACACAACGGGTGACGCACTCGCCATCCTCCAGAGAGCAGGTGGTGATGCACTCGAAGTAGGTCTCCATCGCATCCCAGGTCTCCGCATGCTGACGGTTCAGGTCATCCCAGCTGTGCAGTCCGGTGCTGACCTGGTGGTGGGCGGAGTGGGCGCCGATGATTCCGCTGTGCAGGGAGGACGATCCGGAAGGGATGCTCATGGCCGCAGGCGAGATGGATTGAAGTCAGCCTATGCACACATTTGTGGCCTGACCAGAAGAATGAGCCGAGATGCCTATGGCTCTGTGAAGTTGTGTGAGGTCAACTGGTGTTTCTGCCTAGCAGCCGAGGCCTGCTGAATTCGCCTGTCCCGCGGAGCTCGTGGTTCTCCCCGGCGGCGTGGTTCGCTCACTCGCTGCTCGGCCCCGTTCAGGCAGGGATGGGAGCCACGGGTCCGCTTGCGCCGTGCGACTGATGCGCTCGTCGCTGAGGCCACCCCGTCGCGCTGGTGGCTCCGAACCGGATAGGACTGACGCGGCCATCGCGATGGGGCCGCCCGCTGCTGCCGCCTCAGCGGATTCGGCGGCCTGGACGAGGTCTGCTGCGGCGTGGTCGGCGCTCCGCCCGATGTACCGGATCAGCCGGCCTTGGCCTTCGAGGCCGCCTTGCGGGACTGGCTGCGGGCCTGCTGCTTGAGCCGGTTGGCCTGGCGCTGCTCGTCGCGCTGCCGAGCCTGTTCCGCCTCCCTGGCGGCCTCGGCCTCCTCGCGTTTCTTCTCGAGGTAATAGGCGTAGTCGCCCCGGTAGAGCACCAGCTCGCCGTCGCGGATCTCGACGATCCTGTTGGCCACCCGCGAGATGAAGTAGCGGTCGTGGCTCACCACCAGCACGGCTCCCTCGTACTCGATCAGGGCGTCCTCCAGCATCTGCTTGGCCGGAATGTCGAGGTGATTGGTGGGCTCATCGAGCACCACCAGATTGCAGGGCTGCAGCA
>CAYNGR010000081.1:4016-13141 GCA_964396755.1 uncultured Cyanobium sp. | reverse complement strand
TGCCGCCCACGTACTGATCCACCGGCAGCCAGCGGTCCACCTGCTGACGGCTGAACGGCAGCGCATCGTTGCGCGGATCGCTGTAGCGCAGGTAGTACCAGCTGGAGCACATGAACGTGTCCATCGTGTCGGTTTCCCGCCGGGCCGGTTTGCCGCAGCAGGGGCAGTCCACCGACGTCCAGCTCTCCAGCTGGGCCAGCGGCGAGGCCCCCTTGCCGCTGAAGGCCACATCGCGCGGAAGCTCCACCGGCAGCTGCTCCGCCGGGACCGGCACCACACCGCAGCTGTCGCAGTGGATCACCGGGATCGGGCAGCCCCAGTAGCGCTGGCGTGAGAACAGCCAGTCGCGCAGGCGGTACTGGATCTTGCGGCGGCCCCAGCCCTCGATTTCGGCGGCCTCGCTGATCGCCTGCTTTGCCTGGGCGGAGGGCAGGCCGTCGAAGCGGCCCGAATGGATCAGCACCCCGGGCTCGGTCCAGGCGCCGCCCTCGAAGGCATGCTCATCGCTGCCTTCAGGAATGATCACCTGCTTCACCGGCAGTTCGTACTGACGGGCGAACAGGAAGTCGCGCTGGTCGTGGGCGGGAACGCCCATCACGGCGCCGGTGCCGTAGTCGGCCAGGACGTAATCGGCGATCCAGAGCGGGATCAGCTCACCACTGGCCGGGTTGCGGACGCGGGCGCCGATCGGCACGCCCCGCTTGGGCTTGTCCTCGGCCGTGCGCTCCTGCTCGCTCTGGCGGCTGACAAGATCGCAGAAGGCCTCGACGTGGATGCTCTCGGCTTCCGTGGTCAGCCGGGGCACCAGCGGATGTTCCGGGGCGAGCACCACGTAGCTGGCGCCGAAGATCGTGTCCGGTCGGGTGGTGAACACGGTGATGGTCTCGCCGCTGGCGTTCCCCTGCCCGTCCACCACCTCGAAGATCAGCTCGGCGCCGGTGCTGCGGCCGATCCAGTTGGCCTGCATCGTGCGCACCCGCTCCGGCCAGCCCGCCAGCTTCGGCAGGTCGTCGAGCAGCTGGTCGGCGTAGTCGGTGATCTTCAGGAACCACTGGCGCAGCTTGCGCTTCTCCACCAGCGCGCCGGAGCGCCAGGAGCGTCCCTCGCTGTCCACCTGTTCATTGGCAAGCACCGTCTGGTCGACGGGGTCCCAGTTGACGCTCGCTTCCTTCTGGTAGGCCAGGCCCGCATCCAGAAACTGCAGAAACAGCCACTGGGTCCAGCGGTAGTAGTCGGGCCGGCAGGTGCTCAGCTCACGCTCCCAGTCGATCGACAGGCCCAGTTGATCGAGCTGACTGCGCATCGAGCCGATGTTCTGCTCGGTCCACACGGCAGGATCGACACCGCGTTCGATCGCCGCATTCTCGGCAGGCAGGCCGAAGGCATCCCAGCCCATCGGATGCAGCACCCGCCGGCCCCGCATGCGCATCACCCGCGCCACCACATCGGTGATCACGTAGTTGCGCACATGACCCATGTGCAGGCTCCCGGATGGATACGGGAACATCGACAGCGCGTAGAAGGTTTCCCCCTCCGTCTCGTCGTCCGGGGTGGCCCACAGCCGTTCCTGCTGCCACAGCCGTTGCCACTGCTGCTCGATCGCCTGCGGGCGGTAGCGGGAGGATTCAGTCACAGGCTGGGGCCAGGCTCAGGCGTGATCGTGCCATAGCCCCTGTGGTCCCGTCCCAGCACGGGGAGGCGGCTGGTCGTGGCTGGGGCCGCCCTGCCGCCGTTCCCTCTGCGGCCGCCGCCGGCGCCTCAGCTCAGCCAGGCCGTGTCGAAGCTGGTCACGCCCTGGAGCGCGATGACACCATCCAGCGTGGCTGGGTCGCCGAAGCGGACGCTCAGCAGACCGCCCTCGCTGGTGGCCTGGAAGCTGACAGCCTGTTGCCAGTCCTGCTGGGTGGGGATGAAGAAGAGGTCGCCCTCGGCCTCGGCAAAGGCAGCGGACAGCAGCAGACGATCTCCCTGGTCGGCATTGAAATCGCTGATCGTCTGGATCCCGGCGTTGAGACTCTCCGTGGTGATGGAGAACACGTCCGCCCCCGCGTCGCCACGGAAGCTGTTGCGGCCGCCCCCGCCGGTGAGAACGTCGTTGCCGTCGCCCCCGTTGAGAACATCGGCGCCGCCCAGGCCGGTGATCAGATCGTTGCCGGCCAGGCCGTTGAGCACACTCCCGCCGCTGGCTGCTGTGATCGCATCATTGAACCTGGTGCCGGTTGCGATGGGGCCCTCCGCCACGATGGTCTGATTGAGGATGGCCGCGTCCAGAGCCTGTTGCTCGGCCTCAAGTGTCAGTTCGATCGACCGGGCGAGCATGCTGTGTCCGGACTGGGTCGGGTGCACATCGTCAAAGAACAGATAGGTGTTGGCATCATCTGCTTTGTCAGCCTGTGCGGAGACGGTGGTGTTGTCGATCCCGTAGGAGGCAAAGTTGCCGAGCGCATCGCGGAATCGAGACCAGTTGAAGCCGTATTCATTGTTGAAATCCACCAGTGCGGCATAGGGAAACATCGCCCGCACCTCCTCGAGCATTCCAGAGACAGCCAGCTTGAATGCCTCCACCGCACCGGCATCGATCAACGCCTGCCACTCGGGAGGCAGGGTGCTCAGGTAGGGCATGGTGTAGGTCACCCCATCCACCACTCCCTGCAGCGGCGTCAGGCTGGACACCAGCACGGAGCGGGCGTCGCCGGAGCGCAGCAGGGTGATCAGATTTGCCTTGGTGTCGCTGAGAACAGTGCTCAGCGTGCTCGGCAGATCCTGACCCTGGCTGACCGCCGCGAGCAGGTCGTTACCGCCGCTCCAGAGGGTGACCAGATCACGGGACAGCCGTCTGTCGTCCACGGTCAGGGCCTGGTCGATCTGGGATTGCACACCCAAGCCGCTCAGCGAATAAGGAGGACCCAGCAGCGGCGGCGGAAACTGTGGTGGATTGAGTCCCGCCAGAACGTCGTAAAGGGTCTCACGGCCACTGAGGGCACCGCCGATCGCATAGGAGGGGTTGCCGGGGGTGGCGGGAATCGGGCTGGGCAGACCACCGATGAAGCTGTTGCTGATGCCGGAGCCCGTGTCGCTGTCGAAGGGGAGATCGAGGCTGGTGCGCAGTTCGGTCTGCCAGTTCGCCTGGGCATTGCTGAAGGTCGAGCCGCTCCAGGGAGGCTGGGCGTCGCGAGCCAGCACCTGCTCATACAGGGCTGCAGAGCGTGATCCGAAATCACTGAGGCTGTCCCCGAACACAGTGAGCTGGTCGAAACCCGTCTGCGGTTCCGTCTCGATGATCAGGATCAGATCATTGAAGTCGTTGTCACACAGTGCAGAGCCGATCTGGAGGTCTTCCAGGCCAAAAACCAGCTGACTGTTGTCTTCTGGCAGAAAACTCTGTACTTGAACGCTTGAGCCCAGATTGGCGGCTGAATAGGACGAATAGACATTGCCATTGGCGTCATCAAAGAACACCACGCCATAATGATTGCCACTGTTGAGGCGGACATTCGTGAGCGCGAGCTCATCTCCGTAGGCAGGCATGCTGTCTGCCTCGAACAGCAGCCCGGTGCGCCTCGCAAGCTCTCGGGCCGCCTGCAGATAGCCGGGTTGCACGGCGGTGAACGTCTGGCCGTCCAGCGTCACCGAGCCGGTCAATGGGTCGACGGCGTAGAGCGCAAAGCCGTTGTTGTTGCGGCCAAGCCTCTTGATCGTGATCGAGACGCTGTCACCACCTGCCGCCAGATTCAGCGCACCCGAGCCCTGCTCATAAAGCCGATAGACATTGCCCTCTGTCGTTGTGACCTCTACGGTGTTGCCAATCGCCACGCTGTCTTCGATCGTGGCAGGAGTGTCGGTGTCGTCTCCATCGGTGTTTCTGATGATCACCTTGTAGGTTCCGGCCCCGTTGATCTGAGTCGCCTGCGAGGTGCCGATCTGTTGAGACTCTGTGATCAGCCAGTTGGAGTCAGGATCTGGCGAAAAAATTCTGGCGCTGGTGAGCGAGTCGGAGCTGGAGGCCTGGAAGGAGGTGATCAATGGCTGCAGCGTCTCGCGCTCCGATTCCGGCCGGGCTATGGCCAGCTCGCTGCCGCTGCTGGCGAGGCTGTCCGCACGGGTGACGTTGAGGCTGATGTCACGCAGGATGATGAGCTCGGAATTGCCAGAGACAAGGATCGTCGGGCTCCAGACCATCGGAAAATCGTCGATCAATGCGACCAACTCTAAGCTCAATCACCTTTCTGGGCTGCCTATGAGTGTGCCTTGATCCTCGGATCTGCAGCATCTCTGCCTTTCGTTTCATCGCCATTCCTCTGTGATGATCTGAGCTGAATCCATCGATCTGCAGCATCAATGCGGCAGATCTTCTCCCTCTGCAGATCTGCTGTTGCGGCCAGGGCGTGAGCCCCAGTCACGGTGGATTGGCTTCGCCCCCCCCTCATCGCGATCTGCGATGGTCTGCCTCAGGCTGATGGCGGGTCCCCGGTCCGCTCGCCAGGACAGAACCCGCGCCCCTGCGCGTGCCTCGCCGCTGCGCTCTCCGGAGCGGTGTCACAGGCCTGCCACCCGCAGCGGCGTCGGGCCTGGAGTTGATGTCCTGTGGGCAGCCTGGCGCCGTCCCGGCCGGCATCCGCCTTGCCGAGGGGCCGGAAGTCAGGAATCCCCTTTGCGAATGGGCTGCTCGCAGCGACGGCGCTGGCCGATCTGGATGGGTGAGTGCTGGGACCGTTCAGTCCAGCGCCCGCAGCACCACGATCGCCTCGCGGCTGAGCAGCGCCAGCGGCCGTCCGGCCCCCTGGCGCAGAGCGACGAAGTGGGTGTCCTGCCACTTGATCGTGCCCTCGAACTCATGGCCGCCCAGCAACGAGACGTTGACCGGCGTGCGGTTGCGGATCAGCTCCTGCACATGGCGCACGCTCGGCAGGCTGGTGTCCAGGCGTGGGCCGCGCTTGTCGAAGAAGCTCTGCATAGGATCGAGCCGTTCCGGCGCGGCGATTGTGCTCCAGTTCAGCAAGTATCAGGGCCTCGGCAACGACTTTCTGCTGCTCGACAGCCGCCACGGCCTGGCCCTCAGCGACGGTGGCGGCCCCGTCGACCTGGAGCCGGGAGCCATCCGCCTCCTCTGCGACCGCCGCTTCGGGGTGGGCGCCGATGGCGTGATCCTGGCTCTGCCGCCGCGTGAGGGCGGCGAGCTGCGCATGCGCATCTTCAATGCCGATGGCACGGAGCCGGAGATGTGCGGCAACGGCATCCGCTGCCTGGCCCGCTTCCTTGCCGATACCGACGGCGACGCCCCCGGTCGCTCCTGGCAGATTGAGACCTTGGCCGGCCGGATCGTGCCCGAGCTGCAGGCCGACGGCCGCATCCGCGTCGACATGGGTGCCCCCTTCCTGCAGCCCGAGCAGGTGCCCACCACCCTGCCGATCGGACCCCAGGGGCTGCCCCAGGGTGAGCTGGAGGTGGAGGGTCTGCGCCTGCGGGTGGCGGCCGCCGGCATGGGCAATCCGCACGTGGTGATTCCGGTGGAGGACGTGGCAGCGGTGGACCTCGACGGTCTGGGTGCCGCCCTGGAGGTGCATCCCGCCTTTCCCGCCCGCACCAATGTGCACTTCGTCCAGGCGCTGCATGCCGGCCACCTGGTGATGCGCGTCTGGGAGCGCGGCGCCGGCCCCACCCTGGCCTGCGGCACCGGCGCCTGCGCCACGCTGGTCGCCTGTCATCTGCTGGGGCTGAGCGAGCGCCGCGCCCGTCTTGACCTGCCCGGCGGCAGCCTCGAGATCGACTGGGATGGCGACAGCGGTCACCTGTTCATGACCGGCCCGGCCGAATCCGTGTTTCAGGGCGTGCTGGCCCCGGATCTGATCGCCCTCCCGGCAGGCAGCGCGCCGGCATCACCCCAGCCGTTGTCTGACGCCGTCAGTGCTGCACCGAGTGCCCCCGCTGAGGCGGCATCCAGCGTCCCTGCGGCAACAGCTCCCGAGATCGACTGCTCGGTGGCCTGCGTCAACGGTTGTGTGCGGCCCGAGGCCTGTGCCAGCGCCGAGGCGCGTGCCCGCGTCGAGGCGCTGCTGGGCGGCCGTTCCCTCGACGAACTGGTCGATCTGGCGGCCACCTCGCTGGAGTCGCGCACGCGCGCCCGCTTTGCCTCCGGGGGCTTTCCGCCGGACGCCGGGGTCTGAACGCCATGTCAGCGTCGCCCGGTCTGCCGCCGCTGAGCCGCTACCTCGATGCCTCGGCCACGGCGCCGCCGGCAGATGAGGTTCTCGCGGCCATGCAGGCGGCGGCGGGAAGCGCCTGGGCCAACCCCTCGAGCCTGCACGGCTGGGGCCTCAGCGCCGCCGAGCTGCTGGAGCGCAGCCGACTGCGGCTGGCCCTGTCCATGGGAGCCGACCCGCGTCAACTGGTGCTCTGCTCCGGCGGCAGCGAGGCAATCCATCTGGGTCTGCTGGGCAGTGCCGCCCGCCTGCCGCCGGGGCGGCTGCTGCTCTCGGCGGTGGAGCATCCCGCCACGGAAGCCGCTGCGGCGCAGCTGGCCCGCCAGGGCTGGCAGCTGCAACGCCTGCCCGTCGACCAGCTGGGGCGCCTGGATCCGGCAGTGCTGGCCGGTTGGCTGGAGCCCCCGACCCGGATGGTGTCGATCATCTGGGGTCAGAACGAGGTGGGGACGCTGCAGCCGATCGAGGCGATCGGACGGCTCTGTCGCGAAGCCGGGGTGCTGCTGCACGTCGATGCGGTGCAGGTGCTCGGCCATCTGTCGATCGATCTGGCACGGCTGCCGGTGGATCTGCTCAGCGTCGCGGCCCACAAGCTGCAGGGCCCACGCGGCATCGGTGCCCTGCTCCTGGCCGAGGGGGTGCAGGTCGACGCGCTGATTGGCGGGGGAGGCCAGGAGGGCGGCCGCCGCGGCGGCACCGAATCGGCGCTGCTCGCCCACGGCTTCGCCACCGCCCTTGAGCTGGCCTCCGCTCGCCTCGCTGCCAACGGGGGCGTCGATCCGCTCAAAGAGCGTCGTGATGCGCTCTGGCAACGCCTGCATCATCAGCGCGGCCTGCGGCTCTCCGGGGCGGATCCGCTGCAGCCGGGCGCCCGCTTGCCCCACCATCTGTCGCTGCTCGTGGCCGACGCCGAAGGCCGACCCCTGCCGGGACGCGGGCTGGTGCGCGCCCTGGCCCGACGCGGCTGGGCGCTCAGCAGTGGCTCGGCCTGCAGCCAGGGCGGGGGTGGTGAACGACCCAGCCCGGTGCTGCTGGCGATGGGGTACGGCCCCGCCGAGGCGGCCAGCGGACTGAGGATCAGCCTGGGGCCCTGGGTCACGCACGAGGCGCTCGGGTCCTTCCCCGACGCCCTGGCGGAGGCCTGCGATGAGCTCGCGGCGGGCGCTCGCCCCTGATCTGTCCCAGACGGGCAGCCGGGCCAGCCGGTAGGGTCCGGCGACCATCCGCCCGGCCGCCGCGGTTCCGATGCTTCCCCCCGATCTGCAGAGCGCTGAAGCTCAGGCCCTTGAGGCCATCCGCGCCGCCCTGGCCAGCGGCAGCGGCGGCCGCTGGACCGTGGAGCTGCGCTTTGAAGGCCTGCGCCTGCTGCCCGTGACCCTGCGTCTTGCAGCGGCCCTGGTGCAGGAGGAGGTGCCGCTGCGGCTGCTCTGCGCCGACATGGGCGCGACGGCTCTGGCGCGCCGTGATGCGCCGGATCTGGCCGAACGGATCGCCAGCTTCGGCGATCAGATCCGTCGTCAGAGCGAAGGCCCCAGCGACGGCGTGCTGCTGCTGCTGGGGGCCAGTCAGGCCGAATACGAGATGGTCGAGCAGCTCTGTGGCAACCATCGCGGCCCCGTGCTGCTGCTCAACCCCGCTCTCGAGGATGCCGCTGTCGGCATCGGTAGCGTCGCCCGTCAGCGTCGCCGCGGTTTTCTGTCCCAGTGGGAGGCGGCCTACGCCCTGATTCCCCAGGCCGAGAGCGCCCTGCGGCGCGCCTATCCGGAACCGTGGCAGCTGTATCGGCTCGACCCCGATGGCTTCCGGCTGGCGGCCGATTTCGAGCGTCGCCCCGATGCTGAGCAGCAGGCCGAGGCCCTCGGCGCCGAGGCTGGCCTGGGCGGCAACCTGCGGGCTCTCGGAGATCTGATCGAAGGGCTGCAGAACTGAGGCGGGCTGCCCGAGGCACTGGTGGCGTCTGGCGGGCCTCCGTACACTTCGCAGACTCACGGGACCCCATGGCCAGCGACTCCCCCTCCCCCCGCTCCTGGAACCTGGTGGATCTGGGGGCCGCCGCAGCCGTTCTGCTGGCTGTCGCCGGTGTGGTCTGGAGCCCCAAGCTCAGCGGAGCCGTGGCCCGCGCCACCGGGGGCATGCAGCCGGTGACGGTGTCGGTGGACGTCCGTGGTGTGCCGTCGGCCGATCCGGCGGGGCTGCTCAAGGCGGCCCAGAGCGACGGCAAGGTCGCGATCGTGATCCGCAACCAGCCCCACGGCACGGTGAAGATCAGCCGCATCATCCCGCTGCAGCGGCGCATCTCAACGCTGACGCCCGATGGACGCGTGGTCAGCGCCGACGATCCCAATCAGAAGAGCTTCGGCACCTTCGATGCCCGCTTCATCCTCGAGGGTGAGGGGCGCAAGTCAGCCGGCGGAGTGGTGTTCGGCAACCAGACAATCAAGATCGGCGCGCCGGTGGAGCTGGAAGGCGCCACGTATCGCTTCGGCGGCAGCGTCACCGACCTCCAGTCGGGCCTGCAGTGACATGAGCCTTCCGTCCCTTCGCACCCCGGCCATGCCTCCGCTGTCACTCCCCATGCCCCGGCGCGGTTGTTCGCGTCGCGTCGCTCTGGCAGCAGCGCTGCTTGGGGCGAGCCTGGCGGCTCCCGTCCTCATGCCGGCGGCCCGTGCCCAGGGATGGACCCCGGCCCTTCCCCCCAACAGGGCCTTCACGGCCCCCGGAGCGATGCAGCTGCCTCCGCAGCCTGCCGCCCTGGGCAGTCCGGTGCTCGCCAGTCAGGTCAGCTGCCCGACGCTGCAGCAGCGCCTGGTTGCGGTGATCGGCTCTGAATCGTCACGCTGGAGCGTCTCGGTCGCCGATCCCAACGGACGCCTGCTGGCCGACGTCAACGGCCTGCAACCACGGGTGCCGGCCTCGAACCAGAAG
>CAYNGR010000081.1:0-3916 GCA_964396755.1 uncultured Cyanobium sp. | reverse complement strand
CGCGGCATGGCCTACGGGGCCCCGGTGACGCGGCTGGCGATCACCAGCAATGTGATCGATGCGGCGGTGATGAATCCTCCGGCCAGATTGCGCAGCCTGCTCGGGCGGGCCCTGAGCCAGCAGGGCGCGCGTGCCGATGTGGCGCTTGTCGACGCCGATGCGCCGCTGCCCCGCGATGCGGTCCTGGTGCATGAGGAGCCCTCCACGACGATGCAGGGGCTGCTCAGCCTGGCCAACACCGACAGCCATAACTTCACCGCTGAGGTGCTGCTGCGCTCCGCCGCCGGCACCTGGGACAACGATCAGGCCGCCCGGGCCCAGACCGAGTGGCTGACCAGCCAGGGCCTGCCGATGCAGGGAGTTCGCAGCTTCGACGGCAGCGGTCTCAGTCGCAGCAATCGGCTCACCTCCCGCTTCCTGGCGGCGCTGCTGCTGCGCATGGACCACCATCCCTACGGCCGCGACTATCTGGCCTCGATGGCGATCGCCGGCCAGCGCGGCACCTTGCGCAACCTGTACAACGGCACCTCCCTGGATGGGCGCCTGTTCGGCAAGACCGGCACCCTCACCGGCGTGCGCGCCATCAGCGGCGTGCTGCAGACCAGCGACGGGCCCCGTTATGTGAGCGCCATTGCCAACGGCGCCTCGGCACCCAATCGCACGATCGGTTCGATCATGCGCCAGGTGCAGGATGTGTCGCTCTGCTCCGGCGCCACCGGCTTCTGATCGTCCGTTCCTGACGTCTCAGGCTCCCCGGCCCAGCCAGGGTCGGCCATCGCAGCCCATGTCCGTCCCTCTTTGCCGCTGGGACGGACGTTGGACTGGTTGTCGGGCCGGCATCACGGCAACCGTGCGCTCATCAGCTACAGGGCAGCTCCACCCCGAGTTAACGCCGCGACCTGCGAGATGCGGCGGTCGCGGTGCGATCAACAGCCATCACCAAGGCCCCGCAGCAACGTCTCAAGGGCGGGGTCGCTGGCGAGCGGATCATGCCGGGCGAACAGCCGCACCCGAGAATCGGACCACTGATCAGCCCTCAGACAGGGACCAGAGCGATCTCAGGCAGGAGCCGCTTGACCCAGGCAAGCCGGCCGGCACAGCTCAAGCCAGGCACAGCTGGGGAGCACGTACCGCTGGACACGGCTGAAACCGCGGGATGGTGGTGGGATCTCCCACCCCCCGACGGTTGCTTCGATCAGTTGTCGACGAGAGCCGATGCCGCTCAGCTGGCCAGATTGCGGGTGGCGCGACGCAGCCTGCCTGCGGCCCGGCGGGCGCGGCCGCCGAGCGGCTGGGAGTCCTGGGAGGGCGCCGATTCCAGCACCGAGGGCTCCTGCACCTGAAAGCGTCCAAGCTCCTGCCGCCCAGCCAGCACCACCTGGCTCATGTCCTTGAGGCGCACCTCCAGCTCACCGAGCACCTGTTCGGCATAGCGGTTGGCCCCATCCTGGATGGCGGACGACTCCTGGCGGCTGCGGGCCATCAGGGCCTCGCACTGCTGCTGGGTCTGCTGGCTGAACTGCAGCGCCTCGTTGTGCAGGCGCTCGGCCTCGGCCTGGCTCTCGCGCTGGATCCGCAGGGCCTCCTGGCGCAGGGTGTCCAGCTCCTGCATCGCCTGCTGACGGGCCCGCTCGTGCTGCTCGACCAGCTGGCGGATGCGCTCGGCGGCCTCCTGTTCCAGCTGCTGACGGCGGGACTGGGCCTCCTGCTCGAGCTGCTGGCGACGGTTGACGTACTGCTGCTCCATCTGGGCCACCCGCGCCTGCAGCTCCTGCTCGGTCTTGGCCACCTGCTGGCGGGTCTGCATCACCAGCTGCTCGCACTGCTGACGAGCCTGCTCGCGCAGTTCCGTCACCTGGCGCTCGGCCTCCTGGCGGATGCCCGCCTGATTGATCAGCTGTTCGCGCTCTCGGCGTGCCTGGCTGACGATCTCCTCGGCCTGCTGACGCGCCCGATCGATGAACTCATCGCGCTTGCGCAGCAGTTCGACCGCCTGGCTCAACTGCAACGGGATGCCTTCGCGCAGCGCATCCATCAGCTCGATGGCGTCCTGCTCGTTCACCAACCGGCCGCCGCTGAACGGGATACGGCTTCCTTCGAGGACGATCTCTTCGAGCTGGTCCAGCTGGTCGATGACGGTGATGCGGACCTCAGACGTCATGGGGTGTGGAGGGTGATGCACGATTAAAGAGCCTCTGCAGGTCCAGCGCCACTCCCCTGGGCACCATGTGGCTGACGTCGCCGCCGAAGCGGGCGACCTCCTTCACCACCGAACTGCTCAGGAAGCTGTAGCCCACCGCAGTGGCCAGGAACAGCGTCTCAAGCCGGGGCGCCAGGCTGTGGTTCGTGTGAGCGATCTGCAGCTCATATTCGAAGTCACTGAGGGCCCTGAGGCCCCGCAGGATCACATCTGCACCACAGCGCTGAGCGAAGGCGACCGTGAGGCCGTCGAAGCTCGCCACCTCGACCCGCTCCAGATGGGCGGTGGCGGTGCGGATCTGCGCCAGCCGCTGCTCCAGGGGGAAGCAGGGCTGCTTGCCGGGGTTCTGCAGCACAGCCACGGTGACCCCATCGAACAGGCGCACGCCACGCTCGATCAGATCCAGATGACCCAGGGTGAGGGGATCGAAACTGCCGGGGTAGAGGGCGCGCATCGCTGGCCTGGAGAAGCCCCAGCCTATGGACCGATGGCTGCTCTCCCCCGACTGACGGCCCTGCATCCTGTGCGGCTGGCCGCCCCGGAGGCCTCGCCGGCCCCGTCCGCACCGGGCATGGTCCCTAGAGTCCTGGTGTCCGTCATCCCCTGCCATGAGCGAGATCGCCTTCGATCCGGCTGCCAAGAAGACACTGCTGCGCAAGATCCCCCACGGCGTGTTCATCTGCGGCGTCGCCGAGGGCGATGAGGTCAACGGCTTCACCGCCAGCTGGGTCACCCAGGGCTCCTTCGAGCCGCCGCTGGTGGTGATGGCGGTGCGGGCCGACTCCACCAGCAACGGCATGATCCAGCGCACCGGCCACTTTTCGCTGAACGTGCTGGCCGCCGATCAGAAGGACCTGGCGGCGGTGTTCTTCAAGCCACAGAAGGCCGTGGGAGGCCGCTTCGACGCCGCTCCGTTCCAGCTCGGCGCCCTGGGCCTGCCGATCCTCACCGACGCCCTCGGCGCGGTCGAGTGTGAGCTGGTCGGTCAGGTGGCGGCAGGGGACCACACCGTGTTCGTCGGTCAGGTGAAGAACGCGGTGCTGCACCGCGACGGCGCCGCCCTCGAACTGGCCACCACGGGCTGGCAGTACGGCGGGTGAGCCAGGGCCCCACGCAGCCGGCCAGTGCGGGGCCCCTGCTGCTCGATCCGCCGCGGCTGAAGCAGCGCCTGGCTCAGATCCCAACCGAGCCGGGCTGCTACCTCATGCGCGATGCGGAGGACCGGATCCTCTACATCGGCAAGGCCAAACAGCTGCGCAACCGCGTCCGCAGCTATTTCCAGAGCGGTGCCGGCCACGGGCACAGCCCGCGCATCCGGCTGATGGTGCGCCAGGTCTGGGAGATCGAGTTCATCGTCACCGACAGCGAAGCCGAAGCGCTGGCGCTTGAGTCGAACCTGATCAAGCAGAACCAGCCGCACTTCAATGTGCTGCTCAAGGATGACAAGAAATACCCTTACCTGTGCATCACCTGGAGCGAGGCCTACCCGCGCATCTTCATCACGCGGCGGCGACGCTTCCGTTCGCCCCTCGACCGTTTCTACGGCCCCTACGTGGATGTCGGCCTGCTGCGCCGCACCCTGGCACTGGTGAAGCGGGTGTTTCCGCTGCGGCAGCGTCCCCAGCCCCTTTACCGCGATCGCACCTGCCTCAACTTCGACATCGGTCGCTGTCCGGGGGTGTGTCAGCAGAAGATCAGCTCGGAGGATTACCACCG
>CAYNGR010000080.1:0-13264 GCA_964396755.1 uncultured Cyanobium sp. | reverse complement strand
AGGCCCTCGCCCTGGCTGGCACCCTTGACCAGCCCGGCGATGTCGACGAACTCGACGCGGGTGGGGATGATCTCCTTGCTGCCGCTCAGGTCGCTGAGCTGCTGCAGGCGTGGATCGGGCACCGCCACCACGCCGGTGTTGGGCTCGATCGTGCAGAAGGGGAAATTGGCGGCCTGGGCCTGGGCGTTGGCCACCAGGGCGTTGAACAGGGTCGACTTGCCGACGTTGGGCAGGCCGACGATTCCGGCTTTGAGCATGGCCGGAATCTAGGGGGCACCGTTCCGGCCCCATCCAGGCCCGGGACCGGCGACAATTTGTAAACAGCTCTGAGATCCGCCATTTCCGCCCTGTCTCCCCTGCGGCCGAGACCTGCCGACAAGGCCGAGCCGCCTGTGCCACCGGTCCCGGAAGCCCCGTCGTTGACGCCGCTGCCCGTGTCGCGCCCCGCGCGCGGGCGCTCGCGGCGGCCGCTGTGGATCGGCCTGTTGGTGGCGGCCGTGCTGCTCAGCGGCCTGGGGCTGTGGCAACGGCAGCGCGGCAGCGTCCGGCGCGATGTCACTCCCTACACGGCCGTGGCCCGTTCCGGGGAGCTGCCCGGCGTGGTCGCGGCCACCGGTGAACTCGATGCGGTGGTGCGGGTCAATGTCAGTCCCAAGCGCCAGGGGGTGCTCAAGGCGCTCTACGTCGATGAGGGGATGACGGTGAAGGCCGGTCAGGCCCTGGCTGTGATGGACAGCAGCGATCTGCAGGATCGCCTGCAGGAGCTGGAGGCCAACCTGCGTTCCGCCGAGGCCGAGCTGCAGCGCAGCCGCAGCGAGCTGCGCTTCAACGAACCCCTGTTCCGCCAGGGCGCCATCAGCCGCAGCGACATCAACCGCTACCGCGCCGACTATGAGGTCAGGCGTTCGGCCGCCCGGGCGGCGGCCGAACGGTTGGCCCAGCGGCGCGTCGAGCGCGAGGAGCTGGTGGTGCGCGCTCCCTTCGATGGCGTGATCAGCCAGCGCTACGCCGATCCCGGCGCCTTCGTCACCCCCACCACCACCGCCTCCAGCAGCCTGGGCGCCACCAGTTCCTCGATTGTCGAGGTGGCGCGCGGTCTGGAGGTGATCGCCAAGGTGCCCGAGAGCGACATCGGCCGCCTGCGGGTGGGCATGCCCGCCAGCGTGCGGGTCGATTCCTTCCCCGACCGCCGGTTCGCCGCCGTCGTGCGTCAGATCGCTCCCCGGGCGGTCAAGACCAACAACGTCACCTCCTTCGAGGTGAAGCTGGCCCTGCAGGAGCCGGCGCCGCAGCTGCGCATCGGCATGACTGCCGACATCGACTTCCGCACCGGTCAGCTGCAGGCGCGCACCCTGGTGCCCACCGTGGCGATCGTCACCGAGGACGGACGTCCCGGCGTGCTGGTGGTGGGTCCTGATCAGCAGCCCAAGTTCCGGCCGGTGGAACTGGGCGCCAGCAGCGGCCGCGACACCCAGATCATCAAGGGCCTGGACCCCGACACCCGCATCTTCATCGACCAGCCGCCCTGGACGAAGAAGCGCCGCGACAGCGCCTGAGCCAGCCGCTGTCGGCCCAACGGAGCACCGCAGCCACCACGCCGTCCGGGTCTGAGCGGGGGACATGCGCCCCGCTCAGCCGGGGGGCTCAGCCGTCCTGGCGGCGACCCAGAAATTGCCTGGCCGCCTCGACGATCCGGCCGCTGGCGAGGCCATCGCCGAACGGGTTGTGGGCGCGGGCCATGCGCTCGTAGGCCGCTGCATCGCTGAGCAGCAGACTGGCCTCGGCGACGATGTCGGCGCAGTCGGTGCCGATCAGCTTCGCAGTGCCGGCCGAGACCGCCTCGGGGCGCTCGGTGGTGCGCCGCAGCACCAGCACGGGCTTGCCGAGGGCCGGCGCCTCCTCCTGCAGGCCGCCGGAATCGGTGAGCACCAGCGTGCAGCCGCGCATCGCCGCCACCAGCTGGTCGTAGTCGAGCGGTTCGGTGAGGAAGGCGCGCGGGTGGTCGCCGAGCATCGCCTGCAGCGGCTCGCGCACGGTGGGGTTGCGGTGCAGCGGCAGCAGCAGGGCGGTGTCCGGGAAGCGCTGCAGCAGCTCGAGGAAGCCGGCGCCGATCTGGCTGAGGCGTTCGCCCCAGTTCTCGCGGCGGTGCACCGTGGCCAGGATCACCCGCTGCGTCTGCCAGTCGAGGCCGGGCAGCTCGTAGGCCGGGGCCTGCTCGGCCATCAGCAGCAGCGCGTCAATCACCGTGTTGCCGGTGGTCAGCACCTCGCCGATGACGCCGGAGGCGCGGCAGTTGGCCGCTGAGACCTCTGTGGGGGCGAAGTGCAGCTGGGCCAGCTGCGAGATCAGGCGCCGGTTGGCCTCCTCCGGGAAGGGGTCGAACAGGTTGTCGGTGCGCAGGCCCGCCTCGACGTGCCCCACCGGGATCTGTTCGTAGAAGGCGGCCAGGGCCGAGGCGAAAGCGGTGGTGGTGTCGCCCTGCACGAGCACCAGAGCCGGTCGCTGCTCGGCGAACTCGTCCTTGAGCCCCTGCAGGGCGGCGCAGGTGATGTGGGTGAGGGTCTGCTTCGGCGTCATCAGCGCCAGGTCGCGGTCGGCCGTCAGGCCGAACAGCTCCATCACCTGGCTGACCATCTCGCGGTGCTGGCCGGTGAGCACCACGCGGGTGCGGAAGTCGGCGGCGGCCTGGAAGGCGCGGATCACCGGCGCCAGCTTGATCGCCTCGGGCCGGGTGCCCAGCACGATCGTGACCAGGGGGCGATCGGACGCGTCCCCCTGCACGTGGGCATCGGGGGGCGAGGGCACAGCGCCGGAAGGTGAAGTCAAGGCCGCGTCACGGACCGGACGGATCCTAGGCAGCCGTCACAGGGCCGCCGCTCCAAATGCGTGCGCCGGTGCCAGCATGAGTGCCACTGTCCTGTCTGCCGGTCCCATGGCGGAACTGCCCTTCGGTCCCGCCGCCGTTGCGCCACCTCCGCCGGGGGGGATGCCCCTGCCGCCGCCACCGCCGGTGCCGATGGCGGCTGCCGGTGGGCCCGGCGCCACCAGCGCTGCCGAGGGCGGTCCTGCCACCCTGCGCGAGATCGTGGCGATCGCCCACGAGAACAAGTATTCCGACATCCACATCGGTGTCGGTGAGGCGCCCCGCTTCCGTGCCCGGGGCGACATGCAGCGCACCGACTGGCCGGTGACCGACACGGTCCGCTTCCGCGACTGGGTGCGCGAGATGCTCTCGCCGGCGGAGATCGACAGCTTCCTGCGCGAGAAGGAGTACGACGGCGCCTTCGACTTCGGCTTCGTGCGGGTGCGCATCAACCTGCTCGACACGCTGCGGGGGCCGGCGATGGTGCTGCGCCTGATCCCTCAGAAGATCCTCACGATGGAGGAGCTGGCGCTGCCGAAGGTGCTGGCCGAACTGGCCGAGCGACCCAAGGGGATGATCCTCGTCACCGGCCCCACCGGGTCGGGCAAGAGCACGACGCTGGCGGCGATGATTGATTATATCAATCGCACCATGAAGCGTCACATCCTCACGATTGAGGATCCGATCGAATTTGTGCACCAGAGCCAGCTTTCGCTTGTGCGGCAGCGCGAGGTGCACCAGCACACGCGCCTGTTCGCCAATGCGCTGCGCGCCGCGCTGCGCGAGGACCCCGACGTGATCCTGATCGGTGAGATCCGCGACCAGGAGACGCTGAGCACCGCCATCGAGGCCTCCCAGACCGGTCACCTGGTGTTCGGAACCCTGCACACCAACTCGGCCGTGCGCACGGTGGAGCGGATTCTCGGCATGTTCAAACCCGACGAGCAGGAGCAGATCCGCCGCGCTGTCTCCGAAACCCTGTTGGGCGTCGTCGCCCAGGGGCTGATCAAGACCACCGATGGCAAGCGCTGCGGCTACCACGATCTGTTCATCAACACCGATGCCTGCCGCGACTACATCCAGCGCGGGGCCCTCGATGAGATCGAGGAGATCATGCGCCGCAGCAGTTTCGATGGCATGCAGACCAGCAACCAGGCCCTGGCGGCGCTGGTGCTGGAGGGTCGGGTCGATGCCGAGGACGCCCTGGCTCAGAGCTCCAAGCCGGGCGAACTGGCCCAGGCCCTGCGCGGCAGGGTGTGACGACGCGGGGTTGCGGGGCTCAGGCGTGGCCGCCGGCGGCCAGCCGCACCAGCAGCAGCACGCCCAGTCCCACCGACAGCCCCAGCATCGCCAGTCGGCCGTTCCAGATTTCGGCCTGGGGGGTGAAGCCCCGCCGCCAGGCGTTGAGCTCCTCCTGGGACACGGGCTCCACCAGCGGTTCGCTGAGGCCTGTGGTCGTGCCGTTGTCCCCGGTCTGGTTCGCCTCAGTCATGGTCCTCGGGGAGCAGGAAAGGATGCGTGGGTGGGGGAGCAGCCGGTGGGGTCCGGATCCGGCCTGGTGGCTGCAAGGCCCCGCGAGAAGCGCCTGCCTGCCTGAGCCGTCCGGCGGTCCCTGCCGGACGGGCCGTTGACGACACCCTAACGGCAATCAGAAGCAGGCCCTGGCCTCGTACAGACGGTCGGCCTGCTCCAGCGGCAGCCGCGCTGCCACCCCCAGATCCAGCGGGCTGCGGCAGCCCGCCTGCAGCCGCCGCTCCGCCGCCAGGGCGATCATCGCGGCGTTGTCGGTGCACCAGGCCAGGGGGGCCATGCGCCACTGCAGGCCGCTGGCCTGGCAGCGCCGCTCCAGCAGCTGTCTGAGCCGCCGGTTGGCGGCGACTCCGCCCACCAGCACCAGGGTGCCCAGACCCTCGTCCTCGGCGCAGCGGCAGCTGCGCTCCACCAGCACCTCCGCCACCACCTGCTCGAAGCTGGCGGCCAGGTCGGCCAGCGGCAGGGGGGCGGCTTCGGCCTGCAGCGCCTGCACCTGGCGCAGCATCGCCGTCTTGAGGCCGCTGAAGCTGAAGTCGTAGGGATGAAAGCCGCCCTCCGGCCGCGACACCCGGCCCTTGGGCAGGCGGAAGCGCTGCGGATCGCCCGACTCAGCGGCGGCCTGGATCGCCGGACCGCCCGGGTAGCCCAGGCCCAGCAGCCGCGCCACCTTGTCGAAGCATTCGCCGGCTGCGTCGTCGTGGCTGCGACCCAGGCGTCGGTAGCGGCCGGGGGCATCCACCCGCACCAGCTCGGTGTGGCCGCCGCTGACCAGCAGCACCAGATGCGGGTGCGGCGGCGGCTCCGCGCCCAGGGAGGCCGAGCAGAGGTGGCCCTCGAGGTGATGGATGCCCAGGAAGGGCAGCTCGTGGCGGCGGGCCAGGGTGCGGGCCGTCACCGAGGCCACCAGCAGGGCTCCCATCAGGCCCGGCGCCACGGTGGCCGCCACCGCGTCGAGCTCGTGCATGGCCAGGCCGCTGTCGACCATCACCTGCTCGATCAGTCCCGGCAGGGCCTCCACATGGCGGCGCGAGGCGATCTCCGGCACCACCCCGCCCCAGCGGGCGTGCTCCTCCATCTGGGAGGCGATGGCGCTCGCCAGCACCTGTCCGTCGCGCACGATGGCAGCGGCGGACTCGTCACAACTTGTTTCGAGCCCAAGAACGGTGGACATGGCTCCGGAACACCTCCCCTACTGTCCGCTGGTGACATCCTGCCGCTGCGGCAGACCTCCATACCGGCCCCCTCTCCATGCGCCGTCTCTTCGCCGTTCTTCTGTCCGCCTTCCTGCTGTTCGGGTTCGCTCCGGCGGTCCGCGCCGACATCGGTGGCCTGACCCCCTGCGCCGAAAGCCCCCGCTTCCAGCAGCGTGCCGCCACGGCCAGCACCGCCCAGGCCAAAGCCCGCTTCGAGATGTACAGCCAGGCCCTGTGCGGCACCGACGGTCTGCCCCACCTGATCGTGGACGGCCGCTGGAGCCACGCCGGTGACTTCATCATCCCCGGCATCGCCTTCCTCTACATCGCCGGCTGCATCGGCTGGGCTGGCCGCGGTTATCTGCAGGAGGTGGCCAAGCGCAAGGACGCCACCATGCACGAAATCCAGATCGACGTGCCCCTGGCTCTGAAGTCGACGATCGCTTCCGCCACCTGGCCGCTGGCCGCCTTCAAGGAGCTGACCTCCGGCAAGCTCACTGAAGCCGACACCAAGATCACCGTTTCGCCCCGCTGAGCTCCTCTTTGGCTGGGTCGTTGTTCGGCCCGGCCAGATGGATTCCGCCGCCCTTCCGGCGCCCAGCTGAGATCCGCAGGCGCCACTCCTGCACCCATCCAACGCACTCCGCCTTCCGGCCATGAAGAAATTCCTCACCACCGCTCCGGTGTTCGCCGCGATCTGGTTCACCGTCACCGCTGGAATCATGATCGAGTTCAACCGCTTCTACCCCGATCTGCTGTTCCACCCCCTCTGAAGTCCACGAGACGGATTCAGTCAGCAAAGCGGCCCAGGAAGGGCCGCTTTTTTGTGTCTGGAGCTGCCTCGCTGCCCTGCTGTCGTTGCGGTGTCGGAGCGGCCCGTCCAGCCCAGCTGCGGAAGCCCGCGCAGCAGCCAAGCCGCGTTGAGGTGGCCCAGGCCAGCGGCGCGGGGGCTGGCGTGCGCGGAACGGGCCCACGCCCCGCAGCGCTCCAGAGCTCGCTGGGCGGACCGGGCCGGCAGATGCGGATGCCCGCTGTGGCGGCAGGAGTGTGGCGCTGCCTGCCCAGGCGGTTGCGGCTGGCTGGAGGCCCTGAACGCAGCCCGGCGGGATGGACGGGCCACGGTCCGTCAGCCCGGCCTGATGGCAGCTTCGCTGCTGGCACCACTGTCATGGCGGGCACCACGGCATCACAGCGCCGTCAGGGCTCAGCGGCTCAGGCGTTCAGGCCCATCAGCCGCTCCAGCTCGCCCAGGGCGGTCTCCAGCTCACCGTTGACCAGACGGGCGTCGAACTCCGGGGCGGCCGCCAGCTCGATGCGGGCCCGCTCCAGCCGCTTCTGGATCGCCTCCTCGCTGTCGGTGCCGCGGCCGCGGATGCGGCGCTCCAGCTCCTCGAACGAAGGCGGCTCCAGAAACACCTGGAAGCCGGAGGGGAAGCTGCGGCGCACCTGGCGCGCTCCCTCCAGCTCGATCTCCAGCAGCACCGGCCGGCCGGCGGCCAGTCGCTCCTCCACCGGCTGGCGCGGGGTGCCGTACAGGTTGCCGGCGAACTCGGCCCACTCCAGCAGGCCGTCCTCGGCGACCCGCTGCTCGAAGCCCTCGCGGCTGAGGAAGAAGTAGCTGCGGCCGTCTTCCTCCCCCTGGCGCGGCGCCCGGGTGGTGGCCGACACCGACAGCCAGATCTGCGGATGGCGCTCCAGCAGCAGCTTCACCAGCGTGCCCTTGCCGACGCCGCTCGGTCCGGTCAGCACGGTCAGCCGGCCGGCTTGGGAGGGCGTTGGGCTGCTCATGGACGGCTGGGGCCTCGATGCTGCGGCTGCACAGTAGGCAGGGGCGCTCGCCGGCGGCCTCGCCGGCCTGGATCGGCTCCAGCGCAGGCCGCCTCCGGTTCCGTCGCCGCTGGCTGCAGCCGCTTCAGCGTCCATCGCCAGGGACGACGCCCGCCGCGCACGGGCCGGTCCGCAGGTCGCCGCAGGCCGCTGGCGCTTCGCTGCCCGGGTTGGCTGGGCTCCGCGTTCAGCAGCGTTCCGTGCGGGGCCGGCGCCGGACTGCCTGGCTGCAGCCGGCGCTGCTGCCGCTCGCTCCGGGCCGGCGGCGGCCCGGGGGGCTGCGGTCAGGATCCAGCCGTGATCGGTCACAGCGCGGCAGGCAGACGGCCCGGTTGGCGCTTGGGCCGCCGCATCGGCCACTGGCCTCCCGGCCGGCCTGTGCCTGGTGGGGGAAGGCCCCCTGTCTGCCGCCGTTGTCCGGGCCCTGGCGAGCGGCGGCCGCTGGCAGCCGATCCGCCCGCCGCCTGGGGTGTGGTCTGAGTCCTGGCTCCTGACGGGCTGCTGCCAGCCGCCCGCCCAGCGGCGCTGGCCCCCGGCGTCAGGCCGCTCGAGGCCCTGCCGCTCTCGCCTCCCACTGGGCCTGCAGGCACCGACCTGACAGATTCAAGCGCAGCGCTGCGACCAGGGCTGGACCCCGGCCGCGGTGGAGAGGCAGGCAGTGGGATCCGTTGATGCAGAAGCTGGCCCATCCCCCGGAACACCGGGCCGCGACCGAGGCCTCGGGCGGGGCGCTGCAGGCGCTCGACTACACCAGCCTGCGGGCGGTTCTCAGCGAGCTGAGGCCCGCGCTGGTGCCCAGCCGCTTCGAAAAGGCCCAGCAGAGCGATGCCCACACGCTGCAGCTGGGCCTGCGCACCCTGGCCGGCAGCCAGTGGCTCGAGCTGAGCTGGCTGGCGGAGGCGCCAAGGCTGCTGGCGATCCCGCCCCCACCCCGCCAGGGAGACGGCAGCACCCTGGCGCAGCAGCTGCAGCACGGTCTGCGTGGGCTGGCACTGGTGGAGCTGCATCAGCCCGCCTGGGAGCGGGTGGTGGAGCTGCGCTTCGCTCCCCGACCCGGCCAGCTGCCGGAGCGGACGCTGCTGCTCGAGCTGATGGGGCGCCACAGCAACCTGTTTCTGCTCGACGCCGAGCGGCGGGTGATCGCCCTGGCGCGTCAGGTGCGCGATCGCCAGTCGCGGCTGAGGCCGATCGGCACCGGTGATCCCTATCAGCCACCGCCGCGCCAGCAGGGAGACCATCCCAGGTGTGACGAGGGGTTCGCCTCCTGGCGGCAGCGCCTGACGTTGCTGCCCCTGCCTCTGGGCAAGGCTCTGCTGGGGGCGTATCAGGGCACCAGTCCGGCGCTGGTGCGCCAGCTGCTCGACGATCCCGCCTGGGCCAGCCAGCCGGTGGCTGAACTCGCTGAGGCTCAGTGGCAGGCCCTGTGGCGTCGCTGGCAGGACTGGCTGCTGGCCCTGGAACAGCAGCGCTTCGGCTTCCTCCCGGCAGCTGGCGGGTTCCGCTGCTGGCTGCCCAGCGCTGCGGAGCCTGCGGCGGGCTTCCTGGCTCCGGCTGCCCCCGGCGGCGGCGCGGCTGCGTCAGGGTCTGATGCTCTGCCCATCAACCGGGCCCTGGCGGCGGTGTACGGCGCCCGGTTGCAGGAGCGCAGCCGGCGCCAGCGCCGCCAGGCCCTGGAGAGCCGTCTGCGCGGCGCCATCGAGCGGGAGCGCGAGCAGCTGACCCAGCAGCAGGAGCTGCTGGCGGCGGTCCCCGCCGCCGACGATCTGCAGCGCCGCGCCGATGCGCTGCTGTGTCAACCGGATCCGGGGCGCGAGACGATCGATGAGGCCCAGTCCCTCTACCGCCGCGCCCGCAAGCTGCGCCGCTCCGTGGCGGCGATCACGCCCAGGGTTGCGCTGCACCAGCAGCGTCTCGCCGGCCTCGAGACCAGCCTGACCTTTCTGGAGCAGCTGGAGGCCGACGCCGATCCGGCCCCTCTGGAGGAGGAGCTGCTCGAGCAGCTGGAGCGGCTCAGGCCGCGGCATGCCGGCGAGCGCAGTGCCGGTCTGCGTCGCAGCCGGCGGCGCCAGGCGGATGCGGCCGAGCCGCAGCCGCTGGAGCTGCGCAGTCAGGCCGGCCTGCGTCTGCAGGTGGGCCGCAATCACCGCCAGAACGAGTGGATCAGCCTGCGCCAGGCCCGTCGCGGCGATCTCTGGTTCCACGCCCAGGAGCTGCCTGGCAGCCACGTGGTGCTCAAGGGGTCGGAGGCGCCGCCGTGCGAGGCCGATCTGCAGGCCGCCGCCGACCTGGCCGCCCACTTCAGCCGGGGCCGCGGCAACCGGCGCGTGCCGGTGCTGATGGTGGAGGCCGAGACGCTGCAGCGCATCCCCGGCGCCGAGCCGGGCACGGTGCGCCATCGCGGCGGCGAAGTGCTCTGGGGGGAGCCGGAACGCGCCCTGGCGCTGCTGCAGCGCGCCCATCCGCAACCGCTCGAGGCATCGAGCTGATCGGCGAGCAGGGAGCCGCAGCCGCCCCCTAACCTCGCCATTGAGCCGCTCCGCAGGAGCATCCAGACCGACCGGGAGCAGCCGTGGACCCCACCACTCTGGAGAGCGAAGGCAGCGGCGGCGATCCCGGCGGCGCGCCGGGCCCTGAGGCGGCGCCTGCTGTGGCGGTCGTCGCCCAGGCAGGAGCTGCCGCCCATGGGGGCGGTGACGACCTGCCTGAGCCAGCGGACGCACCGAGCTTCGACACCGTCGGTGCTGACGACGGCGCTGCGGTGGCCCTGCAGCTCGGCGCGGAGGCGGACCCGGATCAGGGCGTGTCGCCAGCCCCTGGACAGCCCGTGAGCTCCGGCGGCGACGGCGATGCTGCGCCCGGCTCGCCCAGTCCTGACTCCGGCAGCGGCAGCCATGGTTCGGTCGAGCCAGCCGGAGCGTCGAGCGACGACACCGGCGTGGCCGATGAGGCGGCCGGTGCGGCTCTGGCCGCCGCGCAGGCCAGCGAGGTTGAGTCCGCAGAGGGCGCCGGTGGAGGCGCTGATCCGCCGGCGGGTCCCCTGTCGCCGGAGGACGACTTCCCGGGGGAGGTGGAGATGCCCCTGGTGGACCATCTCGAGGAGCTGCGCCGCCGGGTGCTGCGCAGCCTGCTGGCGGTGGTGGTGGCGGCGGCCGGCTGCCTGCTGTTCGTGCGGCCGCTGGTGAAGCTGCTGGAGGCGCCGGCCCAGGGCATCCGCTTTCTGCAGCTCGCCCCCGGCGAATTCCTGTTCGTGTCGCTGAAGGTGGCGGGCTATGCCGGCCTCACCCTGGCGATTCCCTGGATCCTGTTCGAGGGACTGGCCTTCGTGCTGCCCGGCCTGACGCGGCGCGAGCGGCGTCTGGTGGCGCCCACCGTCGCCGGCTCGACGCTGCTGTTCGCGGCGGGCCTGGCCTTCGCCTGGTGGGCGCTGGTGCCGGCGGCGCTGCGCTTTCTGGTCAGCTACGGCGCCGATGTGGTCGAGCCGATCTGGTCGATCGAGCGCTATCTCGACTTCGTGCTGCTGCTGATGGTGGCCACCGCGCTGGCCTTCCAGCTGCCGGTGCTGCAGTTGCTGCTCGGTGCCCTCGGGCTGGTCGATGCCCGGCGCATGCTCGGCGCCTGGCGCTGGGTCGTGCTGGTCAGCGCCCTGGCGGGAGCCGTGCTCACCCCCTCCACCGATCCGGTGACGATGCTGCTGCTCAGCGGCGCGATCACTGCCCTGTATCTGATCGGCATCGGCCTGGTGGCGGTGGCGACGCCGCGGCGGCGCCTCGATCCGGTCTGACCAGCCTCCAGGCAGTGCCGCCTGCATCCGGATCCCTGTTCCCGGTTCGCGCGAGCAGCTCTCTGCCCTGGTGCAGCGGCTGGGGCTTCCCCGCCACTGGGAGCACGAGGGGCCTTCTCGCTCGGCGCCTTCGAGCCCTGCGTCGCTATCTGAGGCTGAGCTGGTGGCCGGGGACCGTCGTTGGTGGGAGATCCCGAGGCGCGCGGCGATCGGGAGGTTCGCCTGGCTGCCTTCGCTGTCCAGCAGCTCTGGCGCCCGCGTGATCGGCCGGGTTGGCGCTTCGCCTGCGCTGGTCCAGGTCCGTGCCCTGGTGACGGCCGCGGTGGGTCGACTGACTCCGCTCAGCCGCGGCCGTCCGTCTGGCCAGCCTGATCAGATCTGGCAGGGACGGGTCTGCAGTGGGGCATCAGGCGGCGATGGGGCGGATGCCGCCCTGCGCCGGTGGCTTGGGCGCTGGCAGATCTCACCCGATCGCAGGGCCAGAGCCCCCGGCGGTGCCGACCATGGCCGCCGCACGCGGGCAGAGCTGAGCTGTTCCAGCCTCAGCGGCGCTTGCCGTCGTTGCCGGGGGGAGGCTGGGCGCTGGCGTTGCCTCTCCCGGCTGGAGCACGCGACAGGCCCTGGGCTGCCGGTGCCCGCGTGTCGCCATCGAGCCGGGCTGCAGCTCGCCGGCCCGGCCTGCAGCAACGGTCCGCTCACCGCCACGCCCGGTCGGGCCCTGGCCCGGCTGGTCAGGTCGGCACGTGCTCCTGCGGGCGCCTGTCCACCTGGTCTGCGTTGCGCAGCCCTCCGCGTTGCGCAGCTGTCTGCGCGAGCGGAACGCGTCCTGCGTTCAGAGCAGGAACTCGCTGGCGCGCCCCTCCGGCAGCTCCAGGGGCAGCGACAGGGCCCGGCCCAGCCTGGGTTTGTCGCGGGTGGTCTGCAGCCAGTGGCGCACCTGCTCGCCCACTCCGAGGCCGTTGAGCGTCGCCACCAGATCCTCCAGCGCCTCCATATAGGCCTCGGGGCTGAGCGGGAAGGACTGCTGCTCCAGGTGGTGCCACATCACCTGGAAGTAGAGCCGGCCATGGCGCTGCACCAGCTGCAGGCCATTGGAGACCTGCCAGCGCTGACGCAGCAGATTCAGCAGCTCTTCGGCCTGCAGCGGCGGGGTGGGATCACCGCCAGCGGCGGAATCGAAGCGGGACACGCCGGGGACGATCGCAGCACAACAGCATGTTGCAGCGGCGGGCAGGCCGCCGGTGAGTGGGCACGGGCCGGGAACCGCGGGATTTAATGTGGGCGCCACGTTGCGCCGGACATGCCGGAACGCTGCCCATGACCCAGTTCCCTGCGGCCTCTTCGAGCGGTGATGTGCCCGGCATGGGTCGTCGGCAGTTCATGAACCTGCTGACCTTCGGCTCGGTCACCGGCGTGGCCCTTGGGGCTCTGTATCCGGTGGTCAACTACTTCATCCCGCCTCGCGCCGCCGGTGGCGGCGGTGGCACCACCGCCAAGGACGAACTGGGCAACACCGTCACCGCCAGCGGCTGGCTCGCCAGCCACAAGGAGGGTGACCGCAACCTGGTGCAGGGCCTCAAGGGTGACCCCACCTACCTGATCGTCGAGGGCAGCGATGCCATCGGCAGCTACGGCATCAACGCCATCTGCACCCACCTGGGCTGCGTGGTGCCCTGGAACGCGGCGGCCAACAAGTTCATGTGCCCCTGCCACGGCTCCCAGTACGACGCCACCGGCAAGGTGGTGCGCGGCCCCGCTCCCCTCTCCCTGGCTCTGGCCCACGTCTCGGTCGAGAACGACAACGTGTTCCTCAGCCAGTGGAGCGAAACCGATTTCCGCACCGGCGACAAGCCCTGGTGGGGCTGATCCCTGCCGTCTGATCCGCCAGTCCCCGCCTTCGCCGCCAGCCCTCACCCATGCGCCGCACCCTCTCCCTCGTTCTCGGCAGTCTGCTCTCGCTCTGCGTGCTGCTGATCGGAGCCACCCCCAGCTGGGCCTACCCCTTCTGGGCGCAGCAGAACTACGACTACCCCCGCGAAGCCACCGGCAAGCTGGCCTGCGCCAACT
>CAYNGR010000079.1:0-13355 GCA_964396755.1 uncultured Cyanobium sp. | reverse complement strand
GGATCAGGCTGGCGTTAAAGGTCTTGCGGCCGTTCTTGTCCTGCTCGTCCTTGAAATAGACGCCCGGGCTACGGACGATCTGGTTGACGATCACGCGCTCGGCGCCGTTGATGATGAACGTGCCGCGCTCAGTCATCAGCGGCAGCTCACCGATGAACACCTCCTGCTCCTTGATTTCGCCGGTCTCCTTGTTGACCAGGCGGCAGGTGACGTACATCTGCGACGCGAAGGTGGCATCGCGGCGTTTCGCCTCTTCCACATCGTGGCGAGGACGCTTGAGGCGGTACTCACTGCCGATGAAATGCAGCTCGAGCTTGCCGGTGTAATCGGTGATCGGCGAGAAGCTCTCGAGCTCCTCGATCAGCCCCTTCTCCAGAAACCATTTGAAGCTGGCCCGTTGCACCTCCACCAGATCGGGCAGGTAGGTGACGGTCTTGGCGACCTGGATCGCGCTGCTCATGCGGGGAACCTGCAGGAGGGGTGGGAGATGGACGGGACGGGGCCGAGGAAGCGGCCGGAGAGGGTGCGGGCGTCGGCTCGAAGGGCCGAACCCTGGGGCAACGACCAGACAGAGAGGCCCCCGACGCCAGCCCCTGGCCGGAAGGACCGGCAGGAGACGCGTGGAGGCCTACGCCTAGCCAGGACCTCTCCAGGCGGGGGGCACGGAGACTGGCTCTAAAATGACCACAGGCACCGAGGGCCTCACCGCCGCTGAACGAGCCAGGGAGGCAAAGCCGGATGCCATTCCTGACCAGGGGGCCAGGCGCTGAGAAACCATCAGGTTCACCGCCGTCTCAGCCGGCAAATGACCAGTGAGCTCCTGCGGCAACAAGGCCGCGGAGACGGTAAGCAGCTGCGCTGCAATGCCCCGGGGCGACAGAGCCGCAGTGATCGTCGGTGCCGTAGTCGACAAAGGGAGCGCTTCCGCTTCCAGGCCAATGAAACATCATACATCGTCAAGCGCCAGGCCAAACAGCCGCATGGCATTGGCCGTGCTGGTGTCGCACACCTGTTCCACGCTCTGCTGACGCAACTCGGCAACCCTCTCGGCCACGGCCCGCACATAGGCGGGTTCATTGCGCTTGCCCCGCCTCGGCACCGGAGCGAGGAAGGGGCAATCGGTCTCGACCAGATAGCGATCCGACGGCACCTCGCGGGCACAGGCGTGGGTGGCCTCGGCCTTGGGGAAGGTGACGGTGCCGCTGAAGCTGATGTAGAGACCGAGCTCCAGAAAACCGCGCATCTCCTCGGGCGTCCCGCCCCAGCAATGCATGACGCCGCGGGGGCAGGCACCGCGCTCGGCCCGCTGCCGCAGCTCCTCCAGCATCGGCTCGGCCGCGTCGCGGCAATGGATGATCACCGGCAGATCCAGTTCGACCGCCAGATCCAGCTGAGGCCTGAGCACGTCGAGCTGCTGCTCGAGGTTCTGATCGCGGAACAGATCCAGCCCCAGCTCACCGATGGCCACCACCCGGGCGTCAGCGCGGGCGGCGCTGGCCAGCACCTCGGCGGTGTCGCTCTGCCAGTGCTGCGTGTCCAGCGGGTGGACGCCGACCGAATAGCGCAGCTCGGGCAGGCGATCAGCCAGGGCCCGGATCGCCGGGATCTCGGAGGGTTCCACGCAGGCGTGCACCAGGGCCCTGACCCCCGCCTCCTGCCAGCGCTGCCGCACCGCATCGAGGTCCTCCTCGAAATTGCGGAAGACGAGGTGGCAATGGCTGTCGATCAACGCTCCCGGCGGCGCGGCTGCAGCGGAGAGAGGAGCAGCGGCAGTGGTGCTGGACATCGTTGAACGGCGACGGCGGACGCGTTGAACCATCATCAGCAGCCAGCTCCCCGGGCGACGCGATCGGCTGGCAGGGCCTGACGCACCGCGGCCAGCCCGGGGGTCGCGACAACGGCGTTGACGCCCATGTCAGGGCTGGCGCTGCGATGGCAGCACGCCCGCAGACCACGGCACTGATCGGAAGCGACCGGACGCCGCGGCACCGAGCTGGGGGGCCGGGCTGCACGGCGGACAACTCCCAGGGACTGGAACTGACCCGGGCGGGACAGACCTGTGGCGAGTGATCGAAAGCCATCGCCAAGGGAGCCGCAGCGACGGCGATCGACCGGGCAGGGCAACCGGCAGGCAGGCGCTCGTCGCCCCAGCGATAGCAGCCTGCAGCTCAGTGACATTGGCCAACGAAGACCAGACCCTGGAGCGATGCAGACACCCTGATGGACCTTGCTGTGCACCAGGCCGGAGCGTCAGAAGCTCAGAAGCTGCGGCCTGGCAGCAGGACCTGACCCGGCAATCCTTGCGGACCCGATCACCAGGTGCTCAGCACCCTCACAGCCAGCTGGTTCGGCTTGAGGAGGGAAGCGGGTCAGCGGCAGCAGCCAGACGCATCCATCAGGACCAGGACGCGGTCAGGAAACCGGGCAGACCGTGAACTTAAGACGCAATCACCAAAGCCTGAGGCATGGCTCAGGCTCCTTGCTCCGCAGCAGAGAACCACCCGGGGGGTGCGCTCCGCTCGAAAACCGGTTGATGACGGCGTGCCGCTCAGGCGTTGGCGGTGGCGGGCTCGAGCACCTTTTTGACGGCCACGCTGAGGCGCGACTTCTGATTGGCGCCGGTGTTGCGATGCAGCACACCGACCTTGACCGCCTTGTCGATCTTGCTGAAGGCCGCGTTCATGCTGGTCTGCACGGTGGCGCGGGCCTCATCTCCGGGCTGCTGGCTGTAGGCCTGGCAGGCGGTGAAGCAGCGCTTCATCAGGGTGCGGAGCGCCGACTTGTAGGTGCGGTTGCGCAGACGGTTGCGCTCGGCGATCTGGATGCGCTTCTTCGAGGACTTGTTATTGGCCACAGGTGCTGGCGCTGGTTCGGCAAACGAGGATCCTACCCCTTGGGGTGCGTGAGCCCGGGATTCCCCTGAGCGGGTGTGGGGCGGGGCCTGCCGCAGCCACCGGGCCCTAGCCTGGCCAGGCCTGCCCTGCTCCCCCCTTGCTGCGCCCGTGAGCGTCTCCCCATCCGTTGTCGCGGGCGACCACCGCGCCGAACCGACCGCCCCCCTGCAGCTGGCCGTGTTGCACGGTGGCGACGCGGCCCGGCAGCGCCTCGAGGCGATCGCGGCGCGCACCGATGGCGCCAGGCTGCACGAGGAGGAGAGCCGGGTGGCCGCCATCCTCGAGCAGGTGCGACGGGACGGCGACGCGGCCCTGCTGGAGCTGACCGAACGCTTCGACGGCATCCGTCCCGATCCGCTGCGCATCCCGATCGCACAGCTGCAGCAGGCCTGGGAGGCGACACCGCTCGAGCTGCAGGAGGCGCTGCGCCTGGCCCACGAGCGGATTCTCAGCTTCCACCGGGCCCAGCTGCCGCAGGACCTGGCGCTGCAGGGCCCCCATGGCGAGCGGCTGGGGCGGCGCTGGCGGCCTGTGGAGCGGGCCGGCCTGTACGTGCCGGGCGGCCGGGCCTCCTACCCGAGCACCGTGCTGATGAATGCGGTGCCGGCACAGGTGGCCGGTGTGCAGCGTCTGGTGATGGTGACGCCGCCGGGCCCCGATGGCCTGCCCAATCCCACCGTGCTCGCCGCCGCCCACCTCGCCGGTGTGGAGGAGGTGTACCGCGTCGGCGGCGCCCAGGCGATCGCTGCCCTGGCCTTCGGCACCGAGAGCCTGCCGCGCGTGGATGTGATCAGCGGCCCCGGCAATCTCTGGGTCACCCTGGCCAAGAAGGCCGTCTACGGCCGGGTCGGCATCGACTCGCTGGCCGGCCCCAGCGAGGTGCTGGTGATCGCCGACCACACGGCCCGCCCCGAGCAGGTGGCGGCTGACCTGATGGCCCAGGCAGAACACGACCCACTGGCGGCGGCGATCCTGATCACCACCAGCGAAGCGCTGGCAGCTGCCATGCCCGCCGCGATCGCCGAACAGCTTCACAACCATCCCCGCGCCGAGATCACCCGGGCGGCGCTGGAGGACTGGGGCCTGATCGTCGTGTGCGAAGACCTGAACGAGGCGGCCTCGCTGAGCGATCGCTTCGCCCCGGAGCACCTGGAGCTGCTGGTGGAGGATCCCGACGCTCTGGCGGAGCGCATCCAGCACGCCGGCGCCATCTTCCTGGGCCCTTGGACGCCCGAGGCGGTGGGCGACTATCTGGCCGGTCCCAACCACACCCTGCCCACCTCCGGCACGGCCCGCTTCGCCGGCGCCCTCAGCGTCGAGACCTTCCTGCGCCACACCAGCCTGATCGGCTTCAACCGCGCCGCCCTCGAGGCCACGGCGCCGGCGGTGCTGCGGCTGGCCGAGAGCGAAGGGCTGCACAGCCACGCCGAATCGGTGCGGCGACGGCTGGGCTGAGGTCCCTGCGGGATCGGTGGCACCGCCCATCGCGGCTCCCCCGAGCCTCGGCCCCGATCGCTCAGGCCGCCCCTGCAGACGTGGTCTCCCCCTGATGGGAAGCGCCGCCCCCTGGCCACTCAGGCATCCCTGCAAGCGCTGGAGTCCCCACCCGGCCAGCAGGCGCACGGTGAAGCCTCAGGCAGCACAGCTCCGAGCGGGGGCTTCGTAGGCAATCGAGCCGCAGGGCTCGCAACGCACGAGTGCCCCGAGAGGGGCTCGCGAGCCACTGCACCGGGAGGGGCTCAGGCACCACGGCCCCAAAAGGTGCTCAAGGACCACCCCCTGAGAGGGCTCAACGCATCCCCACGCTCTGGCGCTCCGCCCAACACCCACAACGTCTTTTTTGGCGCTCAGCGCACCATCGCCGCCACGTTGCCGCCGTCGACGGTGAGCACGGCGCCGGTGGTGCGCTCCATGCGGGCCAGGGCGACGAAGGCATCGGCCACGTGGCGGGCCTGGACCTCGCGGCCCAGCAGGTTGCCGGCCATGTACACCTCCTCGCTGACGCCGCGCGCCGCCGCCCGCTCGCGGATCATCTCGCCGTCGAGCAGGCCCGAACGGATGCGGTCGGCATTGATCGCGTTCACCCGCACGCCATTGCCTCCCTCCTCAAGGGCGTACTGGCGCATCAGGGCCAGCAGGGCCGCCTTGCTGATGCCGTAGGCGCCGAAATCCGGACCCGGGTTGAGCGCCTGTTTGCTGACGTTGAACAGCAGCTGGCCGCCCAGCCCCTGGGCGCGGAACACCGCCAGCGCCGCCTGGGACACCGTCTGGTGAGAGAAGAAGTTGAGCTCGAAGCAGTCGCGCAGCTCCCGCTCCGGCAGGGTGGCGATGGCACCGGTCCAGGCGGCGCCGGCATTGCTGACTACCATATCCAGTCCACCGAAGCGGCTGCACACCTGATCGAAGGCGGCCCGCACCTGCTGTGGGTCGGTGACATCACAGCGCAGACCCAGGGCCATGGGGCTGCAGGCGGCCGCCACCGCCACTGCCGCCTCCCCGTCGTAGTCGAGTACGGCCAGATCAGCGCCCTGGGCGGCGAAGGCCCTGGCGGTGGCCGCCCCGATGCCGCCTCCACCGCCGGTGACCAGCACCACCTGACGCGCCAGGGGCCTGGGGCTGCCCTTGCCGAGCTTGGCCTGCTCCAGGCTCCAGTACTCCATGTCAAAGGTGTCGTCCTCACCCACCGGCTCGAACCGGCCGATGCTCTCGGCAGCCAGCAGGGTGCGGGCCCAGGCCTCGCCCAGATCGGCGCTGATCGCCGCGGCCTCGGCGGAGGCACCGACACCGATCAGCCCCAGGCCCGGCACCGCCAGCAGCCGCGGCAGCGGATCGAGGCGACGCTTGTGGCCGCCGACACGCAGGTTCTGACGATCGAAGTAGGCGCCATAGGCCTGCATGTAGGCCTGCAGGGCCTGATCGATGGCAGCGGCATCGGGATCGGGCGGCAGCACCAGCACCCGCGCCTTGGTGCGGATCACATGGTCGGGAGTGGCGACGCCGCGACCGGCCCAGTCGCCCAGGCGGGCGTCATCGCAGACGGCGCGCACCCCGGGCTCCTGTCGCAGATCGAGCAACCAGTGATCCGCCGCGCCACAGGCCCGGGCAGCGCGGCCGAGGGCGCCGCGCAGGCGCGGCAGCAATCCGGCCGCCTGCTGGGCTGGCGGCGGCGGCAGCAGGGGGAACAGGCACCGCTCACCGCGCTCGAGCCGCTGCTCGGCCAGGCGCACCAGCTCGATCATGCGGCTGTAGCTCTGCTCGGCCGTGTCGCCGAAGGAGAACAGGCCGTGCTTGAGCAGCACCATCCCCTCCAGCGGGACGCCGCTGATCGCGGCGCGGGCAGCAGCCTGCTCATACAGATCGGCGCAGGCCCTGGCCAGGGCGAAGCCCGGCATCACATAGGGCACCAGCACCACCCGTTCGCCGTAGACCTCGCGGCAGATCGCCTCGGCATCGGGCTGATCCGCCAGGGCCAGCAGGGCGGTGGCGTGGGTGTGATCGACGAAGGTGTGGGGCAGGAAGGCATGCAGCAGCGCCTCCACCGAGGGGTTGGGAGCCGACGGATCGATCAGGTTGCGGCGCTGGGCGGCCACCATGTCCTCATCGCTGAGGTGCTCGAGGGCGCGCAGGGCCCTCAGCGGCTCGAGCTGCACGGCTGGATGGCCAGCCGGCTCGATCGTGGCCAGATCCCAGCCGCTGCCCTTGACGCACAGCACCTCGATCGCTTCGCCCAGCAGACCGGTGACCCGGGTCTTGACCGAGGTGTTGCCGCCGCCGTGCAGCACCAGCTCCGGATCGGCCCCCAGCAACCGCGCCGAATAGGTGCGCAGGGCCAGGGGCTCCCCCACTCCAAGGGCGCCGTAGTGCTCCACCGCCTCGCGGGCACCGGCCTCGGACCAGCGGTGTTGCACGGGCATCGGTGGCGGGAACAGCTGGGCTGAGGCTATGTGGCGGAGCGCGGCCAGAAGGGAGCGCTGGCCGGCTGCCACTGGAAGGAACGGCACGGCCTGGCGTCCGCCACCGCAGCCGAAGGGTCCCGCACGCAGCAGGGCCTGGACGCCCTCTGCCGGAGGCCGGCGCCGGGCCTCGCCGGAGTGAAGACCCCCACGAGCGACCCGTGGATGCCCCATCGGTTGCCCAGCACCGCCCAGACCGTGGCGCCGCGTACAGGGCTCGCCTGCGCCCGCTGGTCGGCTCAGGCGGATCGGGGGCGAAGCGCGACGGCCGGGGAGAAGCCTCCCCTGCCGATGAGTCGGGCTGGATCCAGCCGGGCCCGCCTGCAGCCGGCCCTCTCCTGGTCTCTCGGCGGCGTCCTCCCTGGGGGCTTCAGATCAGGCCCCGGACAGCCTCAGATCCGGGGAGCAGCCTCCAGCCGGCCGCACCGGGCTGCCGCTGACCGGTTCCCTGGCCACCCTGAGAGCAGGAGCGGCCGCCGCGGTTCGCCCCCTGGGCCGGGCGCGAACCGGCCGGCTCCCTGTCGCGTGGAGCCCTCTGCTGTCCCTCCCGGAGTCCTGGCGATGCGGCTGCTGCTGTTCCTGCTCACCAACCTGCTGGTGGTGCTCACCATCTCACTGCTGCTGGGAGTGCTCACCGCGATGGGGCTGCTGCCCCCCGACCTACCGCTGCTGCCACTGGCGATGGGCTGCTTCCTGTGGGGCATGGCCGGTGCCTGGCTGTCGCTGCAGTTCTCGGCCGACTCGGCCAGGCGGATGATGGGTGTGCAGCTGCTGGATCCGCAGGATCAGAGCCACTGGCTGGTGAATCGGATCGCAGCGCTGGCCCAGCGGGCCGGGCTGCCGATGCCGCAGGTGGGCATCTACGACTCCCCCGAGTGGAACGCCTTCGCCACCGGCCCCTCCCCCGAGCGAGCCCTGGTGGCGGTGTCGAGCGGCATCCTGACGGGCATGCCCGCCGCCGAGCTGGAGGCGGTGCTGGCCCATGAGCTCAGCCACGTGGCCAACGGCGACATGGTGACGATGACGCTGCTGCAGGGGGTGGTGAACGCCTTCGTGCTGTTTCTGGCGCGGGCGATCGTGCTCCTGCTGCCGCGCAGCGAGCGGGACGACGGCCGCCCGGCGCCCCTGCCGACCCTGCTGATCTGGCCCCTGGAGCTGCTGCTGGGGATCGCCGGTTCCCTGGTGACCGCCTGGTTCTCACGCCACCGGGAGTTCCGCGCCGATGCGGGCGCCGCGCAGCTCAGCTCAGCGGCGGCGATGGCCGGGGCGCTGGCCCGGCTGGGCCAGGTGAGCGGCGAGGTGGACGACCGCGACGGTGGCCGGCTCAACAGCTTCAAGATCGCGGCAGCGGATCCATGGCTGTCGCTGTTTGCCAGCCATCCGCCGCTGCAGGCGCGCATCCGGGCGCTGCAGGCCCTGGCCCCGGCGGAGAGCAGCGGCCACTGGCTGCGCTGAGGCCCTCGACTGTGCTGAGGCCCTCGGCGGCGGCGGCGATGGCGACGGATCACCCAGCACCTGCCCCGGGGCAGGCGATGACGCCACCGAGGGCCAGCCTGAGCCCCAACCCCAGCGGCTGACACATGCCTGCGGGGGCCATGGCAGCGCGGCATGTCGCGGCCAGGACGGTCAAGCATGCGCCTGCAGGCCGAGGCTGCTGCGGCGAGGAACCCGGACCGGAGCGCCGCCACCTGACCCTGAGCCGAACGCTGGCCAAGGGCTGCCAATGAACGTGGGAGCTGAGACGCCGCGAGCGGGCGCCCGCGGCGCCGAAGACGCATTCCTTGCAATGGATGCCTGGGCAGCAACAGATGCCCTGCCAGCGACCGTTGCGCCAGCCTGCGGGCCGCGCCGCTGGGGGGGCCCAGCGCAGAGGCCTGGCTCGGCGGCCCGGACCCGGCCGCATCACCCGATCGGGATCCGTCCTGCGGCCTGGCCGGAACGACGGCCTGGGCGGGACTGCGGCTGGACGGGGCTGCGATCATCGGCCAGCCCGACCGCCTCGCCATGAAGGCCGTTCTCGCCACCCCCGACCTGATCGACGCTGAGGTCGCCGAGCCCACCCCCGGGCCCCACGACCTGCTGCTGCGGGTGGAGGCCCTGGCCGTCAACCCGGTGGACACCAAGGTGCGCGCGGGGATTGTCGCCGGGACGGAGGGCCGGATCCTCGGCTGGGATGCCGCTGGAGTGGTGGAAGCCTGCGGTGAGGCCGTGCGCCGCTTCCGGCCCGGCGACGCGGTGATCGTCGCCGGCGACATCCGCCGTCCGGGCTGCTACGCCGAACGGCTGGCGGTGGACGAGCGCCTGTGCGGCCGCAAGCCGGTGAACCTCTCCTGGGCCGAGGCCGCTGCTCTGCCGCTGACGACGCTGACCGCCTGGGAGGGCCTGTTCGAGGGGATCGGCTTCGATCCCGACGGCAGTGATGGTTCTGACCGCGAGGAACCCGGCCGCACGCTGTTGATCCTCGGCGGCGCCGGCGGTGTGGGTTCGATCGCCATCCAGCTGGCCCGCCGCGCCGGCCTGCGCGTGATCGCCAGCGCCTCGAGACCGGAAAGCCAGGCCTGGGTGCGGCAGCTCGGAGCCGAGCAGGTGGTGGATCACCGCCTGCCGCTGGCGCCGCAGCTGCAGGCGCTGGGCCTCGAGCAGGTCGATGCGATCGCCAACTTCGCCGACACCGACGCCTACTGGGATCAGATGGGCGAGCTGATCCGGCCGCACGGCTCGCTGCTGGTGATCGTCGGCAACCGCGGGCCGCTGGCAATGGAGCAGCTCAAGCAGAAGAGCGTGCGGCTGTGCTGGGAGTTCATGTTCAGCCGCAGCGCCACCGGCGGCGACGCACAGGCAGCCCAGGGCGCCATTCTCGATCGCCTGGCCGCGCTGGTGGAGGCCGGCGAGATCCGCAGCACCCTGACGCAGACCCTCGGCCCGATCAGCGCCGCGACGCTGGAGCAGGCGCACGGGGCACTGCGCAGCGGCCGCACCCTGGGCAAGATCGCCGTGCAGGGCTGGGGCTGAAGCGCGCAGGCAGCGGCCGGCGGACAGCCTCACGAACGCTGCGGGGATGCGAAAGCCCTGCCAAGGCCAGCGCGACGGCTCAGCCTGGATCCCAGCACAGAGAAGGCAGGATCCGGGCGACAGTGCCGAGCCCCCGAGCACCGAGCGCCGGCCGCTGCCCTGACCAAGGCCCCGACAGGGGGCCCTGACACCGAGGCGCCGCCGGGCCGCTCGTCCACATGGCCCGGGTCAGGTGCCCGTGGGCGGCGATGCCGACCCGGCGGCGCGCCAGAAGCGCGGCCTTCAGCGGGTTGCCACCAGCACCCGGTGGCGGGGATCGGCCGCCTCGCGGCGCAGATCGCGAAAGCCCGCCGCCTGCAGCGCCGCGGCGAAATCGAGCCGGAAATAGTCCTCCAGGTAGGGCTCAGTGCTCTTGAGCAGGGTGGCGATCGGCGCGGGCAGCCGGCGGATCACCTCCGAGTCGGGGTCCTGATCGACGACGGCGATGACGCCGCCGGGTCGCAGCAGCCGGGCCGCCTCGGCCAGCACCGCTGCGGTGGCGGCCTGGGGCAGCTCGTGGCAGACGAACTGCAGGGTGATCAGGTCGTAGGCGCCACTCTCCAGACCGCTGGCCTCGGCGGCGGCGTGATGCCAGGTGATCGCAGCCGGTGCGGGAGCCGACGCAGCGGTGGCGCCTGCGGAGCTGGCGGACTGCTGCTCCGCCTCACGCACCCGGGCCACCGCCAGCATCTCGGCGGACAGATCCAGACCCTCCACCTGGAGGGCCTCCGCCCCGCCGCGGTCCTGACGCCGCAGCAGCCAGTCGCGCAGCGCCAGGGTGCCCACACCCACCGAACAGCCCAGATCCAGGGCGCGACGCACCGGTGCGCTGAGGCTGGGTTCGATGGCGGCGAAGATGGCTGAACGCAGCCGCTGCTGGGCCTCGGCCGGGGCCAGATCGGGCTCCTTCGGCCAGACGCGCAGGGCCATCGAATCGGTGGCCTGCTCGGCCTCGCAGGCGGCCTGCCAACAGAGATTGCCCTGGTCGTAGGCGTGGAAGCGGGCGCGGTAGTAGGCCGGCACCCGGGCGCCGGGATTGCGGACCTGGGCCAGCCAAGGATCGGCCGCCGCCCGCAGCTGCTCCCGTCGCCGGCGCCAGGCGATGCCGCGCCCTTCAGCGGTGCGGATGATCAGGCCGCGGGCCTGCCAGAACAGCAGCTGCCGCAACGGCTCCACCGCCAGCAGGCGATCGATGGCCCAGCCCAGCGGGTGGCGGCTCTCCACCCAATTGGGCGGCGGGCTGGCAGCGGCGAGAGCCTGAGGCATCGGCTGAGGGCACGAACGCAGCCGCCATTGTCGGCACCACTGCCGCACCGTTGGGGCGGCGGGCCGGCGATGGACAGCCCCGCGGACGAGAGACGCTGCAGCGGGCATCGCAGCATTCGCGCGACAACCCCCAGACCGGAAACAGGAGAAGGACTCCGCAGAATGCAGCAGATTGAGCCGATGAAGTTTTCCGAAGCCACCAATCGAACCAGCAACCCCTGCCTAGCTTGATTTCACTCAGACAACCGCAGATTGGCATGAGCGAACCATTCACCTTCCCCGCCATGGGGTGGCTTCCCGACTATCCCGATCTGCGCGACATCACCGCCGATTCCGAGACATCCACAACCCGGCTGCACAACCTGGGCCAGCCCTCCGTCAGGGACATGCTGAGCCGGGTCGTCGTCACGGGCGGGGCACCATCCCTGCCGGGCAGCGTCGATCTACGGCCATGGTGCTCCCCGATCGAGGACCAGAAAACCATCGGCTCCTGCACCGCCCATGCCGGCGTCGGCTTGGTGGAATACTTCGAGCGCCGCGCCTTCGGCAAGCACATCGACAGCTCGCGACTGTTCCTCTACAAGGTGACGCGCAACCTGCTGCACTGGACGGGCGACACGGGCGCCTTCCTGCGCTCGACCATGTATGCCCTGACCCTGTTCGGCACGCCGCCTGAGGAATATTATCCCTATCTCACTGCAGATTTCGACAAGGAACCGTCGGCCTTCTGCTATGCCTTCGCCCAGAACTACCAGGCCATCTCCTACTACCGGCTCGATCCACCGGGCAGCTCAGCCAGCACCCTGCTGACCCAGATCAAGACCTATCTGGCCAATGGTCTGCCCTCAATGTTCGGATTCACCGTCTACAGCTCAATCAACCAGGCCTCAGCCAGCGGCGGCAAGATCCCCTTCCCGACCCGGGGAGAGAAGGTCCTCGGTGGCCATGCCGTCAATGCCGTCGGCTACGACGACACCATCAAGATCCGAAACAGCAACGGCGGCGGGCTGGAAACGACCGGGGCCCTGCTGATCCGCAACTCCTGGGGAAACAGCTGGGGCAGTGGCGGCTACGGATGGCTGCCGTACCAGTACGTCCTCTCCGGGCTGGCGACCGACTGGTGGTCGCTGCTGAAGAACGAATGGATCGACACCGGCCATTTCGGCTGACGCCGCTGGGCCGGCAGCTGCGCTCATGGCAGCGCCTGACGCGCTGAGACCAGGAGGGTCCCCAGGCCTCCGGGGCTCACGGCGCCAGGGTCGATCCCAGCCGGCCCCGGACGCGGCGCAGCCGGACGATCAGCCCGCGCCCCCGTACAGAGCGCTGAGACCTTCCGCCGTGGCCGCGGCCACACCCCGCTCGGTGATCAGGGCGGTCACCAGCCGGGCCGGGGTGACATCGAAGCCGGGATTGAAGCCGGGCGAGCCATCGGGGCTGAGTTGCACACTGGCGACCTCTCCGGCCCCGGATCCGCTCAGCACCCGCCCCTGGATCGCCGTCACCTCAGCGGCGCTGCGGGCCTCGATCGGGATCTCGGCGACGCCGTCGTCGAGCGACCAGTCAATCGTGGAGGCGGGCAGCGCCACATAGAAGGGCACGCCGTTGTCGTGGGCGGCCAGGGCCTTGAGATAGGTGCCGATCTTGTTGCAGACATCGCCGCGCCGGGTGGTGCGGTCGGTGCCGACGATCACCGCATCGACCCGTCCGTGCTGCATCAGGTGACCGCCGGCGTTGTCGACGATCACGGTGTGGGGCACCCCCTCCTTGCCGAGCTCAAAGGCGGTGAGGCTGGCGCCCTGGTTGCGCGGCCGCGTCTCATCCACCCAGACATGAATGTCGAGGCCGGCGCGATGGGCCTTGTAGATCGGTGCCAGGGCCGTGCCCCAGTCGACCGTGGCCAGCCAGCCGGCGTTGCAGTGGGTGAGCACGTTGAACGGCTGGCCCTGGCGCGCCGCCGGCCGGGCCGCCGCCAGCTCCTGGAAGATCCGCAGGCCGTGCTCGCCGATCGCCTCGCACATGGCCACGTCTTCATCAGCGATGGCGCCGGCCTCCGCCTGGGCCGCCGCGGCCCGCTGCTCCGGCGGCAGCGGCAGAACCCGATCGCGCACCCGCTCCAGGGCCCAGCGCAGGTTCACAGCCGTGGGGCGTGTGGCGTTGAGCTGCTCGAACGCCGCGGCCAGCGCCGCATCCG
>CAYNGR010000078.1:0-13406 GCA_964396755.1 uncultured Cyanobium sp. | reverse complement strand
CCCACGTCAGACAGCCATCCGATCCCGGACGGTCATGCACGATCAGGGCAGCCAGGCCGGCGCCAGGCAGCAGCGACTGGGGCAGACAGCGGGCACCGCCTGCCTGGCACGGCGACTGCCTGCGGCCGGTGCAGCGGCAACGGCTGACCGCCGCGTCCACCGTGGCCAACATCGCTGCAGAGGCGGCGACCCACCGATGGGCGCCGCTCCCCCTGGAGGGCTCCATGACGCTGAGCGACACGGCTGCCGCTGGCGCGACCAGCGCCACCCCGTTCAGCCGCCGGCAACGGGGGCGCAGCTCGCCCCTGGGGGCGACCCTCGACAGCGGCGGCGTCAACTTCAGCGTCTACGCCAGGGACGCGCAGCGGGTGGAGCTGTGCCTGTTCGATCGGGCCGAGGACGCCACCCCCAGCCGCGTCATCCCGCTCGACGGCGGCGAGCGCCACATCCATCACTACTGGAACACCAGGGTGGAGGGCCTGACGGCCGGGCAGATCTATGGCTACCGCGCCGAGGGGCCCTGGGATCCTGCGGCCGGCCACCGCTTCGATGGCAGCAACCTGCTGATCGATCCCTACGGCCTGGCCCTGGCGATGCCGAGCGGCTACCAGCGCGGCCGCGGCGGGAGCTGCTGCCAGGGGGGCTGGCAGAACGCCATGAAGAGCGTCGTCGCCGATCCGCACGCCTTCGACTGGGAGGGAGACCAACCGCTGCAGCGCCCAGGCCGCGAAACGGTGATCTACGAACTGCATGTGCGTGGCTTCACCGCCCACCCGAGCTCCGGGGTGGCTGCAGCGAAGGCCGGCACCTATCTGGGGCTGATCGACAAGATCCCCTATCTGCAGGAGCTGGGCGTCACGGCGGTGGAGCTGCTGCCGGTGTTCCAGTTCGATCCCCAGGATGCACCGCCGGGCACGGTGAATTACTGGGGCTATCAACCGATCTCGTTTCTGGTGCCGCACCACGGCTATGCGGTGAACCCTGAGCCGCTGGCGGTGCTCGATGAGTTCCGCACAATGGTCAAGGCGTTTCACCGGGCCGGCCTGGAGGTGATTCTCGATGTGGTGTTCAACCACACCGCAGAAGGAAATGCCGATGGGCCGAGCTTCAGCTACCGCGGCCTCTCCAACCGGGCCTACTACCTGCTGGATGGTGACGGTGGCTATCTCGATGTCACCGGCTGCGGCAACAGCTGCAACGCCAATCAGGCGGTGGTGCGGCGGCTGATCCGCCACAGCCTGCGCTACTGGGTGCAGCACATGCATGTCGATGGCTTCCGCTTCGATCTGGCCTCGGTGCTGGCCCGCGACGAGCACGGTCAGCCGACGCCGCTGCCGCCGATCCTGTGGGACATCGACAGCGATCCGGTGCTGGCCGGCACCAAGCTGATCGCCGAGGCCTGGGATGCCGCGGGGCTGTACCAGGTGGGCAGCTTCGTGGGCGATAACTGGCAGGAGTGGAACGGCCGCTTCCGCGATGACGTGCGCCACTTCCTCAAGGGCGATCGCGGCCAGGTGCGCGCCGTGACGCAACGGCTGATCGGCAGCCCCGACATCTACGGCGGCGATGGCCGGGAGGCCGAGCAGAGCGTCAACTTCATCACCTGCCACGACGGCTTCACCCTCGCCGATCTGGTCTCCTACAACACCAAGCACAACCAGGCCAACGGTGAGAACAACCGTGATGGCAGCGACGACAACGGCAGCTGGAACTGCGGCGTCGAGGGGCCCAGCGATGACCCGCAGGTGCTGGCACTACGCCAGCGCCAGATGCGCAATTTCCTCGCCTTCCTGCTGCTGTCGGCCGGCACGCCGATGCTGGCGATGGGCGATGAGGTGGGCCGCAGCCAGCAGGGCAACAACAACGCCTACTGCCAGGACAGCCCGATCAGCTGGTTTGACTGGAGCCTGCTGGAGAGCAACGCCGGGCTGCTCCGCTTCGTCAGGCTGCTGCTCGCCTATCGCCTCTGCCGCGATGTGGTCACCGACGGGCAGGCCCTCAGCCTCAGCGAGAATCTGAAGCTCACCGATGTCCACTGGCACGGGGTTGAACCCGACCGGCCGGACTGGGGTGAGGACTCCCACTCCTTCGCCGTGACGATCAGCGGCGTGTCGCGGCGCTACCGGCTGCACGCCATGGTCAATGCCTGGTGGCAGCCGCTCAGCTTCAGCCTGCCGCCGGCCGATGGCGCCGAGGCCTGCTGGTGCCGCTGGATCGACACCTCACGCCCCAGCCCCGAGGACATCGTCGCCTGGCCGGATCTGCAGCCGTTCGAGAACAGTTGCTGCAGCGTGGCGCCCCGCAGCCTGGTGGTGCTGATCAAGCGGCTGCGCCTGGAGGTCACCTGCCCGCGGCCTGATGCGGAGTCAGCCTGCGAGACAGCCGCTCAGTCATGAAGACACAGCCGGCACAAGCGGGCCACGGGGACGGCGGCAGTGGGCTGGCCGAGGCTGCCGTGGGACCCGGCCGCTGAACACCCGGGGGATCCGCGATCGCTGCGGCCGGAGGCGCCGCCCTGGGGACGGCGCCACGGCCGCCGACGGCCTCACAGGCCGGGGCTGCTCTGCATGATGCCGCCATCGACAAAGATCGTGGTGGCGGTGATGTAGCTGGCGAAATCACTGGCCAGGAAGGCCACCACCGAGGCGATCTCATCGGGGCTGGCCAGATGTCCGAGCGGGATGGCGGCGTTGAGCTTGGCCAGCAGCTCGGGATTGTTCATGGTCACGTCATTGATCGGCGTGGCCACGGCGCCGGGGCCGACATTCACCATGTGGATGCCGCTCTTGGCCAGCTCCAGACCTGCGGTGCGGGTCATCATGCGCATGCCGCCCTTGGAGAGGCAATAGACCGTGTTGTCGGGCATGGGCCAGTCCTCATGCACCGACGAAATGTTGATGATCCGCCCCTTGATCCCCTTGGCGATCATGTCCTTGGCGACGTACTGAGTGGCGAAGAATGCCGCCTTCAGGTTCACATCCATCACCATGTCGTACTGCTCAGGCGTGGTGTCAAGCAGCGAGCTGCGGGTCTCGAGACCGGCGTTGTTGACCAGCACATCGATGCGGCCGAAGTGCTCGATCGTCTGCTGCACCATCCGCTGCAGCTGATCGGGCTTGCCGATGTCAGCCTGCACGCCGAACGCCTGACCACCGGCAGCGGTGATCGCCTGGACCATCGCCTCGGTGGCCTCGGGATGGGAGCGGTAGTTGATCGCCACGGCAGCGCCGCGGGAGGCCATCACCTCGGCGATCGACTTGCCGATGCCGCTGTTGGCACCGGTGATCAGAGCGACCTTGCCGCTCAGCATGGTTTCGATGGACGTCATGACGGGGAGGGCAATGGGCAGGCGGAGCGGCCACCCTCCGCCGACGCGCAGGAGATCGATGGCGCTGCAACCCGGGCAAGCTAGGCAGACTGCCGGGAGCTGGCCACCGGCTGGGAGGGAACCGATCGCCACCGTCCCGGCGGCGCGGAGCTGGAACGGGGCGGATCAGGCTGATGGCGGCCGAAGCCGCGGCGGCCGCCCCGATGCGCTGCCATGACAGCGGAGTCTGACCAGCGCATCGCGGCAGCAACGCAGGGCCGCGCGGCCGGCCGAGCCGCGGCGCGACCGGCCTGAATCAGCGGCTTCGTCGGCCTCTGGGCGATCCCGCTGACAGCCGGGATGGTCGCCGGTACGGTCCGCGCAGGCCCCCAGCTGGGCCGCGGACGCCAGCGCCTTCCATGCAGCTCCCCCATCTCGACAGCGTCGGCTTCACCTGCCGCGACGCCGACGCCACGGCCGACTGGTTCGAACGCTGGCTCGGCTTCCGCCGGCTCGACTCGCTGCAGCACGACGGGGATGCCTACACCAACCTGGTGGGGCTGCCGGGGTCGCGGTTGCGGCGGCTGATCCTGGGAATCGGCGAGGAACGCCTGGAGCTCAGCCAGGTGCTCGATCCGGGCCCGGGTGCCAGGCCTGGGCGGCCCCTGCCGGCGGATTCGCGCAGCAACGACCTCTGGTTCCAGCACATCTGCCTGGTGGTGCGGGATCTGCAGGCCCTCGCCCCGGCGATCGAGGCCCAGATCCAGGCCGGGTCGCTGCAGCCGATCTCCACAGCGCCGCAGCGCCTGCCCGACTGGAACAGCGCGGCGGCCGGCATCGTCGCCTTCAAGTTCCACGACCCCGACGGCCACCCGCTCGAGCTGCTGCAGTTTCCGCCGGACAAGGGCGATGCCCGCTGGCACCAGCCCACGGCGGCGACGGTGCTGGGCATCGACCACAGCGCCATCGGCAGCAGCGATCCCCAGCGCGGTGCCCGCTTCTATGGCGACCTGCTGGGACTGCACCACCGCGGCGGCGGCTGCAACAGCGGCCCCGAGCAGGATCGGCTCGACGGCCTGCAGGGCACCATGATCCAGATCGACGCCTGGCGGCCACCGCAGGGCATGGGCATCGAGGCGCTGAGCTACCGCTCACCCGGCGGCGGCCGGCCCCAGCCCGTCGACTTCGGTGTCCAGGATCTCAGCCACTGGCAGCTGCGCCTGGAAGTGGAGGATCTGGATGGAATCGCCACGCGGATCGAGGCCTGCGGCGGCCACATCCACTCCGATGGGATCGTTGCACTGGGGGGGTGCCTCGGGGAGGACTGGCGCCGGGCCCTGCAGATCTCGGACCCGGACGGACATCGCCTGCAGCTGGTGAGCCGCTGACGCGTGCTCCCAGCGGCAGAGCCGCGACTGGGCTGCAGACCACGCCGACAACCGCCCGCTGGCCCTGGCTGGGACGCCTCCGCTCGATCAGGAAGGCCGCTGGGGGCTGCTCAAGAGGAGCGCCACGGAAACTGGGGCGTTCCATCGGCAAACCACAGCCCGCGGATGGCGGCCGGGGGAAACCTCCATAAGCTGCGCCCACCTACAGGAATCGGCATGGAACTGACCGTGGTGGAATTGCTGGTTCCCAGCCATCCCTCGACCCTCAGCCAGGTGATGCTGCTGGTGCTGCGAGTGTTCACCGGCATCTGCTTCATCCGCCACGGCTGGCCCAAGCTGCGCAACCTCTCCACCTGGGCCACGGCGATGAAGACGCCGAAGTGGCTCTGCTTCCTGTCGGCCTTCTCGATGTTCGGGGCAGGCATCGCCCTGATCCCGGGCCTGCTGACACCGCTGGCGGCTCTGGCGATCCTGGTGTCGATGGGCTATGCCGTCGTGCTCGAGATCAGCTCCGGCTTTCCGTTCATCGCCCCGGATCCCTACCAGATTCCCGCCGGCGACTACGCCGGTCCGATGGGGGTGGGTGAGCCCCCCAGCTGGGAAAAGGCGGCGATGTACGTGGTGATGTGCCTGGTGCTGATCGGCTGCGGTGGCGGTCTCTATTCCCTTGACAATCTGCTGCTGGCCGATCTGCTGGCAAAGTTCTGAATCCCCCTCAATCAAAAGCCCCTGGCAACGTCACTGACGGACGCTGTCAGGGGCTGATGTGACGAGACCTGGAGAGCCGCGCGGAACAAGGCGGCGCCGGCCTCAGCGCGGCACGCCGTTGTAGATCACCTGCGCGACACTGCGCCCATCCGGTGCAATCAGCACCTCGGTCTCGCGGGTTGGGGGGATGTTGAGCACCTGCCAGCCCGGGGGGCCTCCCAGGAAGCGGAACAGGAATCCCTGCTGATCGCGCTGCACCAGGCAGGGGTTTTCCGGGGCCGAGGTGGTGAACATGCAGGCGGCCGGGCGATACACACCCAGACCGCCATTGAGATTGACACCGGTGTTGCGCGCCAGGTTGAGAGCGCGGATCGCATTGAACGGCACGCCGTCCTGCTGGGCCCGCAGCGGCGATGCCAGCAGCAGGATGCCGGCGCAGGACAGGGAGGCAGCGGCCAATCGGGCTCGCTGCGATCGGCCGACGCTGCGGATCGATGACAACAACGGCATGACGCGGATCTGACGCGTGGGCCTCAAGTATGCCGCCGGTCCAGGGCTCACGCTGCCGGGGTGGTGGCCGGCGGCGGGGGCGTCTCCGCAGCCAGGGCCTCGACGGTTTCCAGGCCCACCTCGACGTTCATATGCTGATTGGGACGGCCCGTGATCAGCAGGGAGGAGCGCTCGCCGATGGCGATGCCCCACAGCCATTTGACCAGCAGGCTGACGCGGTTCTCCATCGCCGGCATGAAGCCGAGGTGAGCGACGCCCCACAGCAGCCAGCCCAGCGGACCGGACACCCGCAGGCCGCGCAGATCGGCCACGGCGAACAGCGGACCGATCACGGCCATGCTGCCGAGATCCAGCCAGCGGAACGGCGCATGGCTCCGCCCCTGCTGCCTGGCCAGGATGTCGCGAGCGACCCAGCCGCCCATCTGCACCGCGGGGCCCGCCATGCCGGGCAGCGGCTTGCCGTCGGCGGTGTGGCTGTAGCTGCACAGATCTCCCACCACCCTGATCTCGGGATGGCCAGGAATCGAGAAGTCGGGCTCCACCACCACCCGTCCGCCGCGGTCCACCGTGCAGCCGCTGCGCTCGGCCAGCAGCTTGCCGAGATGGGAGGCGCGCACGCCTGCGGTCCAGCAGACCGTCGCCGCCTCCAGCACCCGGGTCTCAGGGCTGCCATCGGCCGCCTTGACGGCGATCGTGACCCGGCCGGGCTCGATCTGCTGCACCCGACCTCCGAGCAGAAGTTCAACGCCGCGGCCGCGCAGGTAGGCCTCTGCCGCAGCTGACAGGGAGGGATCCATGGCTCGCAGCAACCGGTCGCCGGGATCGACCAGCACGATGCGGCTGTCAGCGGGATCCACCTGGCGGAAGAAGCGGCTGACGCTGTGCTGCGACAGCTCACTGAGCGAGCCGGCCAGCTCGCAGCCGGAGGGCCCGCCGCCGATCACCACCACCGATTGCAGCACCCTCCGCCTCTCGCGATCAGGGGTCTGCTCCGCCTCCTCGAAGGCCGAGAGCAGACGGCGACGGATCTCATCGGCGTGCTCGAGGATCTTCATCGGCGGCGCCTGGGGTCGCCACTCCTCATGACCGAAGTAGCTGCTGCCCGACCCGGCGGCCAGAATCAGGTGGTCGTAGCGATAACGGCGGTCGTTGAACACCACCTCGCGGGCCTTGGGGTCGAGGTCGCTCACCTCGCCCAGCAACACCTGCACATTGTTGGCACGCTCCATCAGCCTGCGCAGCGGCGTCGCCACATCCGACTCGGCGACGAGTCCGCTGGCCACCTGGTACAGCAACGGCTGAAACAAGGTGAAATTGCGCTTGTCGATCAGCGTGACCCGAACCGGCTCACCCGCCAGAGCCAGCGCCGCTTTGACGCCGGCGAAGCCACCGCCGACGATCACCACATGGGGCCAGGCGGCCATGGCCTCGAACGGAGGCGGGAGTTCCAGGAAGAAATGCTCCCGGGGCATGGCGAACTGTCCGACGGTCAGGCCGTACGGTATCGACAACAGCCGATCTGGACAGCGAGCGTGCTCAGATCCGGAAGCCGGTGACGCCCCGTTCGCAGGGGTCGTTGACAGCAAAGGCGGACCCGACTTGCTCAGCCGGCACCCATGCAGCTGGGAGAGGCTCCACCCAGAGCTGCGTTGAGCGCACCCACCTGAACCCACTCACTGAATCCACTCACTGCATCCACTCGCGCGATCGCGCTCAGTTGACGGCGCTGAGACTCGAGCGCTGCAGGGTGGCCACCCCCGCGACCGGGCGGACCTGAGCCGACTGCCCAAGCCGCGTCAACGCATCCGAACCGGCGACGGCGGCCATGGAGGTGTGCGCCTCATCGCTGACCGTGACGGGCAGCGTGAGCATGTAACCGCGACCGTAGATGTTGCGGATCAGTTCATTGGCCTTGGCGCCGCTGGCAAGACGATTGCGCAGACCGTGAATCGCCCGGGCCAGGCTCACATCACTGACGTCGGATCGGCCCCAGACGTTCTCGACGATGCGTTCCTTGTCGAGCACCTGCTGGGGATGGCTGCAGAGATAGGAGAGCAGGCGCAGCTGCAGGGGCGAGAGCGGCACCAGCGTGTCGCTGATCCAGAGACTCTCGTTGTCCTTCAAGCAGAAGGACGCAAAGCGGTACGTGACCACGGGCCATCACCACCCGAAGAATTCTCAAATAATCCGCGTTAGACCCTGGCGTTGTCCATACCCATCACTGAGTAGCGGATCCGCGGCAGTCCGCAGCAGCCATGCTGCACAGCGGCCTACGGACGCCGCCATGCAGGCTTCTAGCCGTGGCGGCCGGCTCCCAGGTAGGAGGCCCGCAGCTCCGCATTCGCCAGCAGGGTGCGGGCGGGGCCCTGCAGGCGGATCGCCCCACCTTCGAGCACCACGCCGCGGTCGGCGATCTCCAGAGCCGCACTGGCGTTCTGCTCCACCAGCAGCATCGAGAGTCCGCCCTGATGCAGCGAGGCCAGGGCCGCCATCAGCTCGGCCACCAGCTTCGGCGCCAGCCCCAGACTCGGTTCATCCAGCAGCAGCAGGTTCGGCCTGGCCATCAGGGCGCGGGCGATGGCCAGCATCTGCTGCTCTCCGCCCGACAGGCTGCCGGCGAGCTGCAGGCGCCGCTCGGCCAGCCGGGGGAACAGGGCATAACAGCGCTCCAGATCGGCGCGGATGGCGTCTCGGTCGCGGCGCAGCCAGGCGCCCAGCTCGAGGTTGGCGACGACGCTCTGGCGGGCCAGCACCCGGCGGCCCTCCGGACAGTGCACGATGCCCAGGCGCACGGTGGTCTCGGTGCGGACCCGGGCCAGATCACGGCCACGCCAGTGCAGGCTGCCGGCCGAAGCGTCCACCAGCCGCGAGATCGCCCGCAGCGTGGTGGTCTTGCCGGCACCATTGGCTCCCAGCAACGCCACCAGCTCCCCCTGGTGCAGGCTCAGATCCAGACCGCGCACCGCCGGAATGGCGCCGTAGTGCACCGTCAGCCGGCGCAGCTCCAGCAGCGGGGAGGCGGCCGCATCCGGACCATTGGCGGAGCCGGGGCTGGTCATGGTGCGCCCCCCAGATAGGCCTCCACCACCTTCGGATCGCGGCGCACCTCATCGGGCCGGCCCAGGGCGATGCGACGGCCGAAATGGAGCACGGCGATGCGATCGCACAGCCCCATCACCAGCGGCACGTGATGCTCGATCAGCAGGATGGTCAGGCTGAAGCGCTGACGCAGGCGCCGGATCAGACCGGTGAGATCGTCCTTCTCGGCGGGATTCATGCCGGCGGCGGGCTCATCGAGCAGCAGCAGCCGAGGACCGGTGGCCAGCGCCCGGGCGATCTCCAGACGCCGCCGTTCCCCGTACGAGAGGCTGCCGGCCGGCCGGGCCGTGGAATCCGCCAGCTCCAGCAGCTCCAGCAGCTCGGCCACCTGGCGCCGCCGCGCAGCCCAGCCGCCGACGGCAGGCCTGCGTCGCAGCTGCTGCTGCAGGCCCACCTCGACGTTCTCCGCGACGCTGAGGCTCTCGAACAGGCGCAGGTTCTGGAAGGTGCGGGCAACGCCCAGGCGATTGATGTGATGCGGATCCAACCCGTCGAGACGGCGGCCGGCCAGGCGCAGCTGGCCGTCACTGACGGTGGTGACGCCGGAGAGGGTGTTGAACAGCGTCGTCTTGCCGGCGCCGTTGGGGCCGATCAGACCGAAGATCTCGCCCTCCTCGACGCTGAGGCTGACCTGATCGAGCGCCGTCAGCCCTCCGAAACGGCAGCACAGCTGCTCCACCTGCAGCAGCGGTGGGGTGGCGACCGGGTGGTTCATCCCGCCCTCCCACGGCCAAGCCCGCCGAGGCGCTCCAGCAGGGCCGGGGTGATCAGCCCCTGAGGCGCCAGCACCGGACCCAGCAGGATCACCAGGCCGAACAGCACCAGGCGGGCATCACCCACCGGCCGCAGCAGCTCCGGCAGGGCGGTGAGCAGCAGCCCGCCGACCACCGGCCCCAGCCAGGTGCGCGAGCCTCCCAGGATCACGAAGGCCAGCGTGGTGACACTGGCGTCGAAGCTGCCCTGGCGGGCATTCCAGGTGTTGAGGAAGTGAGCCGCCAGCACGCCGGTGAGCGCCGCCAGCACGGCGCTGAGCACGAAGGCGCTGAGCTTGACGCGCGTCGTGTCGATGCCGAGGCAGCCGGCGGCCAGTTCGTCATCGCGGATGGCCGCCATCGCCTGGCCCAGCGGCAGGGCCTCCAGCCGCTGGCACAGCCAGCCGGCCAGGGCCAGCAGCCCCAGCGTCGACCACAGATAGCCGCCGGCCTCCGCGAAGGGCTGGGGGACGCCGAAGATGCCCACGGCGCCGCCGGTAAAGGGGAGATTCAGGATCGCCACCCGCACGATCTCCACCAGAGCGATGGTGGCGATCGCCAGATAGATGCCGCGCAGCCGCAGCACCAGGCCGCCCACCAGCGCCGCCAGCAGCGCCGCCAGCAGAGCGGCGAGCAGCAGCTCCAGCAGCAGCGACGGCAGCGGCAGACTGCCCTGCGCCCCACCCAGCAGCGACCAGCGGGTGGACAGCAGCGCCGCCAGGGTGCCACCGATGGCATAGAACGCCGGCGTGGCCAGCGACAGCTGCCCTGCCGCCAGCGGCAGATAGACCGACAGCCCCAGCAGGGCTCCCAGCAGCATCTGAACCAGCAGGCCGTTGTCGATCACGCGGCGGCTCCCATGGGGTCAGGACGGCCCATCACACCTTGTCCACCTGAACGCGTCCGAGCAGTCCGCCCGGACGCAGCAGCAGCACCCCGAACAGGATCGCGAAGGCCAGGGCATCGCGCCAGCCGGAGGCATCCGCCGGCACCAGCGCCTCCGCCAGCCCCATCAACAGGCCGCCGGCGATGGCACCGGGCACGCTGCCGAGGCCACCGAGCACCAGCACCGCCAGCCCCTTGAGGCCGTAGCTGATGCCGAAGTAGGGGCCCGTGAGGCTGACGCTCAGCCCCACCAGACCGCCGCCGAGACCGGCCAGCACGCCGCTGAGCGCGAAGGCCAGGCGCACCATCGCGTCGCTGTCGATGCCGAGCAGACGCGCCGTGGTGAAGTCCTCGGCGACGGCCCGCAGCGCCTTGCCGCCGCGACTGCGCTCCAGCCAGAGGCTCAGCAGCAGCACCGCAGCGGCACAGACAAGCAGCAGCAGCAGCTGAATCGTGCGGATCCGGGCGCCTCCGAGAACCAGCATGGCGGGCAGACCGGCCAGGGCCTCCGCTCCGGCGGGGAAGGCATAGCCCTCGGCCCCCATCAGGATCTGCAGCAGGTTCACCAGCACCACACCGGCCCCCAGGCTGGTGATCAGCGACTGGAGTGGTTCAGCGCCACGGCGGCGCAGCGGCGCGAAGGCCAGCCGCTCCACCAGCAGCGAGACCAGGGCCGTGACCAGGGCTGCCAGCAGCAACGCCAGGGCGAAGGGCAGGGCCAGGGGCAGGCCGAGACCTGGCCAGGCCCCGTTGACGCCGATGCGGCCGCCCATCAGCAGGTAGGTGGCGTAGCCCCCCAGGCTGAACAGGGCACCCTGGGCGAAGTTGATCACCCCCAGGACCGAGAAGATCAAGGTGTAGCCAAGGGCCACCAGGGCATAGACCCCGCCCGTGGCGGCCCCGTTGAGCAGGGTCTGCAGCAGCGATTCGATCATGGGGCGCTCGGCTCCAGCGCCTGCTCACGCACGAGTGCGAAGCGGCCGTCACGACCACTGGCACCCATGCGCACCTCGGCCACGAAGAAGCGATCCTGGATCACCTCCCCCTCCGGGGTGAAGCGGATCGGACCCAGTGGCGTGTCGTAGCGACCGGCCAGCAGCTCGGCCATCAGCCGGCGCCGCGCCTCGCCCAGGTCGACGCCCTGGAGACCGCCGCGACGCTGCAGCCGCTGGATCGCCTCGAACAGCACCTGGTAGGCGGTCCAGGCCTGAGCGGTGATCTGCGGCGGCGCACCGCTGGCCCCGCTCCGGCGGAACAGCGCCAGGAACGCCCGGTTGATCGGCGTGTCCAGATCGGGGCTGTAGGCCTGAGCGATCAGGATGCCGTCACACCAGCGCTGACAGATCGGATAGATGTTGGGGGTGTTGAGGCCGTTGCCCACCACGATCTGCCCCTGGTAGCCCAGCTCGCGCAACTGGCGAATCAGGTTGCCACCATCCGCGGCCTGGGCCGAGATCACCACCAGCTCGGGGCGCTGCGGCAGCACCGTGGTGATCGGGGCCTGGAAATCGCTCTGCCCCAGCTGGGTGCGCTGCACGCTGACGGGCTTCAGCCCCTTCGCCGCCAGCGCCTTCTGGAAGATCGCCACTTCAGCGGTGCTGTAGGCGTCGTCCTGGGCGTAGAACACCGCCACCCGGCTGAGGGCCGGATCCCGCTGCAGGGCCTCCTCGATCGACAGAGGCGCGATCACCGAGCTCTGGGCCGAGACGCGGCTGATGAAATGGCCGATCTGGGGAATCCCCTGGGCGGTGTTGGAGGGGGCCACCACCGGCACACCGCTGCGCTGGGCGATCGGATCGGCCGCGAAGGCCTGCTGCGACAGCGTGGGGCCAATCAGAGCCACCACCCCGCGGCGCAGCATCAGATTGAAGGCGGAGATGGCGCTCTGCTCATCGGAGGCGCCGTCCTCGAGGCTGAGCCGCACCGGACGCGGCGCGGCCGACGGATCGCGGCGGGCCTGCTCGGCAGCCCAGCGCTCGGCAAGGGCGATGCCGAGACGCTGGTCCTGGCCGTAGAGGTTGGCGTTGCCCGTGAGCGCGATCACCGCCCCGATGCTGACGGCCCCATCGGCAGCGCCGGCCGGAGGGAGCGGACGGGTCGCCGGATCGGCACTGCGGCCGAGCACGGCGATCAAGCCGATCGCTGCTGCCAGAGCGGCGGCCAGACGTCCGGCGCCGCGCTGACGGCGATCGAGTGGAGTCGCGGCAGGCGGCACCACCCCTGCCGGATCAGGCGATGGCGGCGAAGGCGTCCCGGAAGGCCGCGATCGTCGCATCGATGTCGGCGTCGCTGTGGGCCAGCGAGGTGAAGCCCGCCTCGAACGAGCTGGGCGCCAGATAGACACCGCGCTCCAGCATCGCCCGATGCAGCCGGCCGAAGCGGGCGCTGTCGGTGGCCTTGGCCTCCTCGAAGTTGCGCACCGGCCCCTCGCACAGGAAGAAGCCGAACATGGCGCTGATGTTGCCCCCGCAATAAGGCAGGCCGGCAGCGCGGGCCGCCGCCTCGATGCCCTGGCTGAGGCGGGCGGTGATCGCCTCGAGCCGGTCGTAGGTGCCGGGCTGCCTGAGCAGCTCCAGGGTCTTGATGCCGGCGGTCATCGCCAGGGGATTGCCGCTGAGGGTGCCGGCCTGATACATCGGGCCCGCCGGCGCCACCATCGCCATGATGTCGGCCCGGCCGCCGTAGGCACCCACCGGCAGACCGCCACCGATCACCTTGCCCATGGTGGTGAGGTCCGGGGTGATGCCGAATTTGGCC